>DATJGV010000296.1:0-21459 GCA_035494575.1 Pyrinomonadaceae bacterium | reverse complement strand
GAGGATCGCATCAAGGACGGCGTCTGAGATCTGGTCAGCAATTTTGTCCGGGTGGCCTTCGGTGACCGATTCGGACGTGAATAAAAAATTTCCGTTACTCAATGTTCCTGTAACTCCTTCTAATGTAGATTACTAACTGTTATGGATAGCAAACGGATATCATAGTGTTTTCGGCACTAAGTGTCAAAGTGTTGCGCCAAAAAGTGGAGCGGGATCGGTCTGAAAACGCCGTCAGGCGCCGGTTATCTGAGACACAACTCTTTGGATCTTACCGTCGGCGCTCGGGGCGTCTGGTCTTAGGTGACGTCTTAGCGACGCAAACAGTCCCAGACATTGTGCAAACAGTATATCGATCGGCGGGCGATATACGTCATCCAGAGATTCCGGAATATTCAGGACCAGCTGATAGTCAGAATATTTTGATACCGTGTTGTTTTCGCACGGAAGTACCGCAAGAATGCTCTTAGCCGCGTTCTTGGCTTTTAGCTCTTGCAGCAAGCCGATCTCGATCTTTTGCTTTTCCGGATCATTAGAGAGAAATCCGACAACCAGCGAATCTTGATTCAGCCACGACAACGGCCCGTGACGTAGGCCGAGGAACGATTCGGACATAACACTATAATTGCCCGCGGTCAGTTCCATAACCTTTAGAGAGCTTTCATCACCTACGGCTCGCAGCGTGCCCGTCCCCAAAAAGCAGATTCTCGAAAAATCCTCCTGCGCGATGGTTGACGCGAGCGCCGAGATGGTTGGGAATATGTTCTCTGCAGCTGAGGCAAGTGTTTCAACGGTCGGTCGATATGAATCAAGGTTCGAAATGTGTGCCAAAGCCTGGCCGACGATCACCATATTCGTGAACGAGCTGGTCATCGCAAGGCCGCGGTCATTCACCTTATCGTCCAAAGTTATGCAGAAAATGTTGGATCGGCCGACACAAAGTTCCGTGGCCATTTTACCGTCCTTATTACAGGTCACGACCAAATGATCGATCTCGGGGTATTTTTCGAGAGCTGTCTGGATAGCGTTTACGCCTTCAAAGCTGTCGCCGGAGCGCGAGAAGGATATCCATAAGTGCCGCGCGCCGTCTGGTGCGGAGGAAACGATATCGTCCATCTCGGTCAGCATGTCAGTGCTCGGTAAGATCTGGACCTGGCATCTCCATGCTCTTTTCAGCAGTGCCGCTAGGGCGCGTCCGATATAGTCGGAAGTTCCGGCGCCTATTAGCGAAACGTTGAGCGAAGCGCTGCCGATGCCCCTGCGTTCAAGAAAACGCTTGATGTCCGGCTGAATCTTAGTCAGCAAGTCGAACGTTTCACGCCAGGTCGACGGCTGCTGTTTGATCTCCTTCGGGGTGTGTACTGCTCCACGTCGCTCTTTTTCAGTCGCCGAAAGATTCAATAAATCTGGGAATGTCAGTGGTTTTGGTTTGCCGGCAATATCGTTCAACGTGTTTTCCTCAATTGAGCTCAGTCTGTATGCCACAGGATAAAGTATTTTCCCAACCGGGTAAATTCGACTTGTACTTTGTCGCAAATTGGATTATATTTCATTTGTCGCGAAAAGGAAAGCAAAAGAAAGAAAACGAAAGAACATTTATGACTGCTATAAAACAGGCTTATGAAATTGCTGTGATCGGCGAGCTAAACGTCGATCTGGTGGCAAGTGGCCTTAAATCCGAACCGAAGCTCGGCAGGGAAATAATAGCGGACGATTTTGAAATAACACTGGGCAGCGCGTCGGCGATCTTTGCAAGCGGAATTTCTCGCTTGGGACGCAGCGTGACATTTGTAAGCCAGGTCGGCAACGATGAATTTGGCCGATTTTGTATGGACACCTTAGCCGGCAAAGGAATATCAACCGACAACATTTCAATTTCGAACAAATCGAAAACCGGAGTGACCGTCGTTCTGAGCACACCAAAGGACCGCGCGCTCGTGACATATCTTGGAGCCATCGCCGAGCTTTCATTAGAAGACATTCGACTCGACATCTTGGACGCACACCGACATCTGCATCTTACATCCTATTATTTGCAGACCGCACTGCAGCCTGATTTTGCGGGGCTGATCAGAGCGGCAAAAGCAAAAAAACTAACTACATCGTTCGATCCGAATTCCGACCCCGATCAGGCGCGAAACGACAATGTGTTTGAGGTTATTAAAGAAACCGATATTTTGTTCGTCAACGAACCGGAAGCAAAACTGTTGACCGATCAGGATGATGTCCACGCCGCGTGTCGCTCCTTAGGTGAACTATGTCCGCTGGTTGTTGTAAAGCTGGGGGCGAACGGTTCCATTGCGTATCGGAACGGCAAGTTTGAGGCGGCCGAAGGTTTTAAGGTCAATGCGGTCGATACTACCGGAGCAGGCGATTCGTTCGCAGCCGGATTTGTTCACGCATTCCTAGACGGAGCTGATCTGCAAAGGTGTTTGACCGTCGGAAACGCGTGCGGAGCGCTTTCGACCCTGGGTGCCGGCGGTACAACAAACCAACCGGACAGCGAAAAATTGGACAACTTCTTAGGTGAGAATTCCCTAAGCGCAAAAAAGTAGGTCGTGCTTCATCTCCGCCAAAGACGTAAAGTTGAAGAAAATCGGGAATGCTGAATTCTCATTAGATCCTCCGGATCGAAAATGATATGACGGTAAGCGCTCCAACTTTGAACGAAACGAACCGGCTGGTCCCTAGCCGAGAGATATTGCGTGCTGCGAGGGCAGAAGGCAAGGCAGTTGCGGCGCTCAATTTTTACAACGCCGAGACGCTGCGGGCGCACATCAATGCGGCGAACGAATGCCAGGCGTCGATCATATTGCAAACAACAGAATCGACGATCAACTATCTCGGTGTCGATATGGCGGTTGCAATGGCGTCGGCTGCGGCTCGCGAGATCGACAAACCGGTTGCATTGCATCTTGACCATGGAGCAAGTTTCGATCTTGCACGACGCTGCATTGACGCGGGTTATTCGTCTGTAATGATCGACGGTTCAAAGCTGCCGTTTGCGGAAAATATCGAGTTGACGAGAAAGGTGGTTGTGATTGCTCACGCGGCCGGCGTTTCCGTCGAAGGCGAACTCGGACACGTCGCACAAAACTCGGACAATAGCGACATCACACAGTTTTATACAAATCCCGAAGACGCGCGCCGGTTTGTTGAGGAAACCGGCGTCGACGCACTGGCCGTTGCGATCGGCACAGCACATGGGTTTTATAAGGGCGAAGTCAGACTTGATTTTCCGCGGCTTCGGGAAATTCGAGATGCCGTAGGCGAGACGGCACTGGTGCTGCACGGCGGTTCTGGCGTGCCTGACGAATTGATGAAGGAAGCGATCGCGAACGGGATTTCCAAGATTAATTTCGGCACCGAGCTAAAAAACGCATTTACTCTTGCGGTAAAGAAATCGTTGCTTTCGAGTGACGACATCGATCTTAGACGGACGTTCGCTCCGGCTATATCGGCTGTTGCGGAAGTTTCGAAGTCGAAGATAAGGATTTGCGGCGCTTAAATTTTTTTAACGCAAACACGCCAAGTCGCTAAGCCGCGAAGGAAATCAAATGAAATATCGACGCCAGGTGATTTTGTTCTACTTCGCGTCCCTGCGTCTTTGCGACTTGGAATTAAAAATTCTTTGGTTAAACCACCTGCGACCGCAGGCGGTACTGACAGGAGCCTAAACGATGTCACATTTCAACTGGCTGGTCGATGGAAGCATTGTCGGCCTTTATCTGCTGATAACAATGGCCGCCGGACTCTACGTCCGCAAATATGTCGGCAAGGTCGAACACTTTCTCGTTGCGGGTCGCGAGATGAATGTCTATCTCGGCATTGCTAGTCTTGCGGCAACTGAGTTCGGCATTGTCACGTGCATGTACACTGCGCAGAACGGCTACAAATACGGCTTTGCCGGTGCGACACCCGGAATCTTAATGGCCGCGGCAATGTTTATCATCGGCAAGACTGGCTTTGTCATCAAGCCCCTCAGAGACTCAGGCGCGATCACGATTCCCGAGCTTATAGAAAAGCGTTTTGGCGGGCGAATACGCTGGGCCGCCGGTGTCGTCATCGTACTCGGCGGTTTGCTGAACATGGGCGTTTTCCTGCGGGTCGGCGGCGAGTTTCTCGTGCTCGTTTCGGGCATGGACGTGCGTTATCTGGAAATAATGATGACGGTTCTGCTGGTCGGCGTTGCGGTTTACACGATCTTGGGCGGAATGCTTTCGGTGCTCGTCACCGACTTTTTACAGTTTGTTGTAATGAGCGTCGGGCTGATCGCCGTGACCGTTCTGATACTGGTTAATGTCGGTTGGGACAGGATCGTAAACACGGTCGAAACAGTTCAAGGAGCGGGTGGATTCAACCCGTTCGTGAATTCCGAGATGGGGGTGCCTTACGTTTTGTTTAACGCCCTGTTGAATTTTGCTGCGGTCCTGACGTGGCAGACGACTATCGCAAGAGTGCTTGCGGCAAAGGACGCAAAGACGGGACAGAAGGTTTACACGCGAACGAGCTTTTTCTTTGTTTGCCGGTTTTTGATCCCCGGAATTTGGGGGATCGCCGCACTTGCGCTGCTCGGAAACGTTGATAACTCGCTCGAAGCAATGCCGCGAATGCTGCTCTTGATCGTGCCGACGGGATTGATGGGAATACTGCTTGCGGCAATGCTCGCTGCCGATATGTCAACCGATTCGTCGTACATGCTTACCTGGGGAAGCGTTATTTACAACGACATCCTGGCTCCGTTCAGACGCGGCAAACAATGGTCGGAGCGGAAAGGACTGTTTATAAATCGTTCGATCATTGCGGGCATCGGCATTTTTTTATTGCTGTACGGCCTGTGGTATCCCCTCAAAGGCGATCTATGGACATATCTGGGCGTTACGGGAACGATCTATCTCGCGAGCATCTCGGTGATCCTGATCGCGAGCTGTTACTGGGAGCGTGCGAATAGCTGGGGTGCAGCGGCTTCGATAATAGTAAGCGCGGCCTTGCCAGCCGCATATCTCGTGATCGAGCAATTGGACGGAACAAAGGAACTGGCAAAATCTATAGGGCCGTACTATTCCGGAATCGCGACCTATGTTTTGTCAGCCCTTGGAATGATCGTCGGGTCGTACTTAAAACCGCAAAAGCAGCTCGTGGAGGCGACGGAAAATGTCTAAAACTTTTTGGTTGATACTGACGGCGGCGTGTCTAGTCTGGTACACGGTCGTCACGGTGTATGTCGCGATAAAAGGAGCCGGCGATATAAAGCAAATGCTTGCAAACCTGGCCGAAAACAACAAGGAAGAAGGCATCAAGACGGATGAATAGCAGCAGCGACAAATTCGTTGACATGGTGACGGCACGCGCCGAGGTCGATCTGCGCCTGTCCGATTTTGCTCCACGCTCGATGCTCTCAGTGCCCCGCCATAATATCGCTCGAGCGAAATTTCCGGTGATCGATTATCACAATCACCTCGATGCTCAGGACCCGGAAAATGTTTTGCGTATCATTGACGCTTGCAATATCGAAAAGGTCGTGAATATCACGATGCGTGTGGGCGATGAGGCATGTGGAATTCACAAAAAATTCAAAGACGCGTCTGATAGGTTCGAAACCATCGGCTGGTTTGACTGGACCGATCTGCATTCGGACAGCTTTTGGCAAAGATCCGTCGAGCGTCTGGAACGAATGGCCGAAGCAGGGTTTTGCGGAGTCAAGATATGGAAAGACCTCGGGCTGAAGTTGGCCGACCGGGACGGGAAGTTGTTGCGAATCGACGATGAACGACTGGCTCCGTTTTTTGAAAAAGCGGGTGAATCGGGCATTCCTGTTATGTTCCACATCGCCGATCCGGATGCCTTTTTCGTCCCCATCGATCGGTTCAACGAGCGATACGAAGAGCTGGCAGCGCATCCGGATTGGAGCTTTTACGGTTCGCATTATTCGAAGGATGAATTGCTCTCGCAAAGAGATTCAATGTTTAAGCGGCATCCGAAAACGACTTTTGTTTGCGCACATCTGGCGGAAAAATCTGAGAATCTGGCATATGTCGGTGGGCTGCTCGATGAAACCCCGAACCTTCATGTCGATGTCGGGGCGCGTATCGCAGAGCTCGGACGCCAGCCCTATACGGCGAGGGAATTTCTGATCAAATACGCCGATCGCGTTTTGTTTGGTTCCGACCTTGTTCCCGACGAGGAAATGTACCGTCTGCATTTTCGGTTCCTTGAGACGGCGGATGAGTATTTCGATTATCCGTCGCATGCTTCGCGACAGGGAAGATGGCAGATCTATGGCGTGCATTTGCCGGATGATGTTTTGAAGAAAATTTACCGTGAGAATGCATTGAGGCTATTGGGGCGAAATTGAATTTCGTGAATCCTTTACATTGTGTAGTCAATAATCTGACTTATTGGCCGCTGATTAATTAGGTAATTATTAATTAACAATTGGTTAATTAAATAGCAGAAACTTTTGAGCCGTTGGAATATTCAGGAAGTAAATTGATGCATATTTTAATGAACAAATCGGTTTTGCCTATCATTTTATTGATGTTGTCTCTCGCGGTATTTGCCGGTGTTTTCGGGCAGACGAAGAAGGACAAGACGCTAAGGCTCGGTAATAAATTTGTCGCAGCGAACTGGTCAGCGGACACGGGCAGATTTCGCGCGGTCAGTTTTGAAGACTTGATAAACAAGAAGAAACTTGCCCTGCCGGCCGACGCTTTCACGCTCTTCCTAAAGGACGGAACGCAGATTCGCTCGTCCGAAATGCGTTTGAAAAGCGCGGTTCGCAGCGAGCGGCTGCGGGCGAACAGCAACGCTTCGCGATTCGCAGAACGGCTTGGCGGTACGCGGTTAGTTGCGAATCTTACGAGCGCCGACGGCAGCGTTCAGGTTGTTTGGAATGGAATACTCCGCGACGGTTCAAAGTATATTCGCCAGGAGATCGCGATCGAACCGGCCGCCGATCTGCCGATCTCGGAAATTCGATTGATCGATCTTGATGATCCTGGTGCAAAGGTTGTCGGCACGGTTAAAGGCTCACCGATAGTTGCGGGAAACCTCTATTTTGGGTTCGAACATCCGCTTTCTGAAAGCAAGGTCGACGGATCTCATGTCACCGCTTGGATGAACCGTGAACTGCCGCTCAGGAAAGGAACAAAGGTCACTTACTCGTCGGTTATCGGCACGACGCGAAACGGCCAACTTCGGCGCGATTTTCTCGCTTACGTCGAACGCGAACGGGCTCATCCGTACCGCACTTTTCTTCATTACAATTCCTGGTACGACCTCGGGTATTTCAGCAAGTTTGACGAAAAAGGAGCTCTGGATGTTATCAACACATTTGGACGCGAACTAAAGGAAAAACGATCTGTGACACTCGATTCGTTCTTGTTCGACGACGGCTGGGATGACCCGCAAACTTTGTGGCATTTTCACAGCGGATTTCCAAACGGCTTTACCCCACTAAAGGAGGCCGCGGCAAAATTCGGTACGGCTCCGGGCGTCTGGATGTCGCCATGGGGCGGTTACGGCAAACCCAAACAAGAACGTATAAAGTACGGCAAAGAACAGGGCTTCGAAACGAACAAGGGCGGTTTTGCGTTGTCGGGACCAAAATATTACCAGCGTTTTCGCGAAACGTGTTTCGATATGATCCGAAAATACGGCATCAACCAATTCAAGTTTGATGGCACGGGTAATGTGAACAGCGCGATCCCCGGCAGCGAGTTTGACAGCGATTTTAGCGCGGCCATTCAGCTCATCGAAGACCTTCGTGCCGAAAAACCGGACATCTATATAAATCTTACGACCGGAACCTATCCGTCTCCGTTCTGGCTGCAATATGCCGATTCGATCTGGCGCGGCGGCGAGGATCATGATTTTGCCGGCGTCGGATCAAAACGTCAGCAATGGATCACGTATCGCGACGCCGACACCTATGAGGGCGTCGTAAAAGCCGGGCCGCTTTATCCGGTAAATTCGCTGATGCTGCATGGGTTGATCTATGCAAAGCATGCGAAAAATCTTGATACCGATCCGAACGGCGATTTTCGCGATGAGGTTCACGATTATTTTGGAACCGGAACACAATTGCAGGAAATGTATATAACGCCGGCACTGCTTAAACCGTCGGATTGGGATGCGATCGCCGAGGCCGCAAAATGGTCGCGTTCGAACGCAGACGTTTTGGTTGACACCCACTGGGTCGGCGGCGATCCGCGAAAGCTTGAGATTTACGGCTGGGCTTCGTGGTCGCCGCGCAAGGGCATTTTGACTCTGCGAAACCCGAGCGACAAACCCCAGCAGATCTCATTAGACGTTGCGGAGATCTTTGAATTACCAGCCGGCGCAGTCTCGTCCTTTGTCGCGCACAGCCCGTGGAAATCCGATGCCCGCGAACCGTCGATCGATCTGAAAAGCGGGCAGAAACATACATTTGAATTAAAACCGTTTCAAGTTCTGAATTTGGAAATGATGCCCAGGAAACGTTAATGAAAAACCGTTACATTATACTATCCGCGATAATTGCCGCGCTTTTTGTTTCAATCGGCTTCGCTCAAGAAACGAAGGTTGCAAATGCGTCGTCAAAAAGCGCTAAGCGCTCGTTTAGCTGGAAGGGCGAAACTTTCCTGCTTGATGGTAAACCTTTCATCGTACGTTCTGGCGAGATGCATTATCCGCGCGTTCCGCGAGCATACTGGCGTGAGCGTTTTAAAATGGCGAAGGCGATGGGGCTGAACACGATCACGACTTATGTGTTTTGGAACCTCCACGAGCCGCGGCCGGGAAAATTTGATTTTACGGCAAATCTTGATATTGCGGAATTTGTCCGTGAGGCCGGACAGGAAGGACTTTATGTCATTGTGCGGCCCGGGCCGTATATCTGCACCGAATGGGATTTTGGCGGGATCCCGGCTTGGCTTCTAAATGAACCTGATGTGAAGGTTCGCACGTCTGATACACGTTTTCTTGATGCTGCACGAAAGTATATTGCACAGGTCGGCAAACAACTCGCTCCGCTGCAGATAACGCATGGCGGCAACATTTTAATGACGCAGGTCGAAAACGAATACGGCTCTTTCGGCAAGGACCACGAATATATGAACGCCGTTAAAAAGATGATCAAGGACGCGGGGTTCGATAACCTTTTATACACGGCGGATGGTTCCGCGGACTACATGTTGAGCGGTGGGACGCTGCCTGATCTGTTGTCGGTGGTCAATTTCGGAGCCGGGGATGGAATAGAGGACGAATTTAAAAACTTTGCAAAGTTTCGGCAAAATGTGCCGCGTATGAGCGGCGAATATTGGATCGGCTGGTTCGATCATTGGGGTGCCAAGCATCAGACCGTCAAACCCGAGGTCGTCGCGAAAGGCGTCGGGTGGATGCTTGATAACAACATTTCGTTCAGCCTCTATATGTTTCATGGCGGAACGTCGTTCGGATTTATGAATGGCGCGAATTATAGCAAGAACGAACCGTACCAGCCCGACACGACGAGTTACGATTACGATTCGCCGTTGGACGAGGCGGGGCGTCCTACGCCGAAATTTTATGCGATTCGCGATGTCATAAAGAAACATCTGGCACCGGGGGAAACTTTGCCCGATGTTCCGGCTAGTCCGCAGACGGTCGAAGTTCCCCAATTCGATCTAAAGGAAACGGCAGGTATCTTGTCGCTTTTAGGCAAGCCTGTTAAATCGGGAAGACCGCTGTCCATGGAAGAGATCGGTCAGAATTACGGCTACATTTTGTATCGAAAGAAACTTGATAAGGACGTTTCGGGGGATCTGAAATTTGATGCCTTAAACGATTACGCTCAGATATTTGTTGACGGGAGAAAAGTTGGGACGTTGGATAGAAGGTTGAAACAAAATTCTTTGCATATCAATGCAAGATCCGGTTCGACACTGGATATTTTGGTTGAAAACGCAGGCCGTTTGAATTTCGGAAAGGATTTTATTTACGACCGAAAGGGAATTGTCGGCGAGGTTCGGCTCAATGGTGAACCTGTTAAGAATTGGAAGATTTATGGCTTGCCACTCGAAAACCTCTCAGGTTTGAACGCGGGGAAGAGATCGACCGGAGGATTTCCAAAATTTTATCGCGGTTCTTTTGATTTAAAGACCGTCGGCGATACTTTTCTGGATACGACAACCTGGGACAAAGGAAATGTGTGGGTGAACGGGCATCACCTCGGCAGGTATTGGAAGATCGGGCCGCAGCAGACGCTCTATGTTCCGGCATCGTGGCTAAAGAAGGGTCGAAATGACGTTGTGGTTTTGGAGCTTGGAACGCCGCAAAAGGCTTCGCTTCGAGGCGTGAAGAATCAGATCTTCGAGAATCAATGATCATCTGCGTAAGTGCAAATCCCGCAATTGACCGGCGCGTTCGGGTAAGAAAACTCATGCACGGTGCGGTTAATCGTGCAGCTTCCGCTGAATCTTTCGCCGGCGGCAAGGCGGCGCACGTTGCGATGGCCGCTCATGCTCTCGGTGAAGAGGTTGTTTGGATCGGATTTCTCGGCGGAGCGACCGGCGGCGAACTTGAGTGCCAGATGAACGGGTTGGGCATCCCGACCGTTGCGGTTCGAACCAAAGCACAAACGCGCACGAACGACGAGATCATCGACGAGGACGGTAACATCACTGAAATCCTGGAACCGGGCGGTGATATTTCGCATGACGAGCTTGAACAGATGTACGGAGTTTGTCAACGCAAGGCGACTGACGCGAACGATGAGTTTTGTCTCGTTCTGTCAGGCAGTTTGCCGCCTGGGGTTCCGCTTGATTTTTATTCGCGGATGATCTCGCTCGCACGCGAACGTCGCAGCAAAGTGATACTTGATACGAGCGGGGACGCGTTAAGATCCGCGTTGCCAAGCGGACCTGATCTGGTTAAACCGAATAGGGAAGAAGCGGAAAACCTGGTTGGGTTTAATATCGACGATCCGGACGCGGCGATCAAGGCCGCAATGGAAGTACAACGTCTCGGCGCCCGAACAGCCGTTATCTCTTTAGGTAGTGACGGGTTGATCTGGTCAGACGGAGACAGTGCGATAATTGCGTCGCCCCCACCCGTCGATGTTGTCTCGACAGTCGGTAGCGGAGACGCGACGGTCGCCGGGTTCGCCGTGGGACACGTCCGAAAGATGCGTAACGAAGAAACAATTCGTCTGGCGGTAGCGTGCGGCGCGGCAAATTGCCTTGCGAAACTTCCGGGACAGATCGACGTAAACGATGTAAATCGATTGTTGCCGTTGGTAACGATCAGGAATGCGGCACGCGGTTTCGAAGAGGCCGCCCAATAATCAGTGAGGAATGAAATGCTAACTGAAGAACGCAGAGGCGCAATTGTCAGCCTGCTTCACGAAAACGGAAAGGTCCAGGTAAAAGAACTGAGCAAGCGGTTCAACATTTCCGAAGTCACCATCAGAACCGATCTTAAAGAACTCCACCAGCGCGGGCTTGTTTATAAATCCCATGGTGGGGCGGTGCTGCCAACCCTCGTTGCCGGCGAACCGACGCTTTATGAAAAATCGGTCGAGAATGCGATCGAAAAATCGAAGATCGGAGCGGCAGCGGCAGAGTTTGTAAACGACGGCGAGACGATCATTCTCGATTCCGGTTCGACCACGCACGAGATCGCCAAACGGCTCAAGGAACGGCAGGATCTGACGGTCATAACGAATGGTATAAATATCGCCACGGAACTTGCCGGGCATCGCGGCATTCAGATCATTTTGCTCGGTGGTGTCATGCGGCATAGTTCCATTTCGATAGTTGGGCATTTTGCGGAGGAAATGCTGTCGCAACTGACGGCGGACAAGCTCTTCATGGCGGCTGACGGCTGCACTTTAGAGTTTGGTATCAGTACGCCGAAATTTGAAGAATCGCGGATCAACCAGGCAATGGTCGCCATCGCGCGGGAAAAATATCTGACGGCAGACTCGAGCAAATTCGGCAGAAACAGCCTTTCGCGGATCGTGTCGTTGTGGGACATGGACGGGGTCATTAGCGATACAGGGCTGACCGAGGAATATCAGGCTGAAATTGCTGCGCACGGCCTAAAGCTCGTGTTGGTCTAAAAGAAAGAATCAAAGGAGCGGGGAGTGAACGAAGAAAAATTATCGCGTAGAGAAATGCTGCGAAATGCCGCGCTGGCGAGCGTAGGGTTGGGCTTGATCGGGACGAACGCAAATGCTGCCGAGAACGGAGCGAATTTGTTAGATACGCTTCTCGCTGGGACGGAGCCGAAGGCTCAGTCTATGATCGGCGTTCCGTTCGAAAAGCATGAAAAGATACGGATCGCAATAATCGGGACCGGCAACCGCGGCCGAAGCGTGTTGCACGAATTTTTGAACCAACCGGAGGTTCAAATTACTGCGGTCTGCGACGTTGTGCAGGAAAAAGCCGATAAGGCCAAAGCTATGGTCGAAAAGGCCGGGCAAAAAGCTCCTGCTGTTTATGTCAGCGGCGATCACGGATTTGAACAACTCGTAAAACGCGACGATATCGATTTTGTATATATTGCGACGCCGTGGGAATGGCACGTTCCGCAGGTTCTTGCCGCAATGAATGCCGGGAAACACGTCGGCACCGAAGTGCCGGCCGCATACACGCTCGAAGATTGCTGGAAGATCGTCGATACATCCGAACGCACGCGCCGTCACTGCATGCTGATGGAAAACTGCTGCTACGACTATCACGAACTGCTGGTCCTGAATATGGTGCGGCAGGGCGCTTTAGGCGAACTGATCCATGGAGCGTGTGCTTACAACCACGACCTGCGAGGCGAACTGTTCGAGCGCAAAGACGAAGGATTATGGCGGCGGCATCATCACACGCTGCGGGACAGCAATCTGTATCCGACGCACGGTCTTGGGCCGGTTGCTAATTATATGAACGTTAATCGGGGCGATAAATTCGACTATCTGGTATCGATGAGCTCCGGTCATTGGGGCCTGGAAGAATACAGAAAAGCGAACCTGAGCGCGGACGACGAACGTCAGAAAGAGTTTTACAAAACGGGCGACTACAATACCTCGCTGATCAAAACGAGCAAAGGGAAGTCGATCATGCTCCAGCACAGCGTTTCGTCGCCGCACCCTTATGACCGCATTAATTTCATCCAGGGCACGAAAGCGATCTTCCGCGACTACCCGCCGCGGATCTATTTCGATGGGCAGACGGGCGGAGAAAAATGGCAGGACCCTGCAAACTTTAAGGACAAATACGAGCACGATCTTTGGCGAAGGGAAGGCGAGGCGGCACGTAAACTGGGCGGCCACGGCGGCATGGATTACATAATGGCCTACCGTTTGGTTCAGTGCATGCGTGACGGGCTTGTTCCAGATATCGACGTTTACGACGCTGCAGCATGGAGCGCTCCCGGACCTTTGAGTGAAATTTCCGTCGCCAAAGGCTCGGCACCGATCAAATTCCCCGATTTTACACGCGGACGCTGGTCCGAGGCTCGAACATCCGTTCCATAGTCAAAAATCTTAAAAATGGAAAAAACAATCGCGGCGAGACAAGTCTCGCCGCGATTTTTTTGCTACTGGCCCTTGCGTTTTCTTTCGAATCGACGGGAAGTTTAAATTATAGGTAAGCATAGGTCCATTAATGGTTAAGGCACGAAAGAAAATATCCAATCCGAGCGTTTGTGGATTGACTTTTCCTTTCGTATTAAATATGATTATTCACCACTCGAAAGCAAAAACAAGAATGTTCCACACTTTGTTTTTCGTTTTCGTTCAAGTCAATTCTTAGGAGAGACCTTATATGCATTCAGGCTATAGTCGGCTATTTCGGCAATTTTCGTTTTTGATGCCGGTCGTTTTCGCTGTCAGTTCGGCAATTATGGCTCAGGCCGTTACCGCAGGATTGTTGGGGACAGTGACCGATCCGCAAGGCGCAGTTGTTGCGGGGGCTGAGATTACATTGACCGAGCCTTCGACAAAGATTTCGCGAACCGTGATCACTGACGGCAACGGGAACTATGACTTTCACGAAGTTAAACCGGGAATTTATCAGGTAAAGGTTAGCAAGCAGGGTTTCACAACTTTTGTCGCGGATAACGTCCTCGTGGAAAATCTGCAAAAACGCCGTGTTGATGCCGCGTTGAACATCGGCGAGACGGCACAAACTGTAAATGTTGAAGCAGGCGCGGCCCTGATCACGACCGAGGGCGGAACTATAACCTCGAGTATTGATAAAAAGCGTGTTGCAGACAACCCCTCGATTGATACCTATCCGTATCCGTATTCGCTGTTTACCACCTTGCCGGGTGTGCAGGGAAATGGCTGGGATCTTAAAGTATCAGGCCAAAACACGGCACAGCAGACGATCGGACTTGATGGAGTCATCAATGATCGGTTTGGCGAGCAGAATAACAATATAAATTTTTACGAGGAAGCTAACCTGACGACCGTTAACGCGACGGCCGACAATGCACGTGTTGTCAACTACAACCTTGTATCGAAACGCGGCCAGAATGCATTTCACGGGATGGTTTATTACAAGCGGTTCGACTCCACTTTCAATGCACGCGACTGGGCTGATCCCGGAAAGACTTATCAACTTCAACATGAGGCTCAGGTTGAAGGTAGCGGCCCAATTTGGAAGAACCACACCTTTTTTTACGCGTCATGGTTCTATCATAGAATTCCAACCGGTGGTCCTCGAGACGCGTTTGTACCAACTGCGGCAGAAAGGAATGGGGATTTTTCTGCATCTCAGACCACGATAATCGATCCGCAAACAGGTCAGCCTTTTCCGGGAAACATAATACCTGCCGATCGGATCAGTAGTGTTTCTCGTGCCTTTGAGAGCTATTATCCGCTGCCAAATGCGGTCTTGGCCAACGGTAACAATTTTGCCTGGACACATCCTTTTGCGGACGATTATTTCAGAGCGAGTTTTCCATTTATCCGGATAGATCATCAGTTCAACAGCAAAAATTCCCTGTATGGCAAATGGACGCAAAGAAAGACTCCGTACGTTCTTGACTACAGCAATCTTCCGGGACTTTTCTGGACCAGGCTTCGTGACCATTCGCAGTTTAGTGCAACCGATACTCACGTATTTCGTGCGAACCTTATAAACAGCTTTACGTTTGGCCTGAGCAGGGACTACATTGTGGACGGTACGGAAACAGCTAAAGGATACAAGGAAATAGACGGGAATGAAGTGATAGCAAAGACAGGTATCCAGGGAATGAACCCGGGCGGGCTTAAGGGAGCAGGTTTCCCGGCAGTAAATATAAGCGGATTCAGATCGTTATCAGTGGCTGTGGCCGGTGGTGTCAAAAATCGCGATAAGACATACTCTTTCGAGGACAATGTGACCTGGACGAGAGGTAGACACTCGTTCAAGTTCGGCGGCGATTATGTAAAATTTACTACGTTCTCGGGTGAGGTCCCGAATTACGGTAGTGTAAGTTTTAACGGCTTTGCCACGCGGGTGCCGGGCCAGACCGCTACCAGAGAGAATGCCTATGCGGACTTTCTGCTTGGTATTCCCAGGAGCAGTTCCAGAGTGTCGCCACGGATCGATCGTGCGAGAACAATAAATGAACTGGGATTTTTCATCACCGACAGTTTCAAATTTAGCAGAAAGTTGACGCTCGACCTTGGTCTTCGTTGGGATTATTACGGTCTTGCAAGATATAAAGACGGGCTGCAGTATAACTTCGATCCTAAAACAGGGAGCGTGATAATTCCGCCGGGGACGCGAGGGGAAATCGATCCCCGTTATCCATCGTCTGTCAACATAATCGAAGGTCAGGTCGTTCCAAAGGCGGACAGAGGCAACATCCGGCCGCGTTTTGCCGCAGCATATCGATTTGCTGACGATTTTGTCCTCAGGGCAGGCTATGGAGCATTTACCGAACGCTTCAGCCGTTTTTACACTGATTTTGCATTGGGAGGCGGCCCTTTCAGTACATCCGGCGAATCCTTCACAAACAGTATAACTAATGGCGTGCCGGCGTTTTCGTTTCCTAACCCGTTCCTGTCTGATAATTCCGGGCGTTCGCCTCTTGGGGCGCGGTCAGTCTCGGGCGTACCACTGAAAAATGACGACGGTGTAATTCACCAGTTTAACGTAAGCCTCGAGAAGGAACTTTTCGGGCTAGGTTGGCGAGCATCTTACATTGGTTCACGCGGGACAGGTCTTCGCGGGTGGGTCCAGCTCAATGCCCAACCGATTCAGTCCGACCCGGACACGACACTGGATCTTCCATATCCGCAGTTCGCCCGAAACGGGGTGTCGTACATACTGGATGATTTTGGCAGCAGATATGACGCCATCCAATTTGAAGTACAGCGCCGTAAGGGGGATTTCACGTTTGACGCCCACTACACGTATGCGATCAGCAAGAACAACATCAATAACTCGCCGGACCCGTTCACGCCGAATGCACAGTGGGCTAACGATCCTTATAATAGAAGAAATTTGGCAGTCATCACGACCACCTGGCATCTGCCAGTCGGACGGGGCCGCCGCTTTCTCAGCGATTCTCCTGCCTTTGTGGATGCAATCCTTGGAGGGTGGAAATTGCAGACAGTCAGCTACATAGGTTCGGGATTTTATGTGACGCCTTACAGCTGCAACAACTCTGGCAATATCAACCTTTATGGCGGCGATTGTTATAGACCTGATCAGATCGGCAATCCTGAGCTGTCACGCGGTGAGCGAAATCCGGACAGATGGTTTGATGGAACGGCTTTCGCCGATCCCGGCCCGGGAACATACGGGAATGCTTTGGCAGCCAGTATCGAGGGACCGGGCATCCATGCACACCATCTCAGTGTTGCCAAGACTTTTTCATTTAGTGAGAGATATAAGCTGACCTTTACTGCGGCTTTCTCGAATATTTTCAATACACCGAATTTCGATGTTCCGGACAGCGATATTTATTCCGATGATTCTTATTCGGGACAACGGATATATTACACGACCGGAAACGGCGGCGGAGCTCCTGAGAACGCAGGCCATCGGGTAGGCTACTTCAAATTGCGATTCGAGTTTTGATTCGCGGCGGATCATAACACCAGTGGGACTCCGAGCTTATGCGGAGTCCCACCAACGAACCTGCGTATATAATGAGCGTAAGACTTAAGCTAAGGGAAATCGATAAGGAGTTTCACACGGCAAGGGAAACCCAAGGTGGGCGGTTAAGTAGGAAGTTACGAACCTCCAATTGCTTGTAAACAGTGCGTCTGATAATAAAGATTATGTAATGTCTGTGTCGCCCGTCATGAAACTTACACACAACGCAGCAATTTCCTGGGCGCTCTCCTCAAACACTCTCTATTCCTTCTCCCACTGTTGCTTAAAGTACGCGAGCGAATCGCCTTCCATCCTGAGTGGCGGCATTCCTGGTTTTTTGCTGGCCCATTCGACCAAGCCGTTTCCTTTGGGTTCCAGGCGGGCGTAAAACAGTCCGCCAGTTTTGTCGTGATCGTCGTTGCTGTCCATGCCGCAGGCGTGGACGAATTCGTGGGCTGCCACGACCGAGCGGGCTCCCGCTGAAAGAGATTCGTAGCTCATCACGCCCTCCTTTCTGAATCCGGCCTGTATTTGAGGATTCGTCGGCAAAAAAATGACGGCCTTTTCAATATAGTCGTTTGGGGCGAATGTATGCGTCATTCCATGTATGACGCCCGCCGGTACGGTCAAATTAACCGTTTCGTCCTTATACGGATACTGGCCGGAGCCTTCTGCAAGCTTAACTACTATATTTGCCTTATTTTCATCCTTTTCGGGCTTTAGATGAACACCGATCTTATAATGCTTACACATCGCATTAAACAGATTTACCGCAACCTCGATCGCATGTGCCCATGATCCGTTCGTTCCGTTAAATACGGTGAGTATGCCTGATCGCCGTATATCGTGAGTCCAAAGGTTCATAACTTTCCTCCATTTTAAGCGTGGGAAAGTTTGTTAGAACAGTGGGAAGTGCTTCGACAGGTCAATATTCGGACAGTGTTTTAAGCAGCGTAAAATCGTTTCCGTATTTGATATCCGCGATCTTCCACCTACCAGAGCTCTTCGATATTTTGAAATCGAGCTTCTGGTGGCGGCCGGAATTTACAAAGCTTACCGGAACCGAGCCGGACGAAGTCGCGGTTGCGGCGAACTTACCGACGCGGAAATTTCTGATATCCGCCACGTCCTGTGAGTTATATAAGATATCAAAGTCGATGCCGCCTTCGCCGTGGGCGACCTTCCAGAATTTATCCGCGAGCGGCGTGTCGAAATATTTTCTCAACTGCGCCTTGCTCATCGAGGCGACGTATTTGGTTTTGCTCGCCTTGTACAAGTTTTGAACGACCGACTCAGGTGTCGTTTGAGCCTGCGAGATCGCGAAGAAAACGCCGAGAATGGCAGCAATAAAAAGGATTTGCCGGGTTATGGCGGAAATTTGACAGATCTTTAGCATAAGAACCTCGATCAAATTTGACGAAAAAGCAGGGAAGTTTTTGCTTTATCGCGAACTTCCCTGCTTGTTTTGGTGAGGTGCGATGCTCGATCGCCCAACAAAATGGTGGGTGATGAACATTTTCTTACATCCCTATTCCACAACTTCCGTATCGCCGGCTACGAAAAGCGACACCGCCATCGGGGCATATGCTTCGCGGCCGATCTTTTTCTCAAGATAGTTTTTTTGGACTTGCGGTATAGCAGGCAGACCCGTCCAGCCGTGTATAGGTGTTATCTTTGTGACCGAGATCTGCTTAATGACCATTGCGATACTCGGTCCAACCATGTATCCGCCGTCACTTTGCCACGATTGACCCGGCATGGGTCTGAATGCGTAGATGGACAGCTTCGGATATTCCTTTCCGACATCAAAATACTGGTGGGCATAAATTCGCGGCATTGCCAGGTGCACGGGCACCTGAACATTTACCACGTTCATTATGTTTTCGAAAGCCATCTTTGAATCGGCTGTGGCACTGGCCCAGCCGCCCGCAAAATTGTCGCCCACGGTTACTGCAAAAATCGGAAGATCTCGAATCAGATCGTTATGGATCGGTGCGTTGCCGTTAAAATAAAATCTGGAAGTTACGCTTGGTGCCATTTGTTTTTTACTCCTTGTAATTAATGGGATTTTTGCCCTTTTTAAGGGCTATTTTGTTGCCGGGCATCCGGCAGGCTCACTCTTTATAAAGTTTCCGTAGCTGTCACCGTAGGTTCCGCCGCCTGCATAATCCTGCACGATGTTGACGTATATGATCCGGCAAAAGCCGTCGTCCAGCTTCGGGTAACGAGCCCAGATCAGGCCGTACTTGAAGCGGCTGGTCGGAAAATTGTAATCATCTTTGGCGATCTTCCACGTTGTGGAAAAAAGACCGACCTTAAGCACTTTTGCTTCCGAAATATCGTTTACCTGTCCGAGCATCAATCTTTCTTCGGCCGCATTTCGGATGTTATACCCGGTTGGTGTGTAAGCTGGAAGGGTCTTTTTTGCCGCCGCCGCGATAGCGTCAAACAGCGGTACGAAGCACGGATAGCTTTCTTTTGCGATATTGTGCGATGTCAGCCATTCCTGTCGTTTGGACGGCGAGATCGCCGCTCGCAGGTATTCGTTCCTGTTGTCGTTGAAATCCTCGACGTAGTAGTCTCGCAGTCCGGGTCTGTACTCTTCGGCCTCCTTTCGCGTTTTTTCCATGTTCTCGGTGTGAACTTGTGTGAACGCATCGGAGCAGTTATCAACCGACTTGGCTGGCTCGGAAGCTGTCTCAGTTGTTTCCGCCGATTGGTTGGTCGACGGAGCGGACGGTTCCGGGGACGGCGAGGACTGCGGCTTGTTTTTCTTGATCTTTGGAATGTTCGGGATCGTGATGGTGAACTGGGCCGAAATGCTTAACGTGCCTAAGGCCAGCATCCCGATAATTGCGACGGACGGAATTACGATTTTCTTCATTATTTTCTCCTATACTCCACGTTTTTATTCAGCCTTGCCCGGAAAACTTATCATCCGCAAGGCGCTGCAGAATCTTTGTTCTATCGAGATAAGACAAAGCGGAGAAAACATTTCACTTGTCGGGAAAAAAATCGAAAGCGAAGGTTATAGCGTCATTCAACACCTAACGGCGTCCAGTCGCCGGATTCGATAAAGCTGGCCCAATAGAAGGGATGGCGCGTCGCCGGTTTCTTAAGCATTTCGAGCTGAATCCGCCGCAGCGATTCGCTTCGGCCAATTCCCTGCTTTAGGTTCTGATAATATCCGGTCATAAGCTCGCGCGTAACGTAATCGCTAACCGGCCAAAGGCTCATAACGAGCGATTCCGCACCCGCAAGTTGAAACGATCGACGCAAGCCGTAAACGCCCTCGCCGGTGTGAACCTCGCCGAGGCCGGTGTCGCAAGCCGACAGCACAACCAGTTTTGTACCCCAAAGGTTCAGACCCGACGCTTCAAGCGCAGTCAGAATGCCGTCATCTGCCGATTCGCGATGTTCATTCGCTCCCGCAAGCGCAAGGCCGGAACGCAGCAATGGATTTTCGATCTTTGCGGTGCCATTGGCGCCGCGGTTTTGACTTCCTGAACCGATTGACATCTCGCCTTCGGTCAGAAAAAATCCATGCGTCGCAAGATGCAGTATTGACGGAGCGTTTGCCTGTTTTAGCGCCGTCTCGGTCGCCTGCTCTCCCGACAGCAGTTTCGCGCCTGGAAACTGCGCCTGTATCGAACGCGCTTCCTGCGCCGTTGCACCGAGCGGTGCAAAATATGTATCTGTGATACTTCTGGTTGTTGTTACGCTTGGACGCCTGTCGCGTTTGGCCGAAAGATCGACCTTCGCGATCAGACTGTTGTCAGGCTCGCCGAACGTCGGATTCGCCACGATCAAAGGTTCGCCTCGACTTTCACGCTTGATTTTCATTCGCAGCAGGTCACGCCCGCTGGAGAGATAGCTGATCGAATAATTTTCAACCAGATAGCGATCCTTTTCATCGACCAGAGCCTCGAACGGCATCAGGTTCAACTCGCCGTCGGGCGACAAGAGCAAGCGGCTCGCTCCGCCGGTGAGCGAACGCACCGGCCGCATAAGCTTTTCGTCAAGCCGCCGTGCAAGCTGCCTGACATCGCTGCGTTTCGGGTCCCGCAACGCTTCGCGGAACGTATCGACCATTTTGTCGATCTCACCCGCGTCCCCGATCTCCGCTCGTTTCACACTCGCCTGCGAAATAACGTATGCAACATACCTGGGTTTTCCGACCGCTGTCGGATCGCTTTGCTTTTCGGCTGCAAATTCGAATGTTTTCGGCGAGATCGGCCGGTAAACCGCAAATTCGACCAGTGCGGCATCTTTCGGGACGGCGGCCTCGATCTCCTTCAGCGTAACCGGTTTCGATTGCCGGTAAAACCCGGCACTTTCAGCGCTGATCTTGTCCTCGAGCGAATCGCGGTCGGCTTCGAGCATCTTAACTTTTTTAATGAAATCCGCCTGTGACACA
>DATJGV010000295.1:0-5507 GCA_035494575.1 Pyrinomonadaceae bacterium | reverse complement strand
AGAAGCCCTCGTGTGCTCGCTCGAAAATCCGGAAGCTTGTGAGGCTTGTCAGTAAGTTAGGAAAGAAAAGTAGTGCTGTCATTTGAGGAATTAGCTCAGAATCTACAAGAAGAATTGGCGATAGTCGATTTGCTAAGTGTCGCTTCGTCACCGAGCGGGAACATTTCCTTAATGGTCAAACAACTTGAACCTATGGCGCTGCGAATGAGTCCAGACAACAATCATTTCCGCGCACACTTGCACATAGATTATGGAAAAGAGAAAAGACATGCAGCGAGCTTCGCAGTTGATACAGGTGAGCTACTAGCTGGGTCTGTAAGGAATTCGAAACACCATAAGACAGTTGAGGGATGGATAGGCAAGAATCGTGCTGAGCTTTTGAGCCTTTGGAGTGAGTTGCGAAATGGAAGAGATTCAACGGAACTCGTTCCCCGACTGAAAGCGAATTAATGACTATCAATATTCTCGCTTAGACCCAAAGCCTAATTAAACGTTTGAGAAAACTATGCTCTTAAATCAAGTCAGCCTTACCCATTCTCTGATGGGATTTACGGGATGGATGGAATAGGAACTCTGACACGGAATCTGAATGAAATCGGAAGAGATCAGACAATTACTTGAAAGATTCGAAGCTGCAACTCAGCTTATTGATGGAGTTGAGTGTTGGAGCGCTAGAGATTTACAAGAACTACTTGGTTATTCAAGGTGGGAGAATTTCTTCAAAGTAGTCGAGAAGGCCAGGATTGCGGCTGTAAATGCTGAGGTAGATATAGATAACCATTTTCTTGATGTCACGAAAATGGTCGAACTTGGGAGCGGTTCACAACGTGAAATTCAGGACATTGCCCTTACCAGATATGCCTGCTATTTGGTGGCCCAAAACGGCGATTCAACAAAACCGGAAATCGCGTTTGCACAAAACTACTTTGCAATACAAACCAGACGAGCCGAGTTAGTAGAGCAGCGTCTCTTGGATTCTGAAAGAGTCAAAGCCCGTGAAAAGCTGAGCCAAACAGAAAAGCAGCTTTCGGGAATTCTGTACGAAAGAGGTGTTGACGGACAAGGCTTTGCTATCATTCGTTCCAAAGGAGATCAGGCATTGTTTAATCTTCCAACTCAGAGCCTTAAGAGAAAATTGAACGTACCGGTCAACAGGCCCATTGCAGATTTTCTTCCTACGATAAGCATTAAGGCAAAAGACCTATCAGCCGAAATGACTGGTTTGAACGTTCAAACTAAGGATTTGAGGGGCCAAACCAAGATCGAAAAGGAGCACACCGATAACAATCAGGCCGTACGTAAGATGTTGCTCGAAAGAGGCATCGTGCCGGAGAATCTTCCTACCGCAGAAGACGTAAAGAAAGTTCAACGGAAACTAGAATCTGAAGAGAAAAAAGTTTTGAAGGGAGCAAAGAAATGAGGCTCTCTGTAGAGGTAATATTATGCTACTTGATCCCGGCTTCAATCTAACACTTCGCCCGATGCGATATCCGCATTTTTATGAGATGTACAAGAATGCGATCAGGAACACATGGACGGTCGAGGAAGTGGATTTTTCAATCGACGTGGTCGATCTGCGTTCGAAAATGACGCCGGCGGAGCGGCACCTGATATCGCGGCTTGTCGCATTTTTCGCCACTGGCGATTCGATCGTGGCGAACAATCTGGTGCTGAACCTTTACAAGCACATCAATTCGCCCGAGGCTCGTATGTACCTCTCACGGCAGCTTTACGAAGAGGCTTTGCATGTCCAGTTTTACCTTACCCTGCTCGACACGTATATTCCCGACGTTGCCGAGCGCGAACAGGCGTTTGCAGCCGTCGAAAACATTCCGTCGATCCGCAAAAAAGCGCAGTTCTGCCTGAAATGGATCGACTCGATCCAGGATCTGGACTCGCTAAAGACAAAAGACGACCGGCGACAGTTTTTGCTCAATCTTATTTGCTTCGCGGCGTGCATCGAGGGGCTGTTCTTCTTCGCGGCGTTTGCCTACGTTTATTTCCTTCGCTCGAAGGGGTTGCTTCCCGGTCTTGCATCGGGTACGAACTGGGTGTTTCGCGACGAATCGGCGCACATGAATTTCGCCTTCGAGGTTGTCAAAAAAGTCCGCGCCGAGGAACCCGATCTCATCGACGAAGATCTCAGACGGCAGATCATCGAGATGCTTGACGAAGCTGTGGAATGCGAAGTGCAGTTTGCCGAAGACGTTCTGAGCGGGGGCGTCGCCGGATTTTCGGTAACGGACATGCGGCAATATCTCGAATTCATCGCTGACCAGCGGCTCGCAATGCTCGGCCTGCAAAAAGTTTACGGCGCAAAAAATCCGTTCTCGTTCATGGATCTGCAGGACGTTCAGGAACTCGCAAACTTTTTCGAACGCCGCGTCTCGGCTTATCAGGTAGCGGTGGCTGGAGAGGTCAGTTTCGGTGAGGCCTTCTAGATGCTGACAATGGTGTGCCAAGAAGAAAACGCGCACACATTCGAGAACGAAGCCCAGACCGCAAGAAAAAACCGCTTCGATTTCCCGAAGCGGTTCTGCTTTTTTTATTGTATTTTAAGTTTTATTGAATAACGCTGAGTGTTACGGTTCTCCTTCCAAATCTGCGGGCTTCCGAGCAGCTTGGAACCCAAATGTCGAGTTCCTTCCCTCTGACGCCGCCGCCGGTGTCCGAGACGATGTATTGTCCCGTATAAGAACCCGCCGTTATCAGCACCTTGCTTCCGAGTTTTAACACTCGGGGGTCGGCTGCGACTATGCCGCGTCTGACGCTGTGTCCCAGGGCGGTCCGCCCTGAAAGGCAATAAGCCGTTGCCGAAAAAGCTCCTCGGCTTACCGATTTAACGGCCGTAACCATTGCTGTCGTTTTAACTAATTTCTTGTCTGTATTTCCTGGATTTAGGTCTGTTTCTAGTGCTTTTGCTTCTTCTGTATGAGTTATTTCTTTATGCGAATCATTCGCTATACTGAGGACTTTTTCTGATCGGGTTTGCGCATATACAAAGACAGCGAACAAACTCAAAGTGATCAGAATAATGCCTCCTCTAACGAGACTTTTCATTATTTCTGACTCCTATCAAATTTTCCTTCCAATTAAACGCAAAAATAGTAACTGAAGTGTGGATTCAGGGACTATCGGCTTTCTTAGAGCATAAAATTGAAGATAGTTGCGACGGATGATTCCGCCTAATTTTGGCCGACCGCGACCAAAACATTTTAGGATGGTATCACTTTCTTATAGGTTGTGTCCAATCTCAAAAATCCGCAACCCCTTATCCTATATGCCATTCGCGTTTTTATGGTCATTTTGCGGACACAATTTTTTATCATCCCAATAGACATAAAACGCCTAATTCGCGTATATTTTCAGAGTCTGCACTTCTATTTCGCACGAGTTAAAGAGGGAAAAATTATGGAAGATCGCCGCCAGGGAGCGCGATTCATTATTTCATTTCCGGTCCGCGTCCGTTGGAAGGACGAAAACGGAAATGAGGTTATTGAAGAGGGTTTGACCGAGAATGTCGGCCAACACGGAACGCTTGTCTATCTGCCGCGCAACCTGCCAAGTGTCGGAGGCAAGGTCGAGGTCACCGTTACCGAAGATCCGAACGACCCCGTAACCGCCACTGCGCAGGTAATAAGGCTTGAGCGGAACGCCGCTCACCCGCAGGCCGCGCTGCAACTAACCGATTCGCTCCGCGCCTGGAAGAAAAAGGTATGGGAACACGCCGCCGCGATCATCGCCGCCGAGCGTCCGGACGACGGTGACGATTGGTAAATATAAGGAAAACTGCCCGCAAGGCACACGAAATATGCGAAAAAGAAAAGTATTTAATTTTCGTGTCTTTCCACAAATCTATTAGTTGATTATGAAAATTCTCGTTCTAGGTGCCGGACGCATGGGACATGGTGCCGTTTTTGATCTGGTTCACAACTCACCCGAAGTCACGGCGGTAACAGTTGCCGATTTTGATCTCGAAAAAGCACAAAATGTCGCCAAAACAGTTGGCACCGACAAGGTCACACCCAGACAGATCGAAGCCTCCGATTACGCGGCCGTCGTGGACCTGATGCGCGGGCACGACTCGGCCATTTCTTGCGTAAATTACTGGTACAACACCTCGCTTTCAAAAGCGGCCATTGAAACAGCCACGAATTTTTGCGATCTCGGCGGCAACAACTATGTTGTGGATGAGCAGCTGGCTCTCGACCTACAGGCAAAGGACGCGGGCATCAACATAATCCCGGATTGCGGTCTTGCTCCGGGCATGGTCTCGATCCTGGCAATGCACGGCGCAAAGAATTTCGATGGGGTCGATGAAATTCACATCCGCGTCGGCGGCTTACCGCAGGCCCCCCAGCCGCCGCTCAATTATCAACTTGTTTTCTCAGTCGAAGGCTTGATAAACGAATATATCGAAGTTGCCCGTGTTATTCGTGAAGGAGAAATTCGCGAGATCCCATCAATGACCGAGATCGAAAGCCTCTCATTTGACGGTTTTCCGCCGCTCGAAGCATTCCAAACCTCTGGCGGTACGTCTACACTTCCTGATACTTTTCTCGGAAAGATCCGTGAGCTTGATTACAAAACGATCCGTTACGCCGACCACTGCGAAAAATTCAAAACGATGATCGACCTCGGCCTGTGTTCCAGCGACGAGATTTTGGTCGATTACGTAAAAGTCGTTCCGCGAAAGGTCTTCGGCGAACTCCTGCAAAAACATCTGCCTGCCGACGGCCCGGACTATGTTTTGGTGAGATTGGAGTTTGTCGGCACGAAAAACGGCGAACTGAAACGGCTCCGATACGACATCGTCGATAAACTCGACACCGCGACGGGCCTTTCGGCGATGATGCGAACGACCGCATTTCCCGCATCGATCATCGCCCAGATGATGGCCCGTGGCGACGTGCTATCACGCGGAGCAACCCCACAGGAAAAAGCCATCGACCCCGACAAATTCGTCGCTGAATTAGGCCGGCGGAACATAAATATCGCAATAAAAATTGATGGCTAGTAGCTATTTTCCAGATGCGGAAGCCCGCGCGTGAGCGAAGGCAAAATGCGAACGTTGAAGGATTCGCCCTTGCTCATGCGCGGGCTTCTGCATAATGAAAAATGGCCTTTCAAATCTGAAAGGCCCGTCCTATAATATTTCCCAAATTTCCTTTTACCAGGCTCCGACCAGACGCGGATTTGCCTTTTTCTTTAGCAATTTACGCAATTTCAAGCGTGCCTTATGAAGCTGCGATTTCGATGTTCCGACTGAACAGCCAAGTATCTTCGCGACCTCTTCGTGTTCAAACCCTTCGACATCGTGCAGCACGAAAACGTTCTTGTAGCCTGCCGGCAGTTGCTCGATCGCATTTTCCAGTGCGATCTTGTCCACTATAGGCATCTTGAACGGATTTTCAGTGCCTGACACGATCTGGACCGGTGTTTCGCCCTCTTCCGTAGTCTTTTCAAACTTGACCGTCCGTTTGCGGAAATGCATAAGAACCTGATTG
>DATJGV010000294.1:0-3486 GCA_035494575.1 Pyrinomonadaceae bacterium | reverse complement strand
ATCCTTCGACATTGAGATCCTTTCGCGGTCAACTCGCAAATATCACGGCGACCTGAAAGACTTTGCTGCCGAATTTCGCTCAAAACAAAACGAAGGTACAAATCTTTTTGTCCTCCAGACGTCGGGCCTTGCCGAACGCTTTGATGAGATCCTGCGCGACTATGACATCGTTCTCCCGCCTGGTTCGATGATGGTCGGCGACCTTTCCGGCGGTTTCGAGATCCCGTCTTTTCGGCTGACATTCCGCACGGAGAGCGACATTTTCGGCGAAACCGCGGCAGCGGAACCTGCGGCCCGAAAACAGCCCGCCGCGCGCAAATCGAGGCTGGGTGCGTTCATTTCGGATTTTCGCGACCTCAAACCCGGAGATTATGTCGTGCACGTCGATCACGGCTTGGGTCGGTTCGAGGGGCTGGAAACGATCTCGGCACAGGGCGCCGAGCGCGAATTCATGCTGCTGATGTATGCCGACAACGCCAAGCTTTTTGTGCCGGTCGAACGCCTCGATCTCGTATCGCGTTACTCATCCGGTGAGGCGACGGCTCCGACACTTGACCGTCTCGGCGGACTCGGTTGGCAAAAGACAAAAGCAAAGGCAAAACGCGCAATGCGCGATATGGCGGACGAGCTTTTAAAGCTCTACGCGGAGCGCAAGCTTGTGACCGGATACGCGTTCTCGCCCGACGCGCCGTGGCAGCACGAATTCGAAGACGCGTTTCCGTACGACCTTACGGCCGATCAGGCGACGGCGATCGAGGATGTAAAAACTGACATGGAAACGCCGTCACCTATGGACCGTTTGATAATCGGCGATGTCGGTTACGGAAAGACCGAGGTCGCGATGCGCGCTGCGTTCAAGGCCGTGATGGACGGACGCCAGGCCGCCGTGCTGACGCCGACGACCGTCCTCGCCTATCAGCATTTTGAAAATTTCACGAAGCGGTTTTCCGCATTTCCCGTCAAGATCGATCTTCTCTCGCGTTTTCGCTCAACCAAAGAGCAAAAGTCCGTCGTCGAAACCGCTCAGAAGGGCGATGTCGATATCCTGATCGGCACGCACCGCATCCTATCGAACGACGTGAAATTGCCAAAGCTCGGGCTCGTTGTCGTTGACGAAGAGCAGCGTTTTGGCGTCGCGCACAAGGAAAAACTCAAGCAGCTAAAAAAGAAGGTGGACGTGCTAACGCTGTCCGCCACGCCGATACCGCGCACGCTGAATATGTCTCTGCTCGGGATGCGCGATATGTCCGTGATCGAAACACCGCCGCGCGACCGCCTGGCGATCAACACCCAGGTTGTGCAGTTTTCAGAAGGTGTGATCCGCTCTGCGATCGAGCTCGAGCTGTCGCGCAGCGGTCAGATATTTTTCATTCACAACCGTGTAGAAACCATCGAAACCGTCGCGGCTCACATTCAAAAGATCGTTCCCAATGCTCGAATCGCCATCGGGCACGGCCAGATGAATGAAAAGGAAATGGAGCAGGTAATGCTCGATTTTATCGATTACAAATATGACATCCTGGTTGCGACAACGATCATCGAGAACGGCATCGACATCCCGCGTGCCAACACGATTATTATCAACCGTGCGGACAACTACGGCCTGTCACAGCTGTACCAGCTTCGGGGCCGCGTCGGACGTTCGAACCGCCGCGCGTATGCCTATCTTTTGATCCCGTCCGAGCTGGAACTGACGCCGATCGCGCGGCGGCGCCTGAGCGCGATCCGCGAATTTTCCGACCTCGGTGCCGGGTTCCGGCTTGCCGCGCTCGATCTTGAGCTGCGCGGGGCCGGCAACATTCTCGGCGGCCAGCAATCGGGACATTTGGACGCGCTCGGTTTTGATCTCTACACAAAAATGCTCGAACGCACCATCGCCGAGCTAAAGGGCGACGAGATCGCTGACGAGACAAGCGTTTCGATAAATCTTGGCGTCGATGTTTCGATACCGAAGGATTATATTTCCGAATCGGGGCAGCGGCTGCGGACCTATAAACGAATTTCCTCCGCCGAATCCGAAGAAGCGCTTCGCCAGATCTATTCCGAGATCAACGACCGCTACGGAGCGATTCCCGCGTCGGCGCAAAACCTTTTCGAGTACGCCCGCCTTCGCCGCGCCGCAGAGAAAATGGGGATCATCTCGATCGACAAGGCCGCCGATGCCGTCGCGATAAAACTCGGCGAAACGGCCAAAGTCTCCCCCGAGCGATTGATGCAATTTTTGTCGGAAAACGAAGACTCGACGTTTTCGCCAAGCGGCATCCTGCGCGTTCCTGTAAAGGCCCGCGACGTTCTCGAATCAGCCCGCCGGATTTTGGAACAGATCACGGCGGGCTAGTACTATTGCGTAAATAATATTGTTTCCTATCCCTGCAAAATGGGTTAAAATGCAACTCCGGTTTCTCCCCGCGAGAACCTGTGCGCGGGGATTCACCGCCCGATCTTTGAAAAAAGTTGTGGGACAGTGGGACAAGTGGGACAACACCTAAACCCTTTGTTTCCAACAACGGCGTGCTTGATCTTGTCTCAGCGTGGGACAAAGTGGGACAAAAACAGCACAGAAATCACTCAAGAAGGTCTGTCGCGGTTCGGGGGTTTAGCTTTTATATACGACGCGCGCGACCATTTCGGGTTTTTCGTACCTGGAAGAAAGCGTGTAAAATGACAGTTTGTGTTAAACCCGTTTATTGGGTTAAGTAGTACGAACGTGAAACCATTTAAGATCAGAGATATCGAGATCAACCCGCCGCTGATATTGTCGCCGATGGCGGGCGTGACGGATTACACTTTTCGCCGGCTGATAAAGCGTCGGGGCGGTGTGGGTCTGGTCGTGTCAGAGTTTATCTCGGTCGAAGGGCTGACTCGCGGAAATCCGAAATCGAAGCGTCAGATGCATTTTGACGAGGAAGAGCGGCCGTTCGCTGTGCAGATATTCGGCGGGCAGGCGCCGCGTATGGCGATGGGCGCCGAGATGGCCGAGGAGGTCGGGGCCGACATCCTGGACGTGAACTGCGGATGCCCTGCTCCAAAGGTCGTCAAGAACGGCGGCGGTTCAGGCCTGCTGCGCGATCTGCCGCGGCTTGAGGAAATTCTTAAGGAGATCAAACGCTCGATCTCGATACCGCTCACGCTAAAGGTCCGCACCGGCTATTCCGATTCGACGATAAACGTCGTTGACGTTGCGAAATTGGCCGAGCAGTGCGGCGTCGAGCATATACAGGTCCACGGCCGCACACGCGAACAGGGCTACAAAGGTTTGGCGAATTGGGACGTGATCAAAGCGGTGAAGGACGCAGTCTCAATCCCGGTTTCGGGCAATGGCGATATTACTACCATCGAATATGGAATGCGGCGATGGCAGGAGACGGGTGTTGACGGCCTACTGATCGGTCGAGGCGCGATGCAAAACCCGTGGATATTTCGACAGTTTCAGGACGTTATCGAGGGACGCGAGCCATACCAGCCCGATCTCGCAGAAAAGAAAGC
>DATJGV010000293.1:0-6085 GCA_035494575.1 Pyrinomonadaceae bacterium | reverse complement strand
GGGTAATTTGAGCAGAGCACGAACGGGTCCAGAAAACTTTGGTGGTTCGGGCAAATGAGAAACGGACGCTTCATTTTGCGTAGTTCCTCGATGTTCTCGACCTCGAGCCGCATAAAAACGCGACAGAAAAGGTTGAACATGCGATAGACCGAAAATGCAAACGCGGAGAAGATCGGGCGATTTTCCAGCACGGCGCGAATCTCGGGAAAATCGTCGTCGGCAGTTCGAATTATTGTTGACCAGCCCGTGTCGGTACCACCTGCGGTAGCGGGTGGCTGAAGTTGAGATTCTGAGACGCCTGATTTTTCACTGACCCGTGTGAAACCACCCGCTACCGCAGGTGGTACTGACTTGTTGATCAATTCGACCACATCACGAACTGCCAGCGCACTAGTTGCTTCTTCGGCCGAAAATTCAGTTGAGAAAGCTTGTTCGAGAGCCGCGAAAACCTCAGCACGGGCGAGCGAATCGAGGCCAAGGTCGATCTCAAGATTCATCTGCGGATGAATCAGGTCAACATCTTTTGCATGCGGTTTGATCGCTGAAAGAACGACTCTAGCGGCCGGCGTCTCAAGCAATGCCTTGTCGTCCTCGCTAAGCGGCCATGCTTTCTTCTCGGGTGCGCCTGCCGATATTTTTCCCGTCTCGATCTCTTTTTTCAGCTCGAAGCGCTTTATCTTTCTTGTTGCGGTGCGCGGCAGAGGCTCGGCGCGGATAATGTAATCGCGGACGCGTTGGTACTCGGGAAGTTCGCGGCCGAGATTGTCGAGCGAGTAGCGGATCGCCTCTTTTGAATTGGCGACTTTTGCAACCTTGAGATATTCGAAATCGGGCACAACTACCGCGGCGAGTTTTTCGGCTCCGGCACGCTGTTCGCTTTCGTCTTTGACGCCGATTATTGCCATTTCTTCGACAAATGGAGATTTTAGGTAATGAACTTCGAGGTCTTCGGGATGCACGTTCTTGCCTGACGGCAGGACGATGACATCTTTGGCCCGTCCGACGATGTGCAGGTGGCCGTCCTTGTCGATCTGGCCGAGATCGCCGGAGCGGAACCATCCGTCATCGGTAAAGGCTTCGGCAGTTGCCGTCGGGTTTTTGTAGTAGCCAGAGAAGACCATCGCCCCTTTAATAAGAACTTCGCCGATGCCGTCTTTGTCTGGGTTATCGATCTTGATCTCGGCACCTTTCATCGGTTTTCCGACCGAACCGACGCGGTTGTCGGTTTCGTGTGTTGCCGTGGCGGCTCCGCTGGTTTCGGTCAGACCATAGCCCTGCAAAATGTTGAAACCGAGCTTGTAAAAGTCGAGAGCGACGTCTTCGTCAAACCTCGAACCGGCCGACACCGCAAGACGGAGATCGCCGCCGAAGGATTCGTGTACCTTTCCGAAAAACTTTTTGCCGAGATTGATGCCGAATGCGTTCCGGAGCATCGAGTTTGTTGCGAGCAGCGTGTTGAAGAGAGCCTGAACGGCCTTTGGCTTAGCAGCAACCGCGTCAAAGATCTTTTTGTGAAACAGATACCAGAGACGCGGAACGGTTGTAAGGATCGTCGGCTTGAATTGCTTCATTGCCTCGCTGAGTTCAGCGGGCGTGAGTTCTTTCAAATAGCCGACCTCGCAGCCGTAGGTGATCGCAACCCACAGATTGACGATCTGCAAATACGCATGAAACAAAGGCAGCAGGCTCAGGATCCGCTCATTTTCCGAAATGTGAAGAACGTCGTAGATGCCGTCAAGTTCGGCGACAATGTTTCGATGGGTAAGCGGAACGCCTTTTGGGGTTCCTGTTGTGCCGCTGGTGTAGATCAGCAACGCTGTATCGTCGCCGCGTGCTTTTGGGATCTCGCCTGCGAACGAATCGGGGAAGTCAGTTATGGTCCAATCGGCGAAAGACTGAAAACCGTTACCGGAATGCGGAATTCGCATTCTCGCTTTCTCATTTTCTTCTTGCTCGTCTCCGCGTCTCTGCATCTCCGCGTCGAGAAAAGCCCCACCCGCTACCGCAGGTGGCGCCGACCAGACGACCGCCGGAATGTGCCGACCTAGTTTTTCTTCTATCTGCTGAAATTTTTCCGTTTGATCCGGTGACAGGAAAGCGAGTTTTGCTTCCGAATTTTCGAGAAAATTTGTGATCGTTTCGATCTCGCCGTGCGGGTCAAGCGGGACGCAAACGGCTCCGCGATAGATGGTGCCGAGATATGCGATCGCCCAATTAGGATGATTTTCGCCGATAAGCGCGACACGGTCGCCAAATGCGATATTTTCCGTTTGCAGCCGAAAAGCTATCGAGCGAATCTGCCGAAGCGTTTCCGCGTACGAAACAGCGTCGTCACCGCCGACGACACGCATTGCGATCTTGTCGGAGTGGGAATTGCACGACGCAATTATGCGTTCACAAAAGGTCAATGACATATTGAGCTTATTCAAACAATTGGCTTAAGCGGTTCCGTTATTAGCAGTCTCGGGAATTATGCGAAAACGTACAAGCCCGACCGTTACCTCTTGTCCGTGATGCAGCGGGAAGACGGCTGTCTCGGTTTTTGGGCGCGTCACGATGATCGTCGGTTTGTCCGGCAGATCGACGTTCACCGTTACGCGTTCGAACGCTCCGACGAAGCTGACCTCTTCGATACGTCCTTCGGTAAGTTTCTGATACCGCTGCGTCAGATTTTCGGGCCTCCGCAGAAAAACGTCTTCGGGCCTGAACACAAGCTTTACCTTTTCGCCGTCACGGAACTGCGTCATATCGTCCGTCTCAAGCGAGACGTCGTTCGCGGTGAATTTTCCGCCGCTCATGACTCCGCCCAGCAGATTCGCCGCACCGAGAAACGTCGCAACGTATTCGGTTTCGGGACGATTATAAACTTCGAACGGCGTTCCGATCTGTTCGAGCTTGCCGGAATTTAATACAGCGATGCGGTCGCCGAGTTCGAGAGCCTCTTCCTGATCGTGCGTGATAAAGATCGACGGAACCTTGATCTGTTTAAGCAACCCTCGAATTTCACGGCGGAGTATTCCGCGGATCTGAGCGTCGAGTGCTCCGAACGGCTCGTCAAAAAGAAGTACTTCCGGCTCGTAGGCCAATGCACGGGCGATGGCAACGCGCTGCTGCTGGCCGCCGGAAAGCTGCGAAGGCGATTTTTTGCGGTGCTCGCCGAGATGAACAAGCTCGACAAGACGGTCAACGGTCTCGCGAATCTCCTTTCGCTTTTTACGCCGCAGCTTCAGGCCGTATGCTATGTTCTCCTCGACGTTCATCTTTGGGAACAATGCGTAGTTTTGAAAGATAACGCCTGTTCCGCGTTCACGTGCAGGCAGATTTGTCACGTCCTTGCCGTGCAGAATGATACGTCCGTCGTTCGGCAGTTCTAAACCGGCGATGATGCGAAGAATGGTCGTTTTTCCGCTTCCGGACGCCCCGAGCAGGACGACGATCTCGTCCTGTGCGACATTGAAGCTCACATCGCGCAGGACGGTTGCGGCGCCGAACTGTTTGCCAACGTTCAGCACGCTTACCGCTGCGCTATTGTCGTCATTAACGTCCGCCATATCTACGGTCAATCGCCCTCAAGCCAGTCTCTCGCAAAAAACAGGATGCTGAAAATAACAAACGAAAACAGTGCCAGAACTATGGCGATCGCGTTGGCCGCTTCGACTTGTCCCTCGTTAAATTTGGCAAAGATGTAGAGCGGAGCCGTTTGCGTTCGGGACGCAAGATTGCCGGAAACAAGTATCGTCGAACCGAACTCGCCTACCGCCCGTGCGAATGTCAGCAACGCCCCGCTTACGATAGCTCCGCGCAGCGACGGCAACGTCACGTGCCAGAATGTCTGCCACCGCGTTGCTCCCATCGTTGCGGACGCTTCTTCGAGCGAACGGCTCATGGTGTCGAAAACGGGCTTTATAACACCGAACGCAAGCGGAAACGTGACAAAAATATTCGCAAGGATTATCGCCCAGGCCGTGAACATGATATGGATGCCTTGCGGTTCCAACAGCCGTCCAAGCGTCCCGTACGGTCCCCACAGCAGAAGCAGTGCAAAGCCCGCAACGGCCGTCGGAATAGCCGTCGGCAGCGATATCAATACGATCAAAGCGTTTCGTCCCCAAAAGTTGTAACGCGACAGAACGTACGATGCGAAAAGGCCGAAAATGACGTTAAAGATCGTCGCCCAAAAGCTCGTAACGATCGAGAGCTTTAAGGCAAAGATCGCTTCGGGCTGCATCAACGCGTTCCAAAAGCTGCCGAGCCCGTTGCTCGTGCCGAATATGAATATCGAGGCCAGCGGAAGCAGTACGAGCGGCAGCATTATCACGATCATCGTGACGATGCTGAGCGGCTTAACAACGTCAAAGCCGCGCACATGCCTGATTCCTGAAACTGTAGCGCTCATATTCAAATTGGAGCGCGGACACTCTTGTCCGCATTCGCTCGAAGTGCGAACTAAACCCCGTGATCTTTCTCAACGCTGAAAATGCATGAACACCTTTTGCGTCTTGCGACGCTTGCGGACAAGAGTGTCCGCGCTCCAATCCTATTGACTCTTCACCTGCTTCATGAACACGTTTTCGATGACGTCCGGGTACGCTTTGTCCCAACCGCCGAACATCTCGATGGTAAATGGCTCTTCGATTTTTGCCAAATTCGGATTCGCATCGTTGAACGCTTCGTTCGTCACCGCACGGAAGCTGTGTTTCACAAACGCCTTTTGAGCGTCGTCGCTCCAAAGATAATTCAGGAAAGCCTCGACGACCGGGCGTTTCGCCGCCGTCACGTTTCGGTCAATAATGACCGCCGGATGCTCGCTAAAGATCGTGGCCTTTGGGATGACCATGTCGATGTCCTCGCCCGCCTGCTTCATCATCAGGCCTTCGAGCTCGTAGGTGACCAACGCGTCGCCGTAGCCGGTTTCAAATTGCGTACGTGCTTCGCGGGCGGAACCCGGAGTCGAAATGACGTTCTTCCATATCGCCTGCAGCGTTCGAACGGCGCGTGCCGGGTCTTGCGTTCCGGTTTCGGCTTCGGATTTTTTCAGCTCCGAACCGTAAATTGCGAGTACCGACCACTGAGCACCGCCTGAGCTTACCGGATCGGGATGAATTACCTTTATGCCGGGTTTTGCCAGATCGGGAAAATCCTTAATACCTTTCGGGTTACCCTTTCTAACAAGTATAACAAACGGCGTTTTGTTGACGATGCCGTGATTTGGCAGGCTGTGCCAATCGCTCGTGGTCGCTTTGCCTTGAGCAAGGCGTTCCGCGTCCCGTTCTATCGACAGGATCGCCATATCCGCAGGTGCACCCTGCAATATCTGGTTCGTAACGGTTTCGGAACCTGCGAACGATGTTACAAATTTAACATCCTGCCCGTGTTCGCGTTTCCACTTTGCGGCAAACGCCGGAAAGATGTCTTTTTCGAGCGGCTCCTTCATTATCGAAAAGCCGAAAAGAGTTATCGAAGGGCTGTTCGCATCGCTCGCCGGGCCGCCGGGAATGCATGCGCTTGAAAAGAACAAACAAGACAGTGCGACAAGTCCGAATATGTTTTTAATAATTTTCATGTCAGAAGATGCGAAAGCCCTGGCGTCAGCCGGGGCGAAATATGAACGCCGCAAGTATCGCCCTTGCCAACGCGCGGGCTTTTGCAAGTTGAAAACAAAAAGAGGTTGTGAAGCACAGTCTCCACAACCTCAGCGGTCAGTTTCGTGTCCTTCTTCGTTACTGCCTACGAGGTTAGCTGCCGGGCTGGAAGCGAAGAAGTCTTCTTCTGAAAATCAGATACGCCCCCGTTTCGCATCGAGCGAAACTTTGGTTCCCCCGCGTTGTTTGTTAAACAACTTCGGCCGTTTAGATTTGTGTAAGTTTACTGAAAAAGAAGGGAAAAAGGCAAGGGGAATTGTCAGTACCATCTGCGGTAGCGGGTGGTTAAAGTTAACCTTTTTGAACGCGGATTGAGCGGATGAAGCGGATTACTGCGGATAAAAACATTGACTTTAAAAAAGCGAATTGATTTACCGATCTGCTCCGACCTGCCCAATCCGCCTGATCCGCGTTCAACTTTTTGTCGTTGTAAATCGTAAACC
>DATJGV010000292.1:0-30630 GCA_035494575.1 Pyrinomonadaceae bacterium | reverse complement strand
AGTCACGGAAGACCGCGCGTTCTTTGAGCATTACGGCGTTAATTTTCGCGGCATCGCGCGTGCCCTGTGGGTTCGTTACGAGGGTGAAGAAAACACGCCTTTGTCCAACCAGGGCGGTTCATCGATAACGCAGCAGCTTGTTAAAAATATGCTGCTTACGAACGATCCGACATATGAACGTAAGCTGACCGAAGCGTATATGTCGGTCATCCTCGAAACGCGTTTGTCCAAGCAGGAAATATTTACGCTATATGCGAACCAGATCTATCTCGGCCAGCAGGCGGGCGTTTCGATCTACGGGGTCGGCGAGGCGGCAGACGCTTATTTCGGAAAGGACGTTACGCAGCTAACTTTACCGGAGGCAGCATTTATCGCGGGTATTATCCGCAGCCCGAACCGCTACAACCCATTCAAGAATCCCGAAAAAGTGACCGAGCGGCGCAATCAGGTGCTCGAATCGATGCGCGAAGCCGGTGAGATATCGGACGCTCAGCTGGCCGATGCCCGCAGCCAACCGATAAATCTTAAGCCGATCTCGAACAGAAAAGATCTGCAGGGGATGCCGTATTTTTCGCAATACGCGATCGAAGAATTACCGAAGATCGTCGCTGACCCTGAAGCGTTACAGCATTTACGGGTTTACACATCTATCGATCCCGACTTGCAGCGGCTGGCATATGAGACGGTCAGCAAGCGGCTCGACGCTCTCGATAAGTTCTTTCCGAAAAAGCCGAAAGGCAGTCTGAATGCGGCGCTCGTTGCCATCAGGCCAAAGACCGGCGAGATCGTTGCTATGGTTGGCGGGCGCGACTATTTTCAGAACCAATTCAACCGCGCAACCGATGCGATGCGGCAGCCCGGATCGGTCTTTAAGCCCTTTGTTTACACCACGGCGATCAACTCGGCATACGACGGAGTGGGCCGGGTGTTCACTCCCGCGACGATCTTTAAGGACGAGAAAAAGGTATTTACATACGGCACAGAAAGCTATTCGCCCGGTAATTTTGGCGACTTTTTTTCGAACCAGGACATGACGCTGCGCGACGCATTGGTCAAGAGCAAAAATGTTATTACCGTTGATCTTGCGATGCAGTTGAACGTCGGCCGCGTCATGAATCTGGCTGCAAAAGCCGGGATGCCAAAGGTCGACAAAGCCTACCCGTCGATGGCGCTCGGTACTGCCGAGGCCACGCCCTTGCAGGTCGCGACGGCATATACGATGTTTGCAAATCTCGGTGACCGCGTTCTGCCAACCCCGATAACACAAGTAACTTACGGCGATGGACGCACCGTCGCAAAGCCGTCGCCGGAGCGAAAGAACGTGATTCGGCCCGATGTCGCCTACATCATGGACGATATGATGAAGGACGTGATCAACCGGGGGACGGCGGCGCACGCTCAACAGTGGGGATTTAAGAACGTCGATGGCAAGACGGGATACGCCGGGAAAACAGGCACTTCGCGTGATGGATGGTTCGCGGGGTTCACGCCGGAACTTGTTTGTGTTGTGTACGTTGGGTTCGATAATGGCGATGACCTGAATATGACGGGCGGCGATTCGGCGCTGCCGATCTGGGCAGATTTTATGCGTGGAGCGCTCGATCAGCATCCCGATTGGAACGGCGATTGGTCAATGCCGGCGGGTGTGAAACGCGCCGAGATCGACATAAGGAGCGGAAAAGTTTTAAAGGAACTTGACCCCGCTGCGTCGCTGAATATCAAAGATCAAGAGAATGCGTTAAATCGGAAACCAGACGACGGCCCGGTGAACGCCGATGACGAACAGCAAAGCCCCGAGGCTGACATTTATGAAAAAGATGTACCTGCCGAATTCAGGCGCATCGAGTTGTTCATCACCGGAACGATCCCGAATAAAAGTCTTGCCGACGATCAGCCAACGGACGAAAATGTCCAGGAAATTCCCCCGGTCGAGGGCGAAGTGCCTTCACCTTCACCGACCGGAACTCCGATCGACGGGACGTGGCAAGACGACGCCGAACCGCCAACAAATGTAGGCTCAAACCGCAAACCGCCCCAGCGTGAGCGTGAGAGAACGGTTTCGGTGATGGTGTGCCCGCTTACAGGAATGCGAGCGACCGCGAACTGTCCTACGAAAGAGCTTAGAACTTATCCGGCCGGCTCCGAGCCAAAAGAATTCTGCACGTTCCATGTGCGGCCTCCAAAATGATGGAAAACGAAAAACGCGCGATGCTCAGACACTTCCTTGCGGCGCTGGCTTACCGGACGCAGAAGGCGATTCGCGGCGCGTCTGACGATTACTGGACGTTCGACGCCGGTAACAAAGTTCGCAGCCCTCACGAGCTGATCTGCCACATGCGCAGCGTGCTTGGGTATGCGCGGACTTTTTTTATCGGCGGAGCTTACCCGCGTCCTGCGCCGGTCGACGTTCAGCAAGACATCGACGCGTTTCACGAAATGCTGGCCGATCTCAGCCGCCATCTCGAACAGGGAACTTCGCTCGCCGACATGACCGAGGAGCAGCTGCTGCAAGGGCCGTTCGCCGATGCGATGACGCACGCCGGACAGCTTGCGATGCTGCGGCGCATGCACGGCTCGCCGGTGCCGCCCGAAAATTTTATCATCGCCGATATTTCGCCCGAGAATTTGACCGCGAACCAGCCCGAACCCGCGAGCGCGGACGAAGTATGGCCGGAGAAGCCCTAGCGGCATTATTTTCCTGCAATTTGATGAACCGCCTTGGAAAACGAAGCCGGGTCGATTGCGGGATACTTGTAAGTTCTGGTTCGATGGCTTCAAACAACGAAATTAGTTTCGCCGGGTCTAAAAGTCCTTTTTGAAACATAGATTTGACGTCCTTCAAGTCCTGGACATGGCCACGCTCAATCTTCGAGAGAGCTTGACTATACAGGTCGTAGTGGTAAAAAGAGACCTTTCCTAAAATAGACGCGCGCGCTTTGCCTTGCGTGCCTGCCCAGCGACCGCATAAACTCCAAAATCTTTTCGTGGTTTGTTAGCTCGCGCACTCGGCTGCTCGTTCAAAACTGACCAGGCGCCTTATCAGCGCGTTGTATTGGGAATGAGATGCGTCCGGGTTTACCGCCCTTAGTCTCAAATATAGCCGGCGTTCGGGTGAGTTGAAAGTTGTTTCAGGAATTGGCAAGCCTAACCGTCGCAGACGAGGCGCCCCGATCGATACCAGAAGTGAAGCAATGGTTTCGCACCCTGCAGCCAGATCATCGATGCCTTCTTTGATAAGCTCTTCGCCCGGTTTCATCATCAGAATTGTACCGGATTTTCTTAGTTAAATATAGGTCCTATAGCTTAATGACCCTTTTGCCTGGTTGGCGGGAGCATTTCGAAAAACTTTGCGTATTCGTAAGCGACTTCTTCGCCGGGTTTTGTGAAGCGGTATGCTTTTTCCTTATGCGACTGTTCGGTTATCTCGCCGGCGGACATTTTGCCGTAGTTTTCCAGCACCCAATCGAGCGTTTCGATCTCGGGTGCGGTCAGTTCGTCGACTGCCGCGTCCGGGCCTGGTTGAATCAGCTGTGCGTCGCCGGGCGAACCGGAAACCCGTATCTTTCCCGACATTACCGAATCCGAGATCATTCGCTCGTAACGGTCAGGAACCGGGCCGAACGGCAGATGAACGTAACGCGAACCCGATATCGAGTAGCCGTGCCGGTAAAAGTTGATAAAATCGCTGTAAAACAGCAGCTTGTTCAGCTTGGTCTTGTAAACGCTGTGGCCCTTTTGCGCAAGGTACGAGATCATCGCGGCGAGCTTTGCGGCCGAGAAAACACGAAAGCCGGTAAATACGCTTTCTTCGGCGGTTTTTGCGGGCAGCTGCGTTTCGCGAAAAACCTGTGTCAGCATCCTTCCGAACTGCTGAGCCTCTTTGCGAAACGGCGATGTGAGCAGGTCTTCGATGTCCTCGGCGGCCGTCTCGACACGGTCCTCGAACCAACGCCGCAGGGCTTCTTTGATCGTCGCCCGCGAATACCGCGTGCCGTTCTCAAGGCTGTAAAACCGCTGAAGCTCCTTCGCCGCGTCGTCGACAAACTTTGCCGGTACCTTCAGGATCAGATAGTCGTTCTTGTCGGGTGCTTTCATACACCAACATCCTAGCGTACATTCGACAGCCTGTAAATAGTGAAATTAAAGGGCTTGTGTGCTTAAAAGTGCTTAATTCCTTGAGTGATTCATCAGGTTTGAAAGCCTAAATTATTTGAGTAAATTGGTTATATTTCGTCAGTGCAAACGTGTTTTTCCGTGTGAAAAAGTTTACCGCATTGCGATAGACTGGCTGTTACATATGGAATGGCATCGGGACGAATTCGAGATCAGTACGGAAAAGTCGAAATTGCAGATCGACATCATATACAGGTTCCTGTCCGAAGAATCTTACTGGGCACGCACGCGCACGCCTGAGCAGATGCGGCGGGCGATCGACAACTCGCTGTGCTTTGGCGTTTACCGGGGCCAGCGGCAGATCGGGTTCGCACGCGTCATCAGCGACCTTGCGACGTTCGCTTACATCGGCGACGTGTTCGTCCTGCCGGAATACCGCGGGCGAGGCCTTAGCAAATGGCTTATGGAAACCATCGTCGGGCATCCCGACCTTCAAGGCCTGCGCCGCTGGCTGCTTGCTACAAAAGACGCTCACGGACTCTATTCACAGTTCGGTTTTGATACCCTGCGTTTTCCCGAAAGGTGGATGGAACGCACCGCTCCCGACGCTTATTGATCTGCTGTTTAATTAGCTAATTTTTAATTAATAATTAAATAATTAAATGGCAGATTTATAAAGAAACACGAACCGTTTTTGATCTGGTCCGTGTTTTTTAGTTTGCATGGAACTTAATATTTTGAGGCGTTTTCTGATGAGCTAATGCGAATTCCGCCATTGGTGGTTACAAGACGGATCGGAGCTCCGCCGCCGTTCAAGGCCGTTTTGATACTACCGCCTCGTCTGCGGTGCGACATGTCTCCGCTAACGTTTTCCGTGGTGATATTCAAGCTCGGGATGTCGCTCCTGTATCCTCCGTTGGTTGTGCCCGTCTCAATGTTGGCCGCATAACTTTCAGGTATTACCAAAGAAACACCGCCGTTGGTCGTCTGAACGTCCAAACCGCTGCCCTGCCAACTCCCGCCTGAAAGAGCAACGTGGACGCCGCCGTTCGTTGTTCTTCCTCTAACATCGCCGGACACATTGCGAAGGCTCACGCCGCCGTTCATTGTTTCAAATCCAAGCCGGCCTTCGACCGAGTCGATGGAAATGCCGCCGTTGTGGGCGTTCAACTTAAGATCGGTATTTCGCGGAACGCTGATATCGTATGAAACCGACCAATGCGAATCGTTCATGCTGCTGTCGGCTCTGATCTCGGAGCCTTCTGATATCTTGATGCTCGATGCAAGGGCCTTTGCAGCTTCGTCGGAAGCTCCCCAAGCCTGGACGCACGCACGAACGAGCACATCGGAACGGTTCGTGCCCGTCACGTGAATGCCGCCGTTTTGGCCGCTGTCAACAGCAAGTGAACCTGTAGCGGGAAGAGTCATCTGACGGAGCTCCTTGAATGAAACCTGGTCGCCATTCGACCAATTATTATCGGAGCAGAATTCACGATTTTGGCTGCGTTCGATTGATTTTTGGGCGGTTACGGTGAAAACCGATAACGCGATAATTACGAATAAAAATACTAAGGACGGCGAGTTCTTCATTATCAAAATCCTCCTGAATTGATTGTGAAAATTAGATTTTCTACAAATCAATACACCGTGCCGGAGGGTTTTGTGACAAAAATGATCGGAGCGCGGACACTCTTATCCGCTTGCGTTGCGTGTGCGGAGTACGAACGAAGTTTCGGCGGAGGAACCGCCGATGCGGACAGGAGTGTCCGCGCTCCGGACTATTTCCAAAAGATCTCAAGCTGATATTCGCGTGCTCCACCGCCATCGTCGTAGATCTCAACAATTGCGGTAAAGTCGTTGTCGGTTGATGGCTGTTGGATAACGCGCACCTTGCCGCGGCCTTTTTTTCTGTTGACATCAACTGTCACGGGGGAACCGGGAAGAGGAGATGTAAAGCTGAAAACACCGTCGGGGTTTGTCTGGCCCGAAATCGTATTTTCCTCAAGGGTATCCGATCTGATAATGAGCTGGACTTTGTCATCGACCGTCCCGCGCCAGAAAACGCGGCCGCTTCCCTGAGCATTCGCCAAACCGGCTGCGATCAGAAGAAAAACCAGGACAAGGAAGTTTTTCATATTTTTGTCCACACAAGACAACGACGCGTTCCAGTTCGAGATTTTGCGTGAATCGGAAGCTTGCTCGTTCCGCAAGCGAGCCGCACAAGTTACGCTGCGCTTTGGTTCTCGCAGACCTTGATCTTCAGCCCGTCGGTGCTTATTTTCCAGTCGAGAACCTCGGCGCCGGATTGCGCTGAGAGAGCTTTTTCGACATCGCTTCTGCGGCCTTCTTCGCAATAGAACGCCATACACCCGCCGCCGCCGGCTCCGCAAACTTTCGCAGCGATGGCTCCGTTTTTTATTGCCTCGTCGATGAGCAGATCCATCTGCGGGGTTGTAATATTCGGAGAAAGTTTTTTTCGTTCGGGCTGGGCCTTTCGCAAAATTTCGCCGACTTCGTCCCAATCGTCCGCAAGCAGCGCGGCGCGCATCGCAACTGCCGAATCGCGTATCCCGTCAAACAATTTAAAAAGTTCCTTATCACCGTCAATGTGCCGCTTTGTGAGTTCCCAGTTATTTATGCCGGAATTTCGCGGTTCGCCCGTGTAGCAAACCGCGATGCGTTCTTCCAGGGTCTTTGTGTCGATATCGAGTGCTTCGCGATGCATGCCGTCCGGACGAAAATGGATGCACGCAAGTCCGCCGTATTGAGCCGAATAATAATCTTGAAAACCGGTCGGTACCTTAATTACCTGACATTCGACGTTGGCGGCAATCCGGATAAACCGGTCCGGAGTGTAGCGGTTGCCGACAAGAGTGTTTAACGCCCCGATGCACGCAATGTTCAGCGTTGACGAACCCGCAAGGCCCGCACCGGCCGGTGCGTGCGATTCGGTGATCATGTTAAAACCGGTTTCCGGCCTGAAAAAATAGACGAGCTTTGACAACAGCTCAAGACGCGGTTCGTCTTTAAGGCTGTCGATGTTATCAAGATCGACTTCAAATTTTTCGCCGCGATCGACCGATTCAAGCATTATCCTGCCGTCGTCGCGCGTTTCGATGCGGCATTTCGCAAGCAGATTCACTGCGAAATTTACGGTTGCGGCGCCTTCGTGAAAAAGGAACAGAGGCGGTATGTCAATGGTTCCACCGGCAAGGTCAACCCTTGTCGGAGCAGATGATTCGATTATCACAAATTATTTCCCTCAGAACTGATCAAGGATGTCGAGATATATTAACGTAAATTCTAGAAAAATTGTTAGCCGAAAACTCATTTTTTTGCGGCTTGGGACGTTTCCTTTGCTTCGGCCGTTTCTTTTTCGTCGCGGTTCGGTTCGCGGGTCAGATGCAGCCGTTCGCCCACTTTGTGAAGTTTGTCCTGTGCGACCTCTTCGACGGCAAGCAGTTTTTCTTCGAGTTTGAGGATGGTTTCGGGATTCGCCTCCTCGACCTTTTCGGAAAGCCAGAAGCGTTCGACGACATAGAAAATTATGATGCCGCACATCACGATGAAGAACAGCGCGATGCCGATTTGTTTAAAATCGCCGATCACCGACGTGATCGCTCCGCTAAAGAAATATCCCGCGCCGGCCAACATCGTGACCCAGAGTCCACAGCTTATCGCGTCGAGCATCACAAACCGTACGAACGGCATTTTGCCGACGCCGTAAAACAAACACATCGCCGCGCGAATGCCGTAGATATATTTCGAGATGATGATCGCCGACCCGCCGAACTTATCGATCAGCCGTTCAATACGCGGTTGGGCCATCTGGTAAAAGCGGTAGTGTTTTGCCTGTTCGTGAAAGATACGCCCGACCATGTAACCGAAGCTGTCGCCGACCATGCCGCCGAGCGTTCCGAAAAACAAAACCTTTAAAAAACTGTACTTGCCGAAGAATTCGCTGTGCGCGAGAACGCCGGAAATAAGCAAGGTGATATCACCCTCGATCGTGCAAAGTGCAAAGACTGCGTATATTCCGTACTGTTCAATAATTTCGTAGAGCGGATGTTCCATTATTAAGGATGGCTCAAACAATCTGTCCGTCTCGTTCGGCTGTAAACAAAAGAGTAACTTTCCGTCGACGCGCAGTCAAACAATTGCGTCGGCGAAAACGGTTTGACACTTCAACGGCGAGTGTCTAAAATCGCGTTAGTTTCGGGCTTGAATTTGCAAAAAGGGTGCCAAAAATATGGGAGAAGATCCTGACTTTGATATAAAGGCCGTCGGCGTTGAGGCTTCGACGAACGCGTTTCTGGGCGTCTGTATAAACCAGAATAACGAAGTAGCCGGCCTGCACCGCGGACAGCTTTCCCGCGACGCATCGGCCGCTGCCCAACTCGTCGCGTTTATCGGAGGTCTGAAAGAGCGCTTTGGCGAATTTGACCGCATCGGCGTCGCCGTTCCCGGTTTGATCGAAAAGGGCAATAAGCGTGTCGCGTTTTCAACCCACATTCCCGAACATGCTGCGGTCGACCTTACGCAGGAGATCTCGTCCGCACTCGGCATTACCGCCGTTATCGAAAACGATGCAAACGCGGCGGCATACGGTGAATTCAAGCTCGGAAGCGGCCAGGGCAGCCGCAATCTCTTTTACGCCACGCTTGGCGAAGGCGTTGGCGGAGCGTTCATAATCGACGGTGAGATCTGGCGCGGCAGCGCGGGTTTTGCCGGTGAATTCGGTTATGTAGCGATAAATTCGGACGGTATGCGGCTCGAGGATGTTGCGTCGACGGCGAATATCGTCCGCCGAACGCGAAGCCGTTTCCAGCAGGACAGTACGTCGTCGCTCAGCAAGATCGACGAACAGCAGATCACGATCGAGGACATTGTCCGTGCCGCCGAACGCCAGGACGATTTCGCCCAATTGATGTTGCAGCGCACCGGAAATTACGTTGGGACAGCCATCGCGAGCGTCATTAATCTGCTCAATATAGAAAGGATCGTCGTCGGCGGTGAGATAATGCGTGCAGCCGATCTTGTCCTCGACGCGATAATCCGGCGAGCCCGCGAATTGTCGTTTTCTCCTTCATTTAATTCCACAAGCATTGTCGCGGGAACCCTTGGCGAAGACGCCGCTGCGATCGGTGCAGCTCTTCTCGCAAAGGATCAGAGTAACTAAGCGGTCTGCGACCGGCAGCGCGCGCTGAGCCGCGGTTTTTAGCCGCGTTGATTTCGCTTATCAGAAAAACTAATTAAGCCTCTCATTGCGAAAAGACGCCGTAAAGATTATTTTTATTGTTCAATTTGCGGAATATAGAAGATTTAGTAGAATTGAAAACAGCTTTACGAACTAATTTCTCAATTAATATCTTGGCCCGCATAGGTTTTGCCTGATTGCCAGGCAAGTTCGCAGGGGTACACGTTATTGTCAGTTTAGATCTTCGGATATCTGAGAGCTTCAAATGGCGCAATTTTTTAATAGAAGTGCAAATAATATCGCTCGGATCAGCATGGTAGCGGTCGTGGTTTTATCCGGTGTGGCATTCTATGCATATACGCAGCTTGCTCGGTCGTCGTATCTGACCGGGCGGTATCTCGAAATTGAGCAGCCCGTGCAGTTCAGCCACAAGCACCACGCGGGTGACGACGGTATCGATTGCCGCTATTGTCATACCACCGTTGAAACGGCCGCGTCCGCCGGAATACCGCCGACGCAGACATGTATGAACTGTCACAGCCAGCTTTGGTCCGATGCTCCGTATCTTGAACCAATTCGTGCAAGCTTTCGCGATAACAAGCCGCTCCAATGGACGCGTGTCCACGACCTTCCTGAGTACGTGTATTTCAACCACAGCATTCACGTCGCAAAAGGCGTCGGCTGTTCGACGTGTCACGGACAGATCGACAACATGCCCGCGGTCTATCAGGAAAACACCCTGCAGATGGAATGGTGTTTGTCGTGCCACCGCAATCCGCAGGAATTTATCCGGCCCAAATCCGAGATCTTTAATATGCAGTGGCAGGACAGCGACCTGACCGCCGACGAGCGGGCGAAACTGAAAGAGCAGTATCACATCAGGAGCAGGGAAATGATGACCAGTTGCTCGACGTGTCACCGATAAGAATTGCCGCAAAGAGGCACGAAAAAACGCAGGACGATGGGCCGAACATGAGAAACGCAGACTCACATTACCGATATATGAGAATTTTGCGCTTTTTTGCGGCCGTTAAATAAGGAACCAGAGAAAAATGCCCAGCAAGGACAGCAAACAAAACTTTGCATTGTTGCGTGACAAGATATTGTCGCAAAACGGAAAGGAATATTGGCGAAGCGTCGAAGAATTCGTCGACGCTCCCGAATTCAAAGAGTTCGTAACGCGCGAGTACCCGCACGAAGCTGAAGTGTGGGACAACTCACTCAGCCGCCGAAATTTTGTAAAGGTCATGGGGGCGTCGCTGGCGCTTGCGGGTTTGAGCGGTTGTGTCATGCAGCCGCCCGAGAAGATCGTTCCCTACGTTCACGCCGATCCTGATCTTATTCCTGGTAAGCCGCTTTACTTCGCAACGGGAATGACGCTCGGCGGCGTTACAACCGGACTGCTTGCAAAATCGTACGATGGCCGTCCGATCAAGGTCGAAGGAAACCCGGATCATCCGGGCAGCCAGGGAGCAACTGACGTCCTTGCGCAGGCTTCGCTCCTAAATATGTACGACCCCGACCGTTCGCAGGAGGTCACATATCGCGGAACGCCGAAAACCTGGCCCAATTTTGTCACCGAGCTTCGCGGAAAGGTCAACGAAAACCGGGTTGACAACGGCGCCGGTATCAGGTTTTTGACTGAAACGGTAACTTCGCCGACCCTGATCGAGCAATTCAAACAGCTTTCGGCTGAATTGCCCGGTGCAAGATGGTACCAGTACGAACCGATAAATAACGACAACGCAACGGCGGGTGCAAAGCTCGCATTCGGTTCGCCGGTTCATACGATTTACAAGTTCGACAAGGCCGACCGCGTACTCTTGCTCGATGCCGACATCTTCTCCGATTTTAATGTCGGCTATATCAAGGATTACACAAAACGCAGGCAATGGTCGGAAGAAAACAAGGAGATCAACCGCCTGTACGTTGTCGAGTCGTCCGTTAGCATCACGGGTGCAAAGGCCGACCACCGTCTTGCCGTAAAACCGAGCGCGATGCCCGAAGTCGCAAAGGCGATCGCCGCAGCACTCGGCATTGGCGGCGTTACCTCGACAAATAACGAGAATGCTGCGTGGATAAACGCGCTGGCAAAGGATCTGATGGCGTCCAGGGGACGCTCAGTTGTAGTCGCCGGACGCGGGCAATCGCCCATTGTTCATGCTCTCGCGCATGCGATGAATGCGGCGCTTGGCAACGTAGGCCAGACGGTTGTTTATACCGATCCGCTTTCGCCGAACAGCGACAGAACGCAGATCGACCAGCTTCGCGAGCTCGTGACCGACATCGATGCCGGCAAGGTGAAAATGCTTGTTATCATCGGCGGAAATCCGGTTTACAACACGCCCGTTGACCTCAGGCTTGACGAGGACCGGATGAACAAGGTGCCGCTTCGCATTCATCTTGGCGAACACTACGACGAAACGGGCGAGCTTTGTCATTGGCATATATCGGGTAAGCACTACCTCGAAAGCTGGAGTGACGGCCGCTCGAACGACGGTACTGCATCGATCATGCAGCCGCTTATTTCTCCTCTTTACGACAGCCACAATGCTCATGAGCTTGTGCAGCTTTTCTTTAAGGAGAATTACGACAAGAAGGATTACGACATTGTTAAGGGTTTTTGGCAGTCGCAGAATCTGAGTTCGGCGTCGACAACTCCGGCCGCAGCTCCGGCGAGACCGCCCGCGCCCGCGGGGACCACCGGGAATGCGACGGCTCAGCCGCCCGAATCACCGACGAATGCGGCGGCAAAAGCGACCGCGACTCCGGGTAACGCTCCGGAGAAATTGGCTCCGACTACGACTGGAGCGGCCACGCCGCCCGCGGCAGCTCCCGTTCCGAAGAATTTCGAAGATAATTGGCGCAAGGTCGTCCACGACGGGTTTATCCCGAACAGTGCGCCGCAGCCGAAAACTGTTACCGCGAGCACCGCGTTTCTCAACCAGCCCGCTCCGCCGGCGCCGGGAAACTCAGGAAATCTCGAGATCGTCATTCAGCGCGATCCGTGCGTTTACGACGGGCGCTTTGTGAATAACGGCTGGCTGCAGGAACTTCCAAATCCGCTTAATAAGATCACATGGGAAAACGTTGGTTTGATCAGCCCGAAAACGGCCGCGCGTCTCGGCGTAAATCGCAACTACAAGGAACGGGAGCTCGGGGGCGGTGAAGAAGGCTATGCGTTCATAAACACAAAGGGCGGAAACAAGTACTCGGAGCTGGTCACGCTGACATACCAGGGAGCGCAAATTAGCAAAGGCGTTCCGATGTGGATCACTCCCGGCCAGCCTGACGACGTAATTACGATTTTTATGGGCTACGGCCGCACAAAAGCCGGACGAGTCGGTACTGGCCTCGGATACAACGCATATGACGTCAGGCGTTCGGACGCCATGGATCATGGGACCGGCGACATCAAACCGAACGGTGAAAGGACCGAGATCGCTTCGACGCAGATCCATTTCAATATGGAAGGCCGCGACCTGCTTCGCGTCTGGGACCTCGAACAGTTCAACGGAAATGAAAAGATCGGCGAACAGGAAGACTTTTACCCTGAGTCGATGTACCCGTACGAACAGCATCAGGAAACCTACGAAAAGAACCACAAGTGGGGAATGACCATCGATCTGAATTCGTGCGTCGGCTGCAATGCGTGTGTCATCGCCTGCCAGTCGGAAAATAACATTGCCGTCGTTGGTAAGGAACAGGTCAACCGCAGTCGCGAGATGCACTGGCTTCGTGTAGATGCTTATTACGGCGGGGACGACCTGAACAATCCGACGGGACCTGCATTTCAGCCGGTCTTGTGCCAGCAATGCGAGCAGGCGCCGTGCGAGGTCGTCTGCCCGGTTCATGCTACGGTCCACAGTGCCGAGGGGCTGAACGACATGACGTACAACCGCTGCGTCGGAACGCGTTATTGTTCGAACAACTGCCCGTACAAGGTCCGCAGGTTTAATTTCCTTCTTTTCCAGGATTGGGACACGCCGCAGTTCAAGCTAATGCGAAACCCGGAAGTGACGGTTCGCAGCCGCGGTGTTATGGAGAAATGCACCTACTGCACGCAGCGTATCGCGGCAGCCAGGATCGAGGCGGAAAAGGACGGCCGCGCGATCCGTGACGGCGAAGCCGTGACAGCGTGCCAGTCTGTCTGCCCGGCCGATGCGATCATCTTCGGCGATATGCACGACAAGGACAGCAAGATCGCAAGGACCAAGCAGGACCGCCGCAATTACACGCTTTTGAATGAATTGAATACGCAGCCGCGCACGACCTATCTTGCCGGACTGAAAAACCAGAACAAGGAAATGCCGGATTACAAGGCTCCTAAACCGCACTCCGGAATGATGGGTGCCGAGAGAGCAGAGCCGGAAGCTGAGTAGTTTTCTAAGGCCGATCATAAAAGCAAGGAACTCGAATACGAGGATATGCAGGATTTAAAGGAAGTCCAAAGAAGAATTTACCCGCCGATGGTGGAGGGCGATCATACGCTCGCCACCGTGACCGACAAGATCAGCGACGTTGCTCTGAAGAAAAAGACGCCGTTTCACTGGTTCATCGGATTTGGCATTGCGTTCATGATCGCTCAGATGCTGATGATGACGATCATCTGGCTGCTTGCCAAGGGTATCGGCATTTGGGGCACCAACCAACCGGTCGGCTGGGCGTTTCCCATCATCAACTTCGTCTGGTGGATCGGTATCGGTCACGCCGGAACGCTGATCTCTGCCATTCTGTTGCTTCTTAATCAGAAATGGCGCACGTCGATCAACCGGTTCGCCGAGGCTATGACGCTTTTTGCGGTGGCCTGCGCGGGCTTATATCCGGTCTTTCACACAGGCCGTCCGTGGCTTGCCTACTGGCTGTTCCCGTACCCGAACACCATGAGCATCTGGCCCCAGTTCCGCAGCCCGCTCGTTTGGGACGTTTTCGCGGTCTCGACATATGCTACGGTTTCGCTGCTGTTCTGGTACGTTGGTTTGATCCCCGATCTTGCCACTCTCCGCGACCGTGCAAAAAACAGATTTTTCAAATTCGTCTACTCGATACTTTCGTGGGGTTGGCGCGGCTCCGCCCGTCATTGGCACCGGTTCGAGCTTGCATATTTGATCCTTGCCGGTATCTCGACGCCGCTGGTGCTTTCGGTGCACTCTATCGTGTCCCTGGACTTTTCGGTTTCGCAGCTGCCCGGCTGGCACGCAACGTTCTTCCCGCCGTATTTCGTCGGCGGAGCTATCTATGCCGGGTTCGCGATGGTGCTGATCCTCTGCATTCCGCTTCGCCACCTGTACAACATGAAGGATTTCATCACCCACACGCACCTTGTTTACATGGGCAAAGTGATGATGGCGACGGGCTTCATCGTTGGTTACAGCTATTTGTTCGAAGCGTTTTTTGGCTGGTACTCGGCGTCGCAGTATGAGTGGTTCATGATCAAGAGCCGTATATGGACGGGCCCGTACTGGTATATGTACTGGCTGCTGCTGCTTTGCAACGTGTCCGCTATACAGCTTCTTTGGTTCAAGCGGTTCCGAAACAGCGAGGTGTGGCTGTTCATCGTTTCTATCTTCGTCAGTATCGGTATGTGGCTTGAGCGGTTCGTCATCATCGTCGGCAGTATTCACCATGATTTCCTGCCGTCGTCGTGGGGTATGTATTCGCCAACGATATTCGATATTTCGATGTTCGTCGGAACGCTCGGTTTCTTCTTTACGCTGATCTACCTGTTCGTGCGGTTCGTACCGATGATCTCGATATTCGAGGTGCGTACCCTCTTGCCGGAAGCAAATGTGCACGGACATCAGGAGGATTTTGAAGAGAACGTTAACGAGATCGAATACATATACGATCGGACCGATCCGCCAAACGCGTAAGCTTTTTGGAAAGGCCGAATGACCGGACCGATATTTTGAATCGAGCTATGGAAAAGAATCTTTACGGTTTGCTTGCAGAATTTGATACCGCGGAACAGCTTGTTGACGCGGCGGCCAAAGTCCGCGATGCGGGCTACACAAAAACCGATGCGTTTTCGCCGTTCCCGATACATTCGATCGACGAGGCCCTTGGCATAAAGCGAAGCATCTTACCGTACCTGGTGTTTGGCGGCGGTATTCTTGGGCTGTTTTCGGGCTTTTTGCTGCAATATATTGTCCTCGTTATCGATTTTCCGATCATCGTGGGCGGCCGTCCGCACATGAGCATTCCGGCGTGGATACCTCCGGCGTACGAGCTGACGATCCTTTTCGGCGCGTTTACTGCCGTTTTCGGAATGCTGTTCCTGAACGGTTTGCCGAGCCCGTATCATCCGGTTTTTAATGTGCCGCGATTTGCTCTCGCAACAAGAGAAAAATTCTTTTTGGTGATCGAGAGGAAAGATCCCCAGTTTGATTATGAGAAGACAAAGGGCTTTATGGAAGGCCTTGATCCGCAGGAGGTTTTCGATGTGGAAGAATAGTGGCCAGTGGTCGGTGGCCGGCGGGCAGCCAAAAAGCCGCAAGACGCTGATAGCCTTCTGCTTACTGCTTACGGCTTACTGCCTGCTGGCAGGCTGCCGCTACGACATGCAGGATCAGCCTCGTTACAAGGCCTACAAGGAAAGCGACTTTTTCAGTGACGGACGAGCTTCGCGCAACCTGCCCGAGGGCACGGTCGCACGCGGTATGCTGCATGATAACAAGGCTTTATACACCGGCAAGATCGACAATCCAAACCCGAACGCCCCGGTGACAACAGCGACGGATGCCTCGGGAAACACGGTCGTTGCGAGCTTTCCGAACGACGTTGACGAATTTCCGGTCCCGGTCACCAAGGAACTGATCGAGCGCGGCCAGAATCGATTCAATATTTATTGTATCGTCTGCCATGGGCCGCTCGGCAACGGCGACGGCATGGTTGTTCGCCGTGGTTTCCCGAAACCACCGACGTATCATGACGACCGCCTTAGAAATGCCCCTGTCGGACATTTCTTTGACGTAATGACGAACGGATGGGGCAAAATGCCAAGTTATGCCGCGCAGGTCGATCCTGCCGACCGGTGGGCGATCGTCGCATATATACGTGCTCTGCAGATCAGCCAGAACCCGGAACAAAATGCGAAAATGAGAGGAAATACGAACACAAATACGGCCGAGCCTCTACCGGCCCAATCGCCGAAAGCCAACACCAACGGAGGTGTCAAATAGATGAGTGATCGCGGCGATTTTTACGCACCCGACGATGTTAAACGCTGGCGCACCCTTGCGCTGGGCATAGGCGGTATCGGGCTCATAATTTGGGCGGTTGGGCTCTATTTCAATAGCGAACAGGCCTTGCGTTCGTGGATCTTGGGCTACGTTTTCTGGAGCGGCATCGGCATAGGCTGTCTTGGCGTTCTGATAATGTCGTATTTGACGGGCGGTGCGTGGGCTGTTGTCTCGCGCCGAACGCTCGAAGCCGGCGCACGCACTCTGCCGATCATCGTTCTGCTGTTCATTCCCCTTGCTCTCGGGGTTGCGGGCGGCAAGGTTTTCACATGGACGCATCTTCCGCCGACCGAGCATACCATGGTGCAGCGCGGCTGGTTTATGACGCCCGAAAGCTGGATACTTCGCAGCATATTCTATTTTGCCGTGTTCGGCACGTTGACTTATCTGCTGACCAAGTGGTCCGGTTTGCAGGATCAGACCAGCAACCCGGAAGATTCCGCAGCTTATCTCGGCAAATCAACCAAGTTGTCGGGTCCGTCGATGATCATCTGGTGCGTGATCGTTTCGTTCTGCGCCGTTGACTGGGTCATGGAGCTCGATCCGCATTTCACGTCGACCATTTACGGTATGCTTTATATCGCTGGGTGGGGATTGAGCTGTTACTGTTTTGTCGTGACGATCCTGGCATTGCTGTCCGATAAACCCGGCCTCAACCGCGTTCTCGGAAAGCGGCATTTTCACGATCTGGGCAAATTGATGCTCGCGCTCGTAATGATCTGGGCGTACTTCAACTTTGCACAATACCTGATCATCTGGTCGGGCAACATTCCCGAAGAAACACATTGGTTCGTTGACCGTACGAAAGGCGGCTGGGGTTACATCGGAGCGCTCTTAATATTCTTTCACTTTGCGTTTCCGTTTCTCGTGCTCTTGCAGCAGGATTTCAAACGCAAGGCGAAATGGATCGCGTCGCTCGCTATCTTCATTCTCCTTATGCGGCTTTTTGATTATTTGTACCTCGTTGGACCAAATCCGTGGATCAACGAGCACATCGAGCGCGGAGCGTTTATCGTAAGCTGGATGGATGTCATTGCTCCGATCGCCGTTGGCGGCATCTGGCTGTGGTGGTTTTTTGGTGAGCTTATGAAGCGGCCGCTTGTCCCTGTGCAGGATCCTTTTCTCGAAAATGCGATCGAACACGGACACGGGCACTAGTATTTTCTCGGCCGATGGTGCGGCTGGTTTTTGGATAAAGTTATGGGAGCTACAAGACACGAAAAATCGTTCGTTGACTTCGAAAAAGGCTACGAGCAGAACATCATCGGGTTCAAGGGCATCATTTATTTCGGTATCGGCCTGGTTTTGCTGATCGTCATAACGTTTGCTCTGATGTGGGCGCTGCTGCATGTCATGCGCGATCAGGCGTCTGCCGAAAAGGATACGGCTGGCCCGATGACGATGAGCGATAAGGAAAGCCTGCCGCCCGAACCGCGCCTGCAGTCGGCTCCGGGTTTTGGTGTCGATTCGCAGACGGGCCGCGTAAATCTGGAGCTCCGCGAACCGCAGGCGGAATATCACGAGGTTCGTAAACAATGGGACGAAATGCTGAAGTACGGCGAGAAGGACCCGAAAACCGGAACACAGATCACGATGCCGGTCGAGCAGGGAATCGAAAAACTTTTAGAGGAAAACCCGAAGGCAAAAACCGACCCGGCGTCGATAAAGGCATATAACGACTCTCGGCTTTATATCACAGACGCCAGCGCCGGACGTTTGGAAGGCCTGACAAGGCGATAGTGTTCAGAGTTCACGCGTTCAAGCGTGGCCTTGTCAGAATTGCTCGTCGTTATTGAACGAGCAAAACTCTGAACGGAGGGAATATGAGAAAAAGTCGGCCATTTTTAGCAGTTTCGCGGCTGAAACTTTTTACATTAATTATTGCAGTTATGGCGTTTGCGGCGGCAGCCGCCGCGCAAAAGCCGGAGCATTACAATTCGCCGCTGTACTCTCCGCGTTATTACGACCCGTCGCAGTCGGTGACTAACGGGATGCCCGACGCCTTGAAAAAAGTCGGCATCGAGCAAAAGCTCGGTAATCAGCTTCCGCTCGACGCCGTTTTGAAGGACGAGAACGGCAACGCCGTGAAACTCGGCAATTATTTCAACCAGGGACGGCCGGTCATTCTGGCACTTGTTTATTACGAATGCCCGATGCTTTGCAACGAGGTCCTTAACGGGCTGACCGGTTCATTGAAGGGGATGTCGCTCGTCGCCGGAAAGGATTTCGATGTGGTTGCCGTTAGTTTTGACGCACGCGAAAACGACAAACCCGATCTCGCCAAAAATAAAAAGGCGAGCTACATGGAGCGGTACGGCCACCCGGGAAGCGAGAACGGCTGGCACTTTTTGACGGGAACGCAGGACTCGATCGACGCGGTGACCAAGGCGGCTGGGTTCAGTTATTACTGGGACGACAAGACGAACCAGTTCGCCCATGCCGGTGGCATCATGGTAACAACGCCCGAGGGTAAAATGTCGAAGTACTTTTATGGTATCGACTACGCTCCGAAGGACCTTAAGTTCGGGATCATGGATTCGTCGCAGGACAAGATCGGCAGCGTCACGGACCAATTGCTGCTTTACTGCTACCATTACGATCCGGCAAGCGGAAAATACGGCTTTGCGATACTGCGGGCGATGCGCGTCGCTGGGGTTTTCACGTTGTTAGGCCTCGGAACAATGCTCTTTGTATTCTGGCGGAGAAACAAGGTCAAGAAAGAAGATCCGGAAATCGTTTAGAGATCCCCGTCAATTTCTGACGATTTATTTAGATTATGCAAACAACTTCGTGGGTTCCAATTTTTCCCGAACAAGCCTCAAGCTTCGCGTGGCAGGTTGACCTGTTGTATTTTTACCTGATTTTGATCAGCATCGCCTTCACGATACCGATCGTTTTGGCAATGTTCTATTTCGTTATCAAATACAGGGAAAAAGAAAAATTCGCATCCGGCGCCGACATTCACGGTTCCATGACGCTTGAGACTGTCTGGTCGATCATCCCGTTCATGGTATCGATGACGATCTTTCTCGGCGGAGCGATCGTTTTTTACAACCAGTACACCCCGCCGAAGGATGCGATGGAAATTTACGTCGTCGGCAAACAGTGGATGTGGAAAATACAGCACGGAACCGGCCAACGCGAGATCAACGAACTTCATGTTCCAGTCGGACGAAATGTTAAGCTCACGATGACGACCGAGGATGTGATCCATGACTTCTCGATCCCGGCGTTCCGCACCAAAGCGGACGTTGTACCGGGACGCTACTCATATCTTTGGTTCAACGCAACAAAGCCGGGCAAATATCATCTGTTCTGTCAGGAATACTGTGGCCTGAACCATTCGGGAATGGGCGGATGGGTTTACGTGATGGAGCAACGCGATTTCGATAACTGGTTGAGCGGCAATGCGTCCGGCCAGACGCCCGTGGAAATGGGCAAAGACCTTTTTGAGACCAAGCTCGGCTGTGCGTCCTGTCACGAAGGCGGACCAGCCCAGCGCGGTGCCAAACTCGAAAATATTTACGGCACCGATGTCAAACTGGTGGGCGGCGGAACCGTTAAAGCCGACGACGATTATATCCGCAACTCGATACTCAATCCGAGTTCGCAGGTCGTCGAAGGATTTCAGCCGATCATGCCGACGTTCAAGGGCCAGGTCACCGAAGAGCAGCTTAACGCTCTCGTGGCTTATGTAAAATCATTGAGCGGAGTGACCGGCACGAGTTCAAGCAGTTCGACGGCGGCTCCTGCGAATACTGCGGCACCCGCGTCAAATGCGAATGCGGCACCGAAAAAGGCCGCAAACGCGAAGTGATGAAGGAGCGGCGGGTCCGACCCGATATCCGCCGCCGGTAATAGAAGGTTATGCCCCGGGGCATACACCGCAAAGTGACAAGGTGATAGAGAATTATGCAAAACGTTGATGCGATCGGTAACGAAGGATATGTTAGGCCGAAGCTAAATTATCTGAACAACGGCACGACGCTTAGATCCTGGCTTTTGACCAAGGACCACAAGCGCATCGCGATCATGTACCTGATCTCGGTTTCGGTGTTCTTTATGATGGGCGGCATTTATGCCTCGATCATACGGCTCGAGCTGCTCACGCCGGCCAGCGATCTGTTGAACACGGGCACCTACAACAAGGTGTTCACACAGCACGGCATCCTGATGATCTTCTTTTTCCTGATCCCGTCGATACCGGCCGTATTGGGAAACTTTTTTATACCGCTCATGATCGGGGCCAAGGACCTCGCTTTGCCGCGTATCAATCTTTTGAGCCTTTACATTTACTGGCTCGGAGGCGCAATAACGCTGTGGGGACTGATGCAGGGCGGCGTTGATACCGGCTGGACGTTCTATGTGCCGTATTCGACCACATTCTCGAATACTTATGTTGTTGCGGTCGGTCTCGGCATTTTTATCAACGGATTTTCTTCGATCCTTACGGGCCTGAATTTTATTGTTACGGTTCACACCATGCGGGCACCGGGAATGACGTGGTTCCGCCTGCCGCTGTTTGTTTGGTCGCATTACGCAGTAAGCCTCGTGATGGTTTTGGGAACGCCCGTCGTTGCGATCACTATCCTGCTCGTCGCGCTTGAGCGTCTCGCCCACGTAGGTATCTTCGACGCCTCGATAGGCGGCGACCCGATCCTGTTCCAACACCTTTTCTGGTTCTATTCTCACCCGGCCGTTTACATCATGGTTTTGCCGGGAATGGGCGTCGTCAGCGAACTTATCTCCAACTTTGCGCGCAAAAAGATCTTCGGTTACGAGTTTGTTGCGTTTTCCAGCATTGCGATCGCCGTATTCGGCTTCCTCGTCTGGGGACATCACCTGTTCGTAAGCGGCCAGTCGATGTACGCAGGTTTGGTTTTTTCGTTCCTTTCGATGGTGGTTGCCGTGCCTTCGGCGATCAAGATGTTCAACTGGACGGCGACGCTCTATAAAGGCTCCATCTCGCTCGATACGCCGATGCTCTATGGCCTCGGGTTTATGGGTTTGTTCCTGATCGGCGGCCTTACAGGACTGTTTCTCGGGGCTGTTGGCCTCACGGTACACTTGACCGACACATATTTTGTCGTTGCCCATTTTCATTACGTAATGGTCGGCGGACAGGTTATCGCGTACCTTGGCGGTCTGCATTACTGGTGGCCGAAAATGACGGGCAAGATGTATTCCGAATTCTGGGGCAAGATATCAGCGATGCTCGTCTTTATCGGATTTAATCTGACGTTTTTCCCGCAGTTCATACTTGGTTATCTCGGAATGCCGCGACGCTACGCATCGTATCCTGAGGAGATGCAGGTGCTGAATATTTTCTCGACGGCCGGAGCATCGGTGCTTGCCGTTGGTTTCACGATGCCGGTCGTTTATTTTATACACTCGCTGATCTATGGCAAGGAGGCCGGCCCGAATCCCTGGCTGCTGCCGGGACTCGAATGGCGTACCAGTTCGCCGCCGCCGACCGAGAATTTCGAGACGACGCCGGTCGTTACATGGGAAGCATACGAATTTGGCGAGGAGAACGGGCTCGATTTTGAGGAAGCCCGCAGACGCGCGGCTGTCGCTCCGGCAACATCGTAACAGTTCAGAGCTCCAAGTTCTGAGTTTCGGGTTTGATCGATTCTCAGCTTGGCACTATAAAACTCAGAACCGATCAAGCTAAACAATGTTCCACGATCCGCATTTAGCCCGGAACTTGGAACTCCGAACCTGGAACTAAAAAGAGAATGGCAACAAACGTTGAAGTTATAGATCACGATCACTATCATCCGCCCGGTCTTCAGCACCAGTTCGAAGACATGAAGCAGCAGGAAGAGTCCGTCTCTATCGGGATGTGGTTATTCCTCGCGCAGGAGATCATGTTCTTTGGCGGGCTATTTACGGCCTATCTGGTGTTCAGATGGAGGTTCCCGATGGCGTTTGCCGCCGGCAGTAACCACTTGAACGCGTTTTGGGGCGGCCTGAACACTCTCGTGCTCATTGTCAGCAGTTTGACCATGGCATTGACGGTTTATTACGCGCGGCTTGGCAACCGCAATATGCAGGTAATATTGATCATACTCACGATGTTTTTCGGCTCGGTTTTTTTGGGGATCAAGGCGATCGAGTATTCCGATAAATATCACGACGGCGTCGTGCCTGTTACAGGGCTCAACCGAAAGGTCAAGGCGCCGGCAGATGAGGGACTTGCGGCGGCGGCACCGGCGAAACCTTGCTGGGAGGTCGGCCACGAAGAGGAAGGCGAGTACGTCAACCCCCGCGGCGAGTTTCAGTGGGCCGACTGCTCGCTGGCCAAAATGGCCCAGGATAATGGCTTTTTGACCGAATCCGAGCGTAACGGGTATCTCAACTCCGCAGGCATGATCGACGGCAATAGGTTCCGCGATAAGGTCCGCATCTTTTTCTGGCTCTATTTCGCGATGACCGGCCTGCACGCCTTGCACATGGTGATCGGCCTTGGGCTGATGCTCTGGCTGCTTTACAAAGCGTTTCGCGGCACGTTCAGCCCCGAATACTACATGCCGGTCGAGATATCGGGACTTTACTGGCACTTTGTGGATATTGTCTGGATATTTCTGTTCCCGCTGCTGTACCTGCTTGGACGGCACTTTTTGCACTAGGAGAATTTTAAGAAAATGGCTGATAATCACGAAGAAGGACAACATATCGGCATACCCGGATACCTGGCCGTATTTGCCGTGCTGGTCGTAGGCACGATCGGAACGTATTTTATTGCGACCGTTGATCTTGACGACCACCTGTTTCATGGAGCAAATACGCTGGTCGCGCTGCTTATAGCCTTTACGAAAATGGCGTGCGTCATGCTGTTCTTTATGCACGTTCGCTGGAGCCCGCGTCTGATCTGGCTTTCAGCCGTTGCCGCGTTTTTCTGGCTGGCGATCATGTTTTCGTTCACGATGCAGGATTACTTCACACGCATTTCCGGAGTTTTCTCGATCTAGGATCTATTCATTTACCGATGGACGCTGTGACGATAGGCAAAAAGCCTTTCGCTGCAGCGTCTTTCAATTTTGGATTCGCTCTGGTTGGTCTTCGGTCTTCGGTCTTTGAACATATCCCCGCTGCGTAGGTCCTAGTTTTACAAAAGCCAAAGACCAAAGAGCCAAAACCGATCCGTAGTCAATTAGGTTCAATGCACCACGCCGTGTTATTATTTTCGATTTGATATGCCGAACTTTGGCCGCCTTTTCGTCGTTTATAATGCAACAGGCTGTTGATTTCGTTCATCACAAACCAATGAAGTTCACAAGGTTCCCCTTTTCTTTCCGACATTTAGCGATCTATGCTTTTTTGGCAGTTTTTTTGACCGGCTGCAACATCGTAAAAAAAGAAAGTAAGGCACCGACGCTTCTAAAAACAGAAAACGCGTCCCAGGCGTCGCTTATGGACGAGGTTAACCGTTTCGCGCACGTTAACTCTATGCGTGCAAAAATGGATCTCAAATTTGAGGACAATTCGTTCGCTCAGTTCGGCAGTAAAGAGGTTTACCGCTCGGCGGACGGAGAGGTCGTCGTCCAGCGGCCGGCAAGTATTTTGCTGAAAGTGCAGGTTCCGGTCATAAAGTCGGACGTTGCGCAGATGACCTCGGACGGCACTAAATTTCGCGTTGCGATCCTGAACGACGGCGGCAGCGGCAAATACAAAAAGTTCGTGATCGGGACGAATAACGCAGATTACTCGGAGCTGCAAAAGGACCTTAACCGGGCCGATCTCGATAACGGCAAAGAGCTGAAAAAGAACGTGAACGCCTTTGCAAATCTACGCCCGCAGCATTTTACCGATGCGATGCTCGTGCGGCCGATCGACCCGGCGGACGCCTATACCGTCAGCACGATCTTTCAGATCGAAGAGGACGAAACGCAGCCACCAAAATCGCCTTTGAGAAAGGTGATGCGCGGTTATTATCTTTTGGACGAATACGCCAAAAATGCCAATGGCGGTTTGAAAATTCTTCGCCGGTTCTGGTTCGACCGTGTCGGCGGCATCCGGCTCGCGCGACAGCAGATATTTGACGGAGCAGGCGAGATCGAGTCGGATATCGTTTACGGCCAGCAGGGAAATTTGACGGACACCGGCGAATATAACAACTTGCCGCTCAGGATACAGGTAACGCGTCCGAAGGAAAAATATACGATGAGTTTGACCTATCAGACGCCCGAGGCCGTGACCATTGGTAAAACATACCCTGAACGGGCATTTGTTCTCGAAAATACATGGGGACTCGAAGAGGTCGATCTCGATAAAAAGCTGCAAGAAGTGCGTGCGCAAAAGCCGACGGGCAGTAATAGCGGAAACCAGAACTCGGCGGCGCGCTTTCATTAGTTCCAGTTTTAATGAAGACAATTTTACAGACGGAAAATCTAGTTAAATCATACAAGGTGGGAAAGGTCGACGTCCCGGCGCTGCGCGGCGTTTCGCTTGAGATAGGCGAGGGCGAATTTGTTGCAATTATGGGCCCGTCCGGCTGCGGGAAGTCGACATTGCTGCATTTGATGGGCGGACTCTTAAGCCCGACCAGCGGACGTATCATCATCGACGGCGAAGACCTTTCGAAAGTGTCGGATTCGCAACGAACCGACATCCGCCGCCGCAAAATAGGTTTTGTTTTTCAGCGGTTTAACCTGTTTCCTACCCTGACCGCCGATGGCAATCTGAAACTCGCGGAAAAAATTCATACCGGCAACGGCGGCGGTAATCCTGAAAAACGCCGCGAAGTTCTCCGTCTCTTGAAACTCGAGGACAAGATGCATCACAAGCCGTTGGAACTCTCCGGCGGCGAGCAGCAGCGTGTCGCATTGGCCCGCGCGGTTGTGAATAATCCTGCTATAATCCTTGCCGACGAGCCGACAGGCAATCTCGATACGGAAAATTCGCAGATCGTTCTCGATATGTTTCGCGAACTGAACGAAAAATTTAACCAGACCATCATAATGATCACGCATAACCCCGAAGCGGCCGCAGTTTGTTCGCGGATAATAAGAATGCGCGACGGCCACATCGTCGATGAATCGGCCGCTGCATCGATGCCATGAACCCTTTCAAACGCATCATCCTTTGGGATTACTCCCGCGGCACCTGGCAGTACGATGTCCTATGCCTGTTGATCATTGCTTTCATTTTTTTAACACCAAAAACATGGTTTGACAGGCGGGAAAAACTTGCAACCCAAACCGCAAGTGTAACCGTCAAATTCCGAGATTCTTCACCTGAACAAATCGAAAATCGGGCTAAAGAATTGGGCAGCCAGAACGAAGCCCAAAATTTGAAGATTCAGGGACAAGAACGCGATAGCGGGATGAGATCTTACGAGAACGAAACTCGTTAGCGCTGGAGAAATTTTTATATGAATCGAATTTTAAGAACAGGAATCATAACGTTAGGTTTGGCATTATTCTTGAGCGCCTTTTCAGCGTCGAACGCAATGGCACAGGCCTCTCCGGTGATGAGGGACATTCTCGGAAGGATGGACCGTTACAATAAGGCGCTCACGTCGTTCCAGTCGAACGTAACGATGGTGAAATGGGATTCGCTGCTGAACGCGAACGATACATATGAAGGAACCGCAAGCTACCTTCCAAAAAGCTCAAAAAACCCGATGGCTGTGCGTATCGATTGGTCAAAACCTGCGGTCGAGCAGATGGCTGTAAGAGGCGATCAATACGAGCTTTATCGCCCGCGACTCAACCAGGTAATAAAGGGAAAGACCAGTAGCGCCAAGAGTAATGGGGCCGCCGGCGGAGCACTGGCCTTTATGAGTATGTCCAAGGCACAGCTCCAGGCAAATTATACGGTACGATATATCGGACAGGAGGCCATCAGCGGCGGAACGCAGACCTGGCATCTTGAGCTAACGCCAAAGACGCCAACGAGTTACAAGACCGCGGAGATCTGGGTCGATAGCGACGGCCTGCCTCGTCAGGCAAAAGTGACCGAGAAAAACAACGATACGACGACGGTCCTGCTGCAAAATGTAAGAACCAACGTCACGCTGAACGCCAGCATCTTCAAGCTGGACTATCCGAAAAACGCAAAGATCGTCAACGGCTAGGTTTTTTTCAACAGTTGCGTTAAAAGGCTTTAACACTCTTATTGTTAAAGCCTTTTCGCGTATTTGAAAAGACTTTTTGTAAAATTTATAATTACAGATTCGTTTGCGGAGTTTCTATTGATGCCAAAAGCAAGCAGTTTCAGCAGATTTACGCGTGGCGTCCGGCACACCGTCCGTGCTTTCGCGTCCACTAAACATCCCGTTTTGGTGCATATTGTGCCAATGCGCCGGTGCAATTTGTCGTGTGCGTATTGTAACGAATACGACAAAACCAGTGATCCGGTTGCGATCGACACGATGCTGGAGCGGATCGATAAGCTGGCCGATTTTGGCACATCGGTTATCACGATCTCAGGCGGTGAGCCGATGATGCACCCCGATATTTACGACATTATTGCACGCATCCGGCATCACGGAATGATCGCCGGCCTTATCTCGAACGGCTATTATTTTCAGCCCGAAAAGGTCAAAAAACTCAACGAAGCCGGGCTCGATTACCTGCAAATATCAATAGACAACGTAACACCCGACGATGTTTCGAAAAAGAGCCTTAAGGTGCTCGATGCAAAGCTCGTAAACCTTCGCGATCATGCCAAATTCAAGGTAAATATTAACTCCGTCGTCGGCGGTGGCGTGGCAAACCCGGATGAAGCTTTGATCATAGCGAACCGTGCAATAGAGCTTGGTTTTTCATCGACTGTTGGTGTTATTCACGACGAGATGGGCCTCAATAAGGGTTTAACCGAACGCGAAAAAGAGGTTTACAAAGAGATCAAGAGCAAAGGGACGCGATCTTACGCCCGCTGGAACTGGTTCCAGGATAATCTGGTTGACGGCGATGAGTATAAATGGCGTTGCCGTGCCGGTGCCCGGTACCTCTATATCGACGAAAACGGCATCGTAAGCTGGTGTTCACAGCAGCGCGGAACCCCCGGCATTCCGCTGATGGAATACACTCGCGAAGACATGCGGCGCGAATACATCACCGAAAAATGGTGCGCTCCGACATGCACCATCCAATGCGTCCACCAAGTCGGCCACCTCGACGCCTGGAGGGATCCGCAGATCTCACTGAGCGATTACAATAACCGAAACGGGAAAGGGTTGAAGAAAGAAACCGTTGCGCAGGTCCTTGGCGCGGAATAACTGAAATTGATTTTCCATTAGACCTCAAAAGACCGGCATCTTTTACATTTGTTTGGCAAAACTGGCATCCGTGTTTCGTTCTAAGTTGTGAAGACATTTTTTTCACAAGGCTTTCCATAATTATTGATTTACTGCCTTGAAACTTCAGAATCAAAAATAGGAGGTTACTTTTCATGCCGGGCTTTAGCAAAACCTTACCTGTTCCATACTTTACACAGCCCACAGGCATCACCTGCCAATCCACAGTGTTGAAAATGTTTGCTTCCTATATAGAGGAGTCAATTCTGCAGCAGTCGACCGGTGCCGGAGACAGGGCAGTCGGGGATATCTGGAAGGACGTCAACGAAGACTCAAGACGCCCTAGCAAAATTCGAAACGCCCATTCGAATTTTAAGTGGTGGCTGGACGACCATTTTCCAAAGATCAACTTCGTTTACGAACAAGTTATGGACCAGTATCAGGCAGTCGAGAAAATAGTCGGGTATATCAACGGAGGTTTTCCTGTTCTGGTTGCGGTGAGCCACATTAACGTCGAGGGACATATTATCCTGGTTGTCGGGTACGAGAATTATCTTCCCAATGCTTGCTCATCCGATTTTAGGTTTATCGTGCACGATCCATATGGTCAATTCGACCCGTCGCTAAAATCGAAAGTTTTCGGTTCGCGGCGTTTTGAGGGCGGAGCGTCGCTTCTTGGCGGTGGCGAGACGGCTCCGGGCAAAGGGGTTAAATTGGGGATTGATGCGGTAAACCGGCATAGACCGGGAGACAAATATATCGGAGTCTATTATCTCCTTTCGGCTAAACCATGAATTCGACAAGGGATTGAAATAATTTTCGCAACTCGGTGAATATAAGACGCGGGCAATTATATCGATCTGATGGAAACCAAAAAACTCAATATTCCGCTGCTGTTAGGCACACCGCGTAAAAACCGCGAAAGCGAAGCGGTTGCCAAATGGGTCTTTTCGAAAATGCAGGAGCGTAGCGACATCGAACCGCAATATTTCGACGTGTGCGATTTCGAGCTGCCGCACAACCATTACGGTCCGGAGATCAAAGACCAGTTTCCCGAATGGCGTGATGCGATAATCGCGGCGGACGGTTTGGTCATCGTTACACCAGAATATAATCACGGCTATCCCGGCAGCCTAAAAAGCGTGCTCGATCTGCTGCTGCAGGAATACATCCACAAGGCCGTCGCGTTCGTCGGCGTTTCATCACACAACTGGGGCGGGACACGCGTTATCGAAGCTTGCGTGCCGATGGTCCGCGAACTTGGGCTGGCCGTCACCTTTACAGATCTTCACTTTCCGTTTGCCGGGCAGAAATTTGATGAGAATGGGAATTTGCTCGACGAAGCTTACGAAAAGCGAGTGCAGGGTTTCCTGGACGAACTTGTCTGGATGAGCCGGGTCTTGAAGTGGGGCCGCGAGAACGTGCCATCAAAATATCATTAAAAAAACAGGTTCAGCCGACCGATTTGTAGAGAGTTATCTTTGATCTGTCGCGTAAATAAAATATTGTTGCATTCGCGCACAGGCGTGGTAAAATACCGTGTGGGCATTCATACCCGGATCTTTGAAATCTCTCCTTTTCCGCCGCTGTGGCACAGTGTGGCGCACTTTTTCGCAAAATCGACAAAAAATAGCCCCGCATCGCCCATAAAGCTAACGGGAACAATGGGTTGCATGTCCCACAAGGTCCTGGGACACCGCTGGGACACTTGGAACAGGCGGGACGCTTGAAACACATGGAACAGTTGGAGAGCTGGAACATCCTGGAATTTGGAACGCGTTTGGCACATTAAATTGTGTGCCGTTCGACGGAAACTGCTAAAATATCCGCATGACCAACGAGCAGCACAACAAATATATTGCCTTTTCATTTCTCGCACATGGCAGCTTCCAACTATTGATGCTGCTTCTCACAGGAATCATGTTTTACTTATTAATGCAGGATTCAGGCCGTCCCGGCGCTCCGCCTCCGCCGATGGATTTTTTCTTATTCTTTTTTGCGTTCGTATCCATATTTTATATAATCTTTGCCGCTCCAGCATTCATCGCGGCGTACGCGTTGCTGAAAAAGAAAAGCTGGGCGCGGATCGCAAGCATTATCGCCGGCGTCCTTTCGGCAATGAGCGTCCCTGTCGGTACCGCGGCGTGCGTTTATGCGTTCTGGTTCTTTTTCGGCGAAAACTGGAAAACCGTTTACGCCGAGGGTGAACCGGTTCATGACGGATATCGCGAACACCTGCAATTAATGGAAAGTCAGCCATGGTCAAGCATTGAGACCGACGAAGTAAAATTCGGCGAACGGCGTCAAACTTCACCACCCGATTGGCGCTAGACAATAAATGAAGCATCGCGAACGACATCGGACGGAGCGGATAGGCTGGCTGCGCGCGGCAGTTCTGGGTGCAAACGACGGTATTGTTTCGACCGCCAGCCTTATCAGCGGTGTTGCGGCCGCCGAGGCCGATCACAATGCGATACTCATAGCAGGAATTGCAGGTCTGGTCGCGGGAGCCATGTCGATGGCCGCCGGCGAATATGTCTCGGTTCACTCACAGGCCGATACGGAAAAGGCTGATCTCGAACGCGAACGCAAGGAATTGCATGCGGATGACGAAGGCGAACGAATGGAGCTTGCGGGAATTTACGTCGGGCGCGGGCTTGATCCGAAACTCGCTCGTCAGGTTGCCGACCAGCTGATGGCACACGATGCTCTGGGTGCTCACGCCCGTGATGAACTTGGAATAACCGAGAGTCAGGCGGCGAGGCCGATACAGGCCGCAATTTTTTCGGCGGTTAGTTTTTCTATCGGCGCGGCACTTCCTCTTGTGGTTACGG
>DATJGV010000291.1:0-29359 GCA_035494575.1 Pyrinomonadaceae bacterium | reverse complement strand
ATAAAATTTACGCAGACGCAGAAAAGGACAGGATCGCTCCTGTCCTAAGTACTTAGAGATCTGTTCGATCCGGAGAGTTAGAACGGCTTGATAGGAATCGGGATACGTTGCGGAATACCGGTCGCAAACTCTGTCAGATACTGCATGAACGTCTTCGGCGCTTTGCCGACCTCGACTATATCGAATGGCTCGAGCATTATGTCCTTCTGCTCGCCTTTCCTGACCTGATCGTAGTTGACCGCGACAACCTCCGGCTGCACGGAACCCGCTTTCCGTCGGTAAACTTTGATGTCTTTCGTCTTGGCATCGCGGGTCATGCCGCTTGCCATCGCGACAGCCTGCATCATCGGCAGGCCGCCTTCGGGAATGCTTAACTCGCCGGGGCGAACCACTTCGCCAACCACATAGACCGGAGCGGCCTTTTGAACTACGATTATATCTCCGGGAAAAATTTCGGGATTTGAGGCCTCATTGCCTTGTCGCAACGATATCAAGCTGTACATTTGCGATGGGACATCCATGCCCTCGCTGGTGCTTTCCTTCCATTCCTTCTCAACGCTTGCATCCGAACACAAAGGAGGACGCGTGCGGAAAACCTGTACCAGACCGCCGCTCTTGTCGGTAACGCCGCCAGCGAATGATATAAGTTCGAGCAGGTGAGCCTGCCGCGTTAGGTTGACCTGCTGCGGTTGGCGAACCTCTCCGTAAATGCTGACCGGCGGACGGCTGTTTCGCTGAGTAACGCGAAGACTCAGCTGCGGATTTTTGAGATATTTAGACAGAGCCTGAGCAACGTCCAGTCTGAGCTCGCGTTCAGATTTGCATTTCGCGACCATGGGCTTGTCCACGAACGGGACCTCTATCTTGCCGTCCTCATCGACGGTAGCCACAAAGTCGAACTGAGATTCGCCCAAAACCTTTCCGGTGATTTCGTCACCCGGCCCGACGAGGTAGCCCTTGCTTACATCCGCACTCACAGGAATTGTCTGACCCACCGCCATCTGCATGGCGAAAAACGCAATCGAAAATAAAAGAATGATACTAGATCTCATCTACAAGGCCTCTTGTTAACAAAATATAAGTTTAAACCACAAACGGTTATGATTCAATGTTTTATTAGAGCAGTTGCCTTTGTCATTGCTGTTTATTATGCAAAGAATGTTGTAGAATCCAATCTTATTAGCCGGACGAATGTCAATGTCAGGGACCTCGTTCCCGTTGCTTTCGTCGCCGATCGGTTCGTTAAGACGTGCATAACGAAAATCACTCGAACGATAAATTTTGGTACGTACGCCGTCCATCGCAACTTCTCGCGGATATGGCGGTGCTTTGCGGCGCTTTTTTTCTCGCGTACATGCCGGCGATAAACATTCAGCTTGGTGATTTCTTTCTCGACCAGGCACTGAGCCAGATAACTTTTGTTGTTTTGGTGCAGTTTTCCGCAATATTCCTTGTTGGAGCCTATTCGATCATCTGGCGATATATCAGCATTCAGGATCTCAAGGTCTTTCTTCAAGCCGCGTTTATTTCAGGTTCTATTTTGCTGGCGCTGCGGTTTTTGCTTACGTTGACCAGCTTTCGCCAATGGCAGGTGCCGATCTCGGTGATATTGATCGACACCGTTCTTGCGTTCGGCGGATTGGTCACGATCCGCGTCGTTCGCCGTTTTTTTTACGAACTTGGAGAAAAGCGACGGTTTTTTAGCCCCAGGCCAAAACTCAAACGCCGTCCGACGTTGATAGTCGGCGCCGGACGAAAAGGAGCCTCGCTGGCAAAGGAGATGCTTGGGCGTGCCGACGCGGAACTCGACATTCGGGGATTTGTCGACAACGATAAAGGAAAGTGGGGCGGAAGGGTCAGCTCGATCAAGGTGCTGGGAGCAACGGCCGATCTGCCGCGGCTGGTAAAGGAGCTAAATGTCGAACAGATCGTCATTGCCATCGACGATCCGCAGGGCAAGGAAATTAGGGATCTACTCGATATTTGCAGCGCCATTTCGGTAAAGGCGCAAATTGTTCCAAGCCTGAACGAGATCGCCCACGGACATGTTTCGATCAATCGTGTGCGAAACGTGCAGATAGAGGACCTTTTGGGTCGCGAACCGGTTACTCTTGATGACAAAAACCTGGGCGACTTTCTTGGCGGCCGCACAGTCATGGTTACGGGCGCAGGCGGCTCGATAGGTTCCGAGCTAGCCCGCCAGATCGCAGCCTACCAACCGAAAAAGCTCCTGTTGGTGGAACGGGCCGAATTTCTGCTGTTTCAGATCGCCCATGAACTTGGCAGCGACGCGCATTTTATTCCATTGTTGGCCGACGTCGGAGACGAGCCGAGAATGCGCGAAATATTTGAGGAATATCGGCCTGAAATAATTTTTCACGCCGCAGCGCACAAACATGTACCGCTGATCGAGACTAACGCCGGCGAAGCGATCAAGAACAACGTGTTCACGACGCGCTTGGTCGCTACGTTGGCGGGTGAATACGGCACGACGGATTTCGTTCTGATATCAACTGATAAGGCTGTAAATCCCACCTCGATAATGGGCGCCTCAAAACGAGTAGCCGAGATCGTCGTGCAAACCCTCGACCAGCTTTATCCGACAAATTATGTCGCGGTTCGTTTCGGGAACGTCCTGGGCTCGACCGGATCTGTTGTTCCGATCTTTCGCGACCAGATCCGCAATGGCGAGGCCGTAACCGTAACCCACCCGGACATGACGCGTTACTTTATGACCATTCCGGAGGCAACGCAACTCGTGATGCAAGCCGGTGCGCTGGGTGAAAGCGGTGAAATATTTGTCCTCGACATGGGACGGCCCGTCAAAATACTTGATCTTGCCAAGGACATGATCAGACTGTCGGGTCTTACGCCTTACGAAGACGTTGATATAGTATTCACCGGTGTCAGGAAAGGCGAAAAACTCTTTGAAGAATTTGAGATCACCGGTGAAAATCTTCTGCGTACGCGTCATCCAAAGATATTTATCGGCAAGATCGCAACGTACCCGCCGGACCAGGTGGGCCGCATCCTAAGCGAGCTGCGTGAAGCCCTGAACCATCGCGATAGGGATATGATGCTTAGGGCGTTCGGCCAGTTTTTGCCCGAAGCCCAGTTTGAGCAGCCGCCATCCGATGGTATACAGGGCAACGCCAACAATGACCGATATTTTTCGGCTGGCGCAAATTTTAGTCTGGCCGAAAAATGATCGCAATGCGCTAACATGCCGACCTTTGAAAGATCTCTATCTGCCGTCTGACCTCCTCCGCGAGCGGCTCGTAGATCTCGCGCTCGTCGTTTTCACCGATATAATCCCATAAACCGTTGTGGCAATGCCGGTCGTCAACCCAACCCGGATGATTCACGATCGGGTAGAGGCAAATTCCCTGAACTGGAACGCCGTTTGTGATCGCTGCCAGTACTTCGCCCGCCACATAGCTGAACCAAGAAGGGCGTTCATCGTCCTCGATACCCGTTTCCGCCAAAAGCAGCGGCCGTCGGTACCTTTCCAAATAATCGGCGAGAATGTGCCGGAACGGTCTGTAATCGTCGTGGCCGGGCGGGATCTTTCTTCGGTTCGGATACCGCCATTGATTATGCACATAATAGTTTAGGCCGATAATATCCAGGTACTGCTCGTCACCGCCTAGCTCTGGCTCCGCCAAACCGCAAACCATGTCAAATGCATGAAACTGCGATTCATGATAATCCGCCGCCCCTTGCAGCGATCTCGGATTTTTTGCCGAGCCGATAACGTTTATTGCAGGATCTATCTGAACAAAGCGCGCGTCGGGTGCAACGCTTCGAATTGCATCGATACCGGCGACCGTGGCCCTTACTAACTGCCGTTTCATCTCATGGCCGCGCTTTTTCGCAAAAGGAAAGAATTTGCCGGTTTCGCCCGCAACCCACGAGAAAAAAGATATTTCGTTGATCGGACAGATCATTAGCGGCCCATCTGTCCACGAACTGAGGTACCTCGCGGAAGCCGCTGCGAACGCTGCAAACCGGACCGGAAATTCGCTGCTGAAGATATCGAGGTCGTCAGGATATCCGTAATGGAAAAAATCCCATATCACTTGAATGCCGGTCTCGTGCATTGCTCTGACTTGCGCTTCCAGACTCGCAAAATCGTACCGGCCTCTTTCAGTTTCAATAAGGTGCCAGCGCAAGCCGTCGCGGGCCGTCCCCATGCCGATATCGAGCAGCCGCTGGTAATCGGCCTTTGCAAATTCCTCATGCCGGGTCGAATTGATCAGGTCGAGTCTGCGCCCCCGCCGCATACGGTTACTCGAACACTCGAATCCGCCCATAAAATAGCTTTTGAAAATCGTGTTTTCCAGACAAGTCATATCAATTTTGAGTGTTTTGCATCCCTTCTTGCATAAATCGTTCCAAATTCAACACCGGACACGAGATTTTCTCCGCAAGCCCAAGAAAAATCTTGGAAAAATCCTTCTTTAGAGGCATAATAGTTGCTATCAACTCCAACACGGAATAACTGTATTGAAATAGTTCAGCTTTTGAGGTTCTATTATGGGAATTTCTCTTCATCCCCTTAGTACGAACAGACTGCTTAGTGCCCTTCCTCTAACGGAGTTTCAGGCATTGCGACCGAGTTTCGAGAGAGTAAGACTTGCCGGCGGAGATGTAATTCACCATCCGATCGTGCCATCCACGGCGCTTTACTTTCCTGAGGACTGTATTATCTCCAATTTAACAGTTTTTGATGATGGAGCATCGGTCGAGTCCGGACTCATCGGCAGCGAAGGAATGACGGGAACCGAGATGTTGATGTCAAACTCGGTATCAACGCGTGAGGCATGCGTTCAAACGTCGGGTTACAGCATAAAGATCGACATTAAAAATTTTCGTCCCGTTTTTGAACGCAGCGCGGTTCTACAGAAATTTATCGCCAATTACGCGTCGGCATTCTTTAACCAGGTCGCGCAGGTGGGCGCGTGCAGCAGCCATCACAGCGTTGTGCAGCGCCTTGCCCGGCTATTGCTGATGTGCAACGACCGCATGGAAAAAAACAAGATCAAGATCACCCAGGACCATTTGGCGCAGATGCTGTGTGTCCATCGCCCAAGTGTAACGCTTGCTGCTTCGGCACTAAAGGATGAAGGGCTGATCGACTATGTACGGGGAAGCATCGCGATCCTCAACGACAAAAAACTAGAGTCCGTCGCTTGTGAATGTTATCACGCGATCTCTGAAAGTTATCATCAGTACCTGCTTTCTCTTCAGCTTCGCAGCTTACATGAACGGTTCGCCGAGGAAGAATACGAACCGGTGAAGCAAAAGGAACACGATGGCCTTCCCCAAGGAGAGGTCCGCACGCATATGGAACTTGTGACCGGGAATAATCGGATCACTGAGCTTACGGGCGACCATTATCTATGCGTCGGCTGCCACGATTACGTCCTAAGTGAAAGTGGTGAATGGAAGCCGATCGAAATGTATCTCTCGAAGCGTTTGTCTCTCACTGTCCATTCCGAGCAGTGTCCGGCGTGCATAAAAAAATCGCTTTTAAATGGAGCCGCAGCGGCGTAGAATGCCGCTGCATCCGATCCCTATTCGTGTTCCGCACCGTGAAACCCGCGATCCAATAATGTACTGTTTGCTTACACTTCTCGCCCTCAACTAATTCTTTCGACCTTTCGACCTTTCGGGCAAACCGGTTGGAACCACAAGCCTTTCCGTCTGGCAGCTGGGTTTCGCTCTGCAATTGGTACGTTGTTTGCTCTGGATAATTTAAAGCCGTAGCGTGAGGTATGGAAGCATACACAGGAGATGCGTGTGTGTTTGATATAATTGACTGTAATCGACCAGATCGATAAAGACCCGACAGCCGGATAAAACCGGTTGCTCTTGATTTTTGTACTATGAACGAAGCTTTATCCAAAATGCCCGACGTATTATGTTTTTCGCATCTGCGTTGGGATTTTGTTTATCAGCGTCCGCAACACCTTCTAAGCCGCTTTGCCAGGGAAACCAGAGTATTTTTTATTGAAGAGCCTATATTTGACTGCGATGCTGCGCACTTCGACGTGTCAAAACGCGAAGATGATCTGCACGTTGTCGTTCCGCATATTCCGCCTTCGGCAAACGGAGATGCCAACGGCTTTTTGAAATCGCTGTTGGAAAAGCTGCTCGACGACTATCACATTACGAACTACATTTCGTGGTACTACACACCGCAGATGCTGCCTTGGAGCAGAAACCTGCATCCGCGAGCCGTTGTTTACGACTGCATGGACGAACTGTCGGCGTTCAAATTTGCGCCTCACGACCTGCTCGAAAACGAGCGGCAGCTGCTTGGCATCGCGGATCTGTTATTCACTGGCGGACAAAGTTTGTACGAAGCGAAAAAGGACAGGCATCGTCGAGTTTTCGCGTTTCCTTCCAGCATCGATCGCGAGCATTTTGCGCAGGCGCGTACAACTACGGATGAGCCTGATGATCAGGCGAACATTCCGCGGCCTCGACTTGGATTTTGCGGCGTGATCGACGAGCGGTTCGATATTGATCTGCTGGCGAAGATGGCCGAACTTCGGCCGGAATGGAGTTTTGTCATGGTCGGGCCGGTGGTCAAAATTGCGGAAGAAGATCTGCCGCGACGTGAAAATATCTATTACCTGGGTGGTAAGAATTATAAGAAACTGCCTGCCTATCTCGCCGGCTGGGACATCGCGTTGATGCCGTTTGCGCTGAACGAATCCACCCGCTTTATCAGCCCGACAAAAACACCGGAATATCTTGCCGCCGGAAAGCCGGTGATCTCGACGCCGGTGCGTGACGTTGTTCGGCCGTACGGTGAGATGCGTTTGGTCGAGATCGCATCGACCGCAGACGAGTTTGTCGCGGCTGCAAACAGGATATTCCTGGTCGGCGATTCCGATTACTGGCTGTCGCGTGTTGACGCATTTCTGTCTGCGACGTCGTGGGACAAGACATTTAACGAAATGAAGGGATTGATCATGGAACAGGTTATTGCCGGGCCGCCCGGCGTATTTACAAGAGCAGTTTAACTGCGTTAACGAGACGAGGGGAGAAATTAATGTTTGATTATTTGATAGTAGGAGCGGGTTTTGCCGGAAGTGTTCTGGCAGAACGATTGGCACATGGCTCGAACAAGAAGGTATTGATATGCGATAAGCGGCCGCACATTGGCGGCAACGCTTACGATTGCTATAACGACGACGGTATTTTAATTCATAAATACGGGCCTCACATCTTTCACACCAATTCAAAAGACGTATTTGATTACCTTTCCAGATTTACAAAATGGCGCGAATACCAGCACCGCGTTCTTGCCTGTGTTGACGGAATGCTTGTTCCGATACCTATCAATCTCGATACCGTAAACAAGCTTTACGGCATGAATCTGAATTCACTCGAGGTAGCAGAGTTTTTTGAGAAAATTAGAGAAAAACGTGATGTTATTAAAACATCTGAAGACGTTGTGATAAATGCCGTCGGTAAAGATCTGTACGAAAAATTCTTTCGCGGATACACGCGAAAACAATGGGGGCTCGACCCATCGGAACTCGACGCATCCGTCACCTCACGCGTGCCGACGAGGACGAACCGCGACGACCGTTATTTTACGGATATGTACCAGGCGATGCCGCTGCACGGGTACACCCGAATGTTCGAGAATATGCTCGACAGCCCGAACATAAAGGTTTTATTAAATTGCGATTATCGCGAGATATTGCGCGACGTACATTTTAAGGAAATGGTCTACACCGGGCCGGTCGACGCGTATTTTGACTATCGGTATGGCTATTTGCCTTACCGCTCGCTTGAGTTCAGACACGAAACCCACGACTCGGAAATTCACCAGGCCGCGCCTGTCATTAATTATCCGAACGAGCAGCCATATACACGCGTTACGGAGTTTAAATATTTAACGGGACAAGTGCATAAGAAAACGGGAATCGTCTATGAATACCCGCGTGCCGAAGGCGACCCGTATTATCCGATTCCGCGTAAGGAAAACGCCGAATTGTATGCCAAATACAAAGCGCTGGCGGATCTGCTGCCGAATGTGCATTTCGTAGGACGGCTTGCGACGTACAAGTATTACAACATGGACCAGATCGTCGCGCAGGCGCTGACCGTGTACGGAAAGATAGCCGGAATGAAACGGAAAGAAGCCTCGGCGGCAATGGTCGTCCGCGCAAACGGATTACCTGTTACCGTTGGCAACAGCAGTGTTACAAATCTCGATGCGATCGCCTGACAAATTTCGGTTTTGGGCTTTTAAGTATTTCAGTTCGAGTACCAAAAGCCCAAAACCGAATACCCAAAACCTCATAATTAAACAGCTGCCTTTCTTTTTCCCAATTTACCAACTGAGGTGCGCGTGTTCGCAATGTAACCTTTGATCTGTGGAACAAGTGGAGTTTCGCACCATCGCGGATTCTGCGATTCGCGGTTCAGACGGTAGAGTCCGAGCTCGAGATAATAATTTTCTAACGCATCCGTGCCAAATCGATAGCGCCAGTCGATCATCGTGAACAGGGGAAACCACGTGTAGCCGATCACCGACGTGCCCTGCGAACGCAACTTTTTGATCGTCGCCACAGACGATCGCAGCCACTGCGAACGCACTTCGTCACTGCCCACCGCGCTGGTTTCGGTTATCATGATCGGTACCTGATATCGCTCTGAATAATGCTTGATGAGCTCATAAAAACCGTCGCCTTCAGGTTCGGTTTCGCGAAATGCCAGCCGTCCGCGTTTATCGATATAAAGCAGCTTCGTTGACCACTGCGGATAAAAATTCATACCGATCACGTCGAGCGGAATTGCATTTTTTTGAAGGTCCAGCAGCTCGTCCGGATGAGCGCCGTTTCTAACCAGCCAGGAGTAGAGCAGATGGTCGTGATTTATCCGGCCGGAGATCAGGTCGTAACAAAGATATCCGCGGTGTTGCTCTTCTCGCGCCAAAGCCGAAAGGTCCTCACGAACCGTGCGCGTCAGACCTGTCGCCTCAACGTGGACCATCACCGTTGTCGGGTCGATCTCCTTGATAGCGCGAACGGTGCGAATGATCCCCTTGGCAAGCTGCAGCATTACCCGCGTATAACCTCTTTCGCCCTTGAGATACGGCGGCCACAGGCCGCGTAATCCGCACATCAGGGAATTGATGATCGGCTCGTTCAGCGGCGTGTACCATTTAATAAGCCCTTTGTAACGTTCGGCAAAAGCCGCGGCGTATTCGGCGACGCGCTCGGGGTAGTCCTTATTTACGAATTCTTTTTTAAGCCAGAACGGACAACCGTAATGCATCAGGTCGATGATCGGCAACATCTTGAGGTCTTCGACAATATACGGCAGCACCTCATCGGTCCATTGCCAGTCAAATTTTCCGTGCTCCGGTTCGACTTTGTACCATGGCACGCCCCAGCGCAGCGCGTTCAATCCGAGATCCCTGGCCAGCTTCAGGTCTTCGCGCCAGTGTCCGTAATGGCCCATCAACTCGTATTCGTCGAGAGCGCGGTGGCCCGGCCGCGTCTGCGGCACAAATGTGTTTTCGATTCCGGCAGCCCATAGAAAATCCGGTACGCCGTTGTTAAATAGCTCTTTCAATGTTTCGCCCTAAATTTTTGTTGGTTGTTTAAGAAAATCGGGGATGGATTTCTGTGACAGTAAAATCGTACCCTGCGCGTTTCCGTTTTTCAACCATGAAATGGCCATATTTTTAAGAAGGGATTTTTGGCAAGATAGATGCAAATTAGTTACAGAGCTGTAAGTCTTGCCATTTCAACAGCAACGGTCGCGTCTTTGCAATAAACACCGAAGGCCGTTTCGGTTTGCGGTGCTGCAGATTTTCCGAGAATTATATCCTCTAAACGAATGATCATATTCCCATTGTTGATCATGACACCGATCTGGCGAGTGTCAGCGGATATGAATCCTGCCGGCAGCTTCAGCTTCTTTGACCGTCCTCCCGTCCTGAAGCGGCAAACATTTGCATTCTCGTCGATCGTGACGCTACACTGCACTTTTTTATGTTGATCAACTAAAACGAAACCCCAGGCCGCTCCGTCACCGCGTTTATCCAGTCGGACATTTATCGCAAAATCATATTCCAGCCGCGGCTGCATTTTTACGGCAACCACCTCAGCGTCGCCATTGCTTGAAATGAAAAGCTCACCATCTTGCGTGCGACAATTTCCGTTTTCCTCTACCATTTCCCAGCCCGACACACGATCATCTTCAAAGAGATCTTCGAATCCTTCAGTCAAGGCAAATCCGGAAAAGGCCGTTTCGATGCTGTTCGAGGCCAGACCTATATTGATCGGCGATGGATCAACGTCCTCAAGCTCGAATAAATGGACATCGTCGAGCGAAATTTTTAGAGAGCGTTGGTTCCTTTCGATCCGGAACAGATGAATAGCCTCAGGCAGAAATTCCGACGGTAATTGCACTTCATCGTGCATGTTTGCATTCTCAAGAATTGCGACTTTGCGAGACGGAACGATGAAAAATCGAACGGAGTCCGTGTTGCCTGAGTAAAGGCTGATCCCGAATGAACCCTCGCCGCCCGCGTCGCTGACTGCCCGGACGCTTACCTCGCATACGAAATATTTTGAGACAGTTCCGCAGACCAGCCGATTTTCGCCCCCCGCGCCGGAGATCGCTTCACCGGCAGAGACATACCATTCGCCATGCGCCGTCCAGTCTTCATTTAGCGAATTTCCGTCGAAATGATCGTTTACCGTCGGCAAAAAGGGAGCAGGTTGCGGTTCGTAGCTTGGCCCGGTGACGAACAAACGCCGGCCTGCAAAATCCATCCGGTCGATCGCAAGCACGCGGCCGTTCGCGGTCCAGCTATGATAAATGCAGTAGATCTCACGATTATTCGGCCCGCGAATGATGCTGTTGTGTCCTGGACCGATCACCTTTCCGGGCAGGGTCCGCAAGACCGGTAAAATCTTTTCGCCGTCGGAATATTGCGCCCACTCCTCGTCGTTTTCAATCTTATCTGACAGAGCAAAACTCACACCATATGTCGTGTTCTGCCAGTTTCCGCCGCTGAACATTTCATAGTAAAGGCCCTTTCGTTTCAAGACAAACGGCCCTTCGACCGTGTACCAGCGAACACCGCCTTTTTCGACACGGTGCGGGTCATAAACCTGCCAATCATATTGAGCACGCGTAACAGGCTTTGGGTCACCCGCAAGCGTGAACCAGTCGATCATCCGGTCAACGACTGTTCCGGTTCCGATGTTCTTATACTTGAGAAAATCGGTCGCGTAAAACATATACCGTGTACCGTCATCGTCGGTAAAAACGTGCGCGTCGATCGCGAAATCCTGCTCGGTCAACCGCTTTCCGGCATCCACAAAGCCGCCGTCCGGCCGATCGGACACAGCAACCCGCAGATGCATCAAGACCTCGTTACCGACGCTGTAGTAGAGATAAAATTTGCCGTTGTTGTAGGTGACCTCCGGCGCCCAATAGAAAGGTGCGTCCGAATCGAGTGCGGCCATCGAACCGCCGACTTCGCGCCAATTTACGAGATCGCGCGAATGCAGGATGCCAAATACGCGCCCATCATGCCAAAAACCCGTGCAATAGGCGTAATACTCACCGCGAAATTTAAGAATATACGGATCGGGAAACGAATGAGCGTACACCGGGTTGACGTACCTTCGTTCCGACAAGATCTTAGGTTCATCGGGCATTTTTTGGAAAACGGGGGCGTTTACCGGTTACGTAACTGCCGCTTTCGAATGCAGCGGGTTAGGTATGTAAGCATTCAGTTTTTCCTTTACCTGTTTAAAGCTGCCGACAAAACAATCGTCCCGTTTGGGAAATTTATCGACCGGTGCAAGCGCGAGAACGGGAAGCTCCGTCTCGTCCGTAGCAGACGTCCGTATGTATTGCTGAATGGAATCGAGATCGTCAGTCAACGAATCGACTTCGAGTACGAACACGTCGGGACGCTCGCTGCGCGTGTAGTCGGTGATCGCTTCCATCAGAGTTAACAGATCGGCTGTCTCGCAGGTCGTAAATCTGCTGTGACGCAGCCAATTTTTGATCGGGCTGTTTTGGGTCGCTGCTCTGCCATCGAGCAGAACAATAACAGGCGGATGTGAGCGCGGATTGCTGTTCATAATTCTTAACACCTCTTTTGCAGAACTAAAGCATACCTTAATTAAGGCATCCGCTCTGTCTGTTTGCATACTTAACCACACGCACATATAGCAAATTATGTTCCAATTTTTTTCCGCCTGTACTTGATGCGCTTAACCCATTTGCATTCAATGGGTTATGATTTCTCGTATTGCATAATGATTTTTTTGGGCCGATTTTGCCTGTATATTTTCGATACAGACGTATGGATCGATTCACATTCAAGGAGAAAGTTTTGTAATTTCGAACACGGCAACGTAAATTAGAAACATGGCGATTTTGGTAACAGGCGGCGCGGGTTACATCGGCAGTGTTGCGGTCGAAGATCTTGTAGAAAAAGGTGAAGAGGTCGTCGTCATCGACAATCTTGTTTACGGCCACAGGGCAGCGGTCAGCAAGGGCGCCGTTCTTTACGAAGGCGACATCGGCGATCGCAAGTTTGTGAGCGGCATTTTGTCAGAGCGCCAAATCGACGCGTGCATGCATTTTTCGGCCTACGCTTACGTTGGCGAATCGGTCGAGGACCCGGGGAAATATTTCCACAATAATTTCTCTGCGACGCTGAATCTGCTCGATATTTTGCGCGAGCACAATGTCAAAAAATTCATCTTTTCATCGACTTGCGCGACGTATGGCGTTCCGCAATACGTTCCGATCGACGAAAAACATACGCAATGGCCGGTCAATCCTTACGGCTGGTCAAAGCTTATGGTCGAACGCGCGCTTGACGCGTACGACACGGCCTACGGGTTGAAATATGTCGCGTTGCGCTATTTTAATGCGAGCGGAGCGACCAAACGATGCGGCGAAGACCACCAGCCCGAGACGCATCTGATACCGCTCGTGTTGTTTGCCGCGATGGGCAAGATCCCGCATGTCTCCATTTTCGGAAACGATTACCCAACGCCTGACGGTACCGCCGTCCGTGATTATATTCACGTATCGGACCTCAGCCAGGCGCACCTGCTTGCGCTTGACCATCTTAGGAGCGCTGGTGAGTCCAAGTTTATAAATCTCGGCAACGGAAATGGTTACTCGGTAAAAGAAGTTATCGAAGCCGCGCGAGAGGTCACGGGCAAAACCATCGAGGCCATTAACGCTCCCCGCCGTGCCGGCGACCCGCCGCAGCTAGTTGGCGATTCGGCTAAAGCACGCGAAGTTCTCGGCTGGAACCCTCAATATCCGGAACTCGAAAAGATAATCGAAAGCGCGTGGAAATGGCACCAGGAACACCCGAATGGCTACGAGTAATTTCGTGCTAAAATAGTACAAATGCCCGAGGAAAACCGCCAGGAAGATGCGGCCGACGTGCGAAAAAACACACGCCAGTGACCGTCGACGACAAAAAAAACGACTAATCGTATATCAAAATATGACCCAACCAAAAATCTCAAAAAACCGCATCTCCCGAAAGGCCGCCTCGTTTACCGAATCCGTGATCCGCGAGATGACGCGCGAGGCGATGAAATACGGCGCCGTCAATCTAGGACAGGGATTTCCTGATTTCGCCGCGCCCGAGGACATCAAGCAAAAAGCGATGGAGGCGATCGCGGCCGATCATAATCAATATGCGATAACTTGGGGCGTCAAGAGTTTTCGCGATGCGATCGCAGCAAAGACAAAATGGTTTTTGGGTATGGACATCGACCCGGAAACCGAGATCACGGTCACTTGTGGTTCGACTGAAGGGATGATCGCCGCGATGATGGCTACGGTCGACGAAGGCGAAGAGGTCGTCGTTTTTGAGCCGTTCTATGAAAACTATGCGCCGGACGCGATACTGTCTGACGCAAAACCGCGGCACGTGCCGCTTCGCAAGACCGAAGAAGGATTTGTCTTTGACCGTGATGAGCTGCGCGCGGCGTTTAACGAAAAAACCAAGGCAATAATCATCTGCAACCCTAACAACCCGACCGGAAAGGTTTTTACTCGCGAAGAGCTTGAGTTTATCGCCGGTCTTTGTAAAGAATTTGACGCGCTGGCGTTTACCGATGAGATTTACGAACATATCACATACGATTTTGGATCCGGGATTTCGGATGTGGGATTGGAAAAACAGCGGCCCGAACACATTTGCATGGCGACGCTGGACGGTATGCGCGAGCGGACGGTCGTTGTAAATTCGCTGTCGAAAACTTATTCGGTAACGGGCTGGCGTGTCGGTTATTGCATCGCACCGCCTGAGATCACCTCGGCGATCCGTAAGGTGCACGATTTTCTGACCGTTGGCGCGGCGAACCCGCTGCAGCATGCCGGAGCGTACGCTTTAAGTCTTCCGCCGAGCTACTACGACGACCTCCAACGCGAATATCAGAAAAAGCGCGACTTTATCGTGCCGGTCCTGCAAAATGCCGGCTTAAAATGCGATTATCCGGACGGAGCATATTATGTAATGTGCGACATCTCGAATTTCGGTTTTTCGGACGATGTCGAATTTACGAAATATCTGATCCGCGAGATCGGCGTGGCGGTCGTACCCGGTTCGTCGTTTTATCATGAAAAGCAGCTCGGCTCGCAGCAGGTGCGGTTTTGTTTTTGCAAAAAGGACGAAACCCTTGACGAGGCGTCGGAGCGGCTTCAAAAACTAGGGAAATAGAAGGTTTGGGTATCGGGTTTTCGTTCAGTGATTCCCTTCCCACCATGCTGCCAAGCAACCTTTTTCCAGCCTTACAGCAACAAATTTATTGAAACAAGCGTAGTAGCTACAGAAATTCCCTTTCTGCAAATTTCAATAAATTTGGAGGTTTTATGTTCCGCAAATCATTTGTATGCATATTAATTGTGGCCTCGACGTGCGCCGCCGCGCTGGCCCAGAAAACACCCGAACCCAAAAAGGACAAGGTGGTAGTGCCGAAGGCCTTTGCCTGGTCGTTCGGAGATGAAGGCGGCAGCTATCTCGGTGTTGAGACGCAGGAGGTCAACCGTGACAATTACGGAAAATTCGGGCTTCGCGACGTTCAAGGCGTTGCGGTCGAAAAGGTGATGGAAAATTCGCCAGCACAAGCCGCAGGGCTCCAAAATGGCGATGTTATTGTCCGTTTTAACGGCGAAGAAGTTACGAGTGCACGAAAACTCACCCGCCTGGTTGGCGAAGTCGCTCCCGATCACGAAGCGAAAGTTTCGGTTTTGCGTAACGGCAGCGAACGGAACCTGACCGTTACGATGGGTAAACGACCGACGCCCACATTCCAAAACGGAAATTTTGAATTTAATTTTCCAAATGCACCGGGAAAGGTCGAGATACCGAACATGCCTAACATGCCCGCGTTCCCGAATATGGGCGAAATGCCGAACATACAGGTCGCGCCCGGCAATGGCGAAAACGATATGTACGTGTGGCGAAGCGGTTCGTCGCGCCAGATCGGCGTGAGCGTGTCGCCAGTAACAAAACAGCTTGGCGATTATTTTGGCGTGACCGGCGGCGCGGGATTGTTGATCAATACAGTTCGTGAAAATTCACCCGCCGCAAAGGCCGGCTTGAAAGCAGGCGACGTTATTACCGAAGTCAATGGTAAGGCGGTAAAAGGAAATTTTGACCTTATCCAGGCGATCTCGGAAAAGAACGAAGGCGATGTCGAATTGACAATAATTCGTGACCGCCAAATTCAAACTGTCCGAGTCACACCCGAGGCGATGAAGGGCGATCTTTTTCCGCTTTTTGATGAGAACGCTCCGGCGTTAAAACGGCTCAAGGTGAAGCCGACCGCGGCACCGCAACCGGTTCCGGCACCGATGATATTTGCACGACCGGATAGTGAGATATTGTAAAATTATTCAACCACCAAAACGCCGAGAGAATTTAAACGGGGATGTAAGGAGTTTAGTTAGTGCTGAAACCTTTATCCCTGTTTATTTCGTATTTTGTCCTCCGCATTTATTGTTGCTGCTTTTTTAGCGCTTCCTTGGCAAGCTCGTTCGCCTGGTTTGAATAGTCTCGTGCCGATTCCATTATCGACCTGTAGTTTTCGCTGCGGTTTTTGAATTCGTCCTTGACCCGATCACGCACGGCAGCATTTTTCGGATCGTAGCTGTTGCGAAGAAGGATCGCCGCCTGACGATATTCTTCAAATGCGTCCATTTCCTTTTTCAGGCTCTCTTCTTTGAGGCGGAGATATTCGCGATAATCGTCGTTTATCTGCATCTCCTGCGCTTTTTCGATCTTGTCCACGGCCGACTTGCCGTTATCGGAACCGTCGTTGATCAGGTAAACAACATCATCGGAAATTTTTCGCACTTTGTCGGCATCGTTAGCCTCAAGCGCTTTTTTCAGGTCTTCGCGTTTGTTCTCGTTGTTTTTATAAAGGACTTTTATCTTTTGCAGATCCTCGTTCGCGCTGGCGATAAGTTTCGCGGCTTCGACGGTGTCGTCGCTGGGACCGAGAATGTCGATACCGCTCGACGATCCTGATCGTTTGCAGGATGTTGCGCACGATATTGTAATCAGAACGATGCAGAATAGAATGCGCTTGACCAAGTTCATTACCGAATATTTAACCACGAAACGACACGAAAAATCACGAATCCGCAACGCCGTTATCAACGCCTAGATTAGCTTGAAATCCGGATTGTTTTTCCGGCGCCATATAAATCCGTCCAAAACGTAATGCGTGAGTTGGGGCAGAGCAAGAAGCGGAACCAAATACACCTTCGCGGCCTGCCAATCCCAATCACTGCCGAACAACCATTCCTTTTCGTGCCACACGCCGCGGTGCCAAAACAGCTCTTCAATATACGCAAACGCCCACAGCGTCGCCAAAAATATCAGCCAATTGTGTGAGAGCGTTCGATAGACGCGGCCGGTAGATTCACGCCTGGTCCTGGCGTAAACGTAGATCAACGCAAAATAAGGCACGCCGTGAATCATCACGTTCGTCACCGTGAACGCGTAGTCGGAGTTGAAATAAACGATGCCGACGTACCAGCAAACGACCGTCGTTGCGACGACCACGTCCTTTCCGATATTCAAAAAACCGGTTGTGAAATATTGGTAGATCGATTTGCCGAAATACGCAACCAGCGCGGCAATATAGATCGGATATAGAACTGTTTCGACGAAGGCCGGCAGTGCAAAAAAATCGTTCTGCACGAACCATTCGAAATTTCGAGGCAGCCGCGTCATCCAGAACGCAAGCGGGTAAACGGTTGCTAGATAGATCGCCGCCGCGTCGATCCACCAGGTAACGCTGCTGGTCTCACGCAGTTTTCGCCGGTACAGTGCGACCCAGCCATACTGTTGTCTCACGAAATGAAAGACCGCAACAAACGCGAGCACTTTCCAAAAAGTCAGTTCGCCCTCGGAATAGAGCGCGACACCCAACGCATAACCAAAAACCGGAACGAGCATATAAAGCCACAACCGCCGCTTGAGCTCCGCCGTATCAAAATAAACGCGAAATGAAGTTGACCAAACGTGCGCGACATCGACCAGCAGCACCGCTGAAACCCACGTCCATTCAGGCGATTCGCCGTTGAGAATTCCAAACTGCCAGCCGACGGCGAGAAGCAGCAATGAGGCTACGGCGCTACCCAAGAAAACCGTCAAGTCTGTCTCACGGGAAAATAACCAAAAATCAGTAGTGTTTTCTTTTTGAAACGTCGTCTCTGATTGCATTTATCAATTACTAGCAGCGGCGCGACGTTGACGCCATAAGCTCATGAATAATTCAAAGCCTTTTAGATCGTCTTCATCATTAATATTTTTTGGCCACGCAGTCATGAAAAATTTAAACACTTCGTCGGAGAATTGGCATACGGCCTTTTGCCAGACATAAAGACTCATTTCCACATTTCTGTCACCACCCAGTTTGTGCACGACTTTGCCGGCTTCATGTTGAATTGTCCAGTTAATGCCAATGTCGCACCCTCCGAGGTACAGACTATCAGGTTCAGATTCAAGCACCCACATCGTATGCCCGCAGTGGGGGATAAGAAGCCGACCATCGTTGACCATATGCTCTTTTCGGAGAGTATTCAACAAATTGAATGCCGCAGCACTTACGGTCCAATCTATATCAACGCCATCGGAAAGAAACACACTTCCGATCTTTAGATAAACACCGCCGTGCAGACAGCAGTCTTCGAAAGGATCGCTTTCCGCTTGCCAATGGAGATTTGTTGGTCTCAGTTCAATATCGCTCATGGCGTATTCATAATTTCGTTTGCGGCGCGCAAACCATGGTAAAACGCTTCCTCAAAAAGCGCGACGCCGCTCAGGTCGGTGTGCGCAAAATGAATGTTGCGGTACGGCCGCACGGCTTTTTCTCGCAAGCCGCTCCATATAAAATCGGGTCGGGGCGAGATCATCGCGTGCCCCCAACGCATAATATCAATTCTCGACACAAGGTCATAGATGTCGGGATGTGCGCGGGCCACGTCTGTTAGACATACGTCGGCAAGATCGCGCCAGTTAAAATTGAAAAGTTTCGTGCGGCCGTTTTCCTCGGCACACATCGGATAATAATAGGTCAGAATGGTCGGACCGTAATCGATGCCTTTTTGATGCGTCGCGGTTACATATCCGAGACTAGGGCTTTCGTAAAAAACGTTGTCCCATGCGAGCGGAAAATCGCGCACAAAGCGCGGCTGCGGCCTATCCTTTAAAAATAAATTTGCAACAAACCACGCGTTGTGCTGGAACGCGGAGGCATCGAACGGCGGCGACTCACGAAACCCGCGGATCACGTACGGAGCCGTAAAAATTGGCGATGCGAAGATAACTTTTTTGCAGTGGATGCCACGCAGTTCGTCGCCATTTAGACAAATAACATCGACGCCTTTTTCATTCGGAACGACCGATACGACGATCTGTGATTTACGTACGTTATCTCGGACGCTATTGAAAAGGTAATTTACAAAATGTCCGTTCCCCTCCGGAAAAGTGATGAACGGCTGCGATTCAACGCCGGAACGCCGCACGCGCGAGCAGAAATAAAACAACCCTGCCCACGCAGACGCCTGGTCGAGCTTTAAACCATAATCGTCACGGCAGGCGTAATCGCAATACCAGATTATTCGATCTGAGGTAAATCCGTTTTGCCTGAGCCACTCAGCAAACGATATTTTATCGAGCGCGGTCACGTCGGCATCATTCGAACAATTTTCAACCGGCAAAATAAATGCACGTTTGCCTGACGCGTCGCGCCAATTGACCCAGTAATCGATTCGTTTTTGAAACTCGGTAAACTGCCGTTTGTCATCGTCGGTGGCGCCGACGTTCAAATATAGTCCTTCGTACCAGCGGCCTTTGTAAAAAACTCGTTCCTCGGGTTCACGGCAGAGGTATTGTTCCTTTACTTGGATTTCGCCGTGAGCATCGCGGCCTTCGGTCAAAGACATTTCGTCAAGCAGCGAAATAAGCTCGGTATTCTCATGAAACGGCACCGGCAGATAATGCGCTCCCCACGGATAGCCGACCGGATCTCCCTGTCCGCTACGCGCCGTTCCGCCGATCTCCTTTTCGAGTTCGAGCAAAACAAAGTCGTTAAAGTTTTCTTTGCTGAATTTCCACGCAGCCGTCAGCCCCGCAACGCCGCCGCCTATGATAGCAATCTTTTTTGTTTCCCAATTATCCGGCGGGACTTCGAAATTACGGTTTTCGCGCAGTACGTGGCCCAAACTAACGGTCTGTCCAATGATCTCGCCATCTGGAAACTTTTCGGACGCACCCGACCGGCACGCCGCTAAAGCAAACGGCGCTCCGAGAAATGCTGCCAAAAGATCTCTTCGTGAAAGATTCACCCTTCGAAAAAACTGAAAACTGAAAAGTAAAATCTGAAAATGCTATTCATTCCTTTTTGCGGTTCTAAGAGAAGTTATCAAAAGGCCCTGCAATTCACCGCAATCATAAAGTAGCGAACTTGCTTGAGAATCAGTAATGAAGCCCGAGTCTCTGAGCAATCTAAGAAGAAAATGTGCCTTAAAAGTTTCTTTATTCGCGACCGAATATTTCTGGATAAAGTCTGCCCGATTTTCTCCCTGTTTACCTTCTTCGATCAAAAGTCCGATATTGGTTCCGGCATCCAAAATTTTTTTGGAAAGAACAAACTCGTGTTTCTCATTGTTCAGAAACTCGCTAAGCTTAACCACACGCAGCGCAAAATTATAAGATTTTTCCTGTAGAATATTTGCCATTTCGTTTTCAGATTTTAGTTTTCACTTTTCAGTTTGTTCGAAGGTTATTGTTCAAACCGTCGCCATTCTTCTTCGTAGTATCTGACTAATGCCTGATTATCCAATCGATTGACTTCGATTTCTTCATTTGGCAGCGATGTATCAGATGAAAAGTCGAACATCGATGCGAAAGATTGGTCGTTTAGAAAATGAAGCTCTATTCCCGGACGCGGTTTTTGCGGGGGGTCGAACGGTTGTAGTTTGGCGAGGGCGTAGCCCCAGATGCCGAAGCTCGGGACCGTCGTTTGATACGGTTTGACGGTAAAACCGGCGGCTTCGAGAGTTTTGATTATGCACCAGAATGATTTGCGGGCGACTAGCGGTGATGTCGTTTGGACGACGACTGCAGAATCGGGTTTTAGTTTTGCCTTTAGCAAATTATAAAAGCGCGTCGTGTAGAGTTTGCCGAGGGCAAAATTATTCGGGTCGGGAAAATCCACAATAGCAATGTCGAACGGTTCCGTCTGCGTCGCGTCGAGCCAAACGAACGCGTCGGCGTTCGTCACATGCACGCGCGGATCGTCGAATGAATGTTTGTTCAGGTCGCCAAGCGCCGGGACGTGTTTTGAGATCGTCGTCATCTCGGGGTCAAGATCGACGAGTTGTACAAATTCGACCGAGGGGTATTTCAAGATCTCACGCAGCGCAAGGCCGTCGCCGCCGCCAAGCACCAAAACCCGTTTTGCGTTTTCTCCGTAGGCCGCGAACGCCGGGTGGACGAGAGCTTCATGATAACGGTATTCGTCAAACGAGTTAAATTGGAGGTTGCCGTTGAGAAAGAGCGCGTAGCCCGTTTTGCCTTTTGTGACGATGATCCTCTGATAAGGCGAGCTTTTCGCATAGATGATGTTGTCCATAAAAAGCGCGTCTTCGGCCATCGTCGTCAGCCGATCGGCCTTGATAAATGCGATCGCAAGCAACACCAAAATGACCGCGCCTTTTATCCGCAAAAACGTCACATTTCGTTTGATCAACGGCAGCAGAAGCCACGTTCCCCATATGCCGACCGCGGCATTGAGCATCCCAAAAAGCAGCGACGTTCGGTTTAGGCCAAGCCTCGGAACCAGAAAAAGCGGAAACAGAAGCGAGGCGACGAGGGCCCCGATGTAATCGAACGCGAGAACGCGCGAGATGAGATCTTTGAAATCAAGCTCATCCTTAAGTATGCGCATCAGCAACGGTATTTCGAGGCCGACCAGCACGCCGATGATAAACACGACCGCATACAGAACGATGCTGAAATACGAAAGATGCGCGAATGAAAGGAACAGCAGCGGCGCAGAAAATCCGCCGACGATCGCAACCGCAAGCTCGATCTCCACAAACTTTTCCGCAACACCTTTTTCGATAAATTTCGACAGCCACGAACCGACGCCCATCGCAAAAAGATAAATGCCGATGATGATGGAAAACTGTGTGATCGAATCGCCCAGAACGTAGCTTGAGAGCGTCCCGGCAAGCAGTTCGTAGATCAAGCCGCATGTGGCAATGACAAAAACATTGAGGAACAAGAGCGGAGTTTGCTTCATAAATCTGAGACGCAGAGACGGCGAAACGCGGGGACGCCGAGAGTAAAAAGCATTCGCCGTGTCACCGCGTCACCGTGTCTTCCAGGTCGCTTAGGTGCCCTGTATCGCTGCCGAAATAATCATTGCAATACCGATTATAACGGCGCCGATTATGATCGCCAGCGAAACGTTCTGGTCGTCTTCGATCTCTTTTTTGACCGAGAACGGCGCGACCAGAACCACAATAAGAAATGCAACGGTAAAAACGATCAGTCCGATGGCGACGAATATTACGGTTGTCGTGAGCACCGGCAAAAGCTCGTCAAGTTTTACGATCATGCCCGGCGCGGGCGTGTTTAGCAAAAGATTGAGCATTATTTTCCTCCATGAAAACCGTTATAGATAAATGGCATGCCGAGGCGCGACCGGCTGCCCGAATTTGCGACCTCCCAACCGAACCAGCCGGCGGCCATATAGCCGATCAACACAGCGACGGCGAATCCGATGTACAAAGATTTCTTAAACATAACTTTCTGAATTTATGTCATTCATCCGAACCGCTTGAGCTAAACATACTGTCCTTCCACCGCTTTGACTCGAATGAAAATTTTCGAAATAGATTTAGCAGCGGAATGATCAGCAGCAAGACAAACGCGCCGCAAAAATTAACGCCGCGGTTTACGCTTTGCTCGACCTTTACAGTTACGGGCATCTGCTGCTGCCAGTTTTGCCACGTTCCCTCAACCCGCAAAGTGTACTTTCCGGCAGGCAGTGAGGACAAGATCGCGTCCTGGTCCGGGCCGCCCTCGGACCAACTCTCGCCATCCTCGACGCCGCTGTAATATTCGATCGGGATATCGACCGATTCGACATCCTGGCTTTGATCGTTGACCAGATCGACGTCGAGATCGGCCCATGAATTGCTTACCGGCGCCGTAGCCGATATGCGAACGTTTCGATTTCCCTTCAGATCAAACGGCTGGCTGAAAGTCGTCTGAGGCGCCGCCGAATTTGTCATCGGCGGCAGGACGATCTGCTGCGACAGTACGGTGTTGGTCAAACCCGTGAACGGGATCAAAAAGATCGCAATGATCAGCAGAAGAAGAACAGGCAAAAATCCCCACGTGTAATAAAAACGTGCCGTAAACGGCTGGTTCGGCGCGACGTTCCAGGGTTTCGGCAGATCTTTGACGCCGAATGCCTTTTCGACCTCGGCGTTGGTCATATATGTGCCTAGCGACCAGTTCATCTCGTCAGACGTCATCTCGAGCGACAGCATTTTCGGCGGCGCCACATAATCGACAGCGCGGACCGTTTCACCCTGTTCAACACGCCAATAAAACTCACCTTTTACGTATTCGACAACGGCAGGAGCATCCTGAAATATTTTGAACGTCTGCCCGTTGTAAGTAACGGTCTGTATAATTCCGGGCGTGCCTTGCGTAACGTCCGCCGGGTTTACCGGCTCGACAAAGTTCCAGTGATTGTCCGAATGAACCAGCCAGCGAAAACCGATCGTCGGTTCATACAAAAGATATTCGTGCCAAAAATATTTAATGCCGTCTATCGTGACGCCGCGAACCATCGCGCCGATGATGCGGTATTTCGTTCCGTCGGCAAACGTTCCGTCCGCTCCGACCGGCAGCACAAAATCGGGCTGATCCGGCGGAGGCGTGAGCGCTTTTAGATATGTAAGATTTCCCTGATTTACGTCGAGCAGCGAATTGCAGTTAGGGCACGTGACGCGCTCGCTTTGATCCGGAGCGACAAGGTTAAGCGGACCGCCACAATTCGGACACCGCATCGCTTCTGACGAGACCCGACGCGCCTCGCGTGTTACGGACCGCGCATCTCCGAGGCCGATCTCGTCGAGGGTGACATGCTTGCCGATAAACAGCCACGGCGGGTCGCTGCTGTAATCTATCGTGCCGAACGCATCGTCTTTGCCGGCGAGGTCGGCGTAGTCGCTTTGCTCGCCGGGAACAAGTTTGTATGGAATCTCGCCGTCAGCCGCAGCGGATGTGGCCGTACCTTTTTCCTGCACCATCAGAGGCGTCTTGCTCGGAATTCCTTCGACAAACTGGCCGAGTTGGATCGACGCAAATGACGGAAGCTCTGTGGCCTGCGGCATTGGCTGGTAAAATGTCAGATAAAAACGCCCCTGCGCCTCAGCAAGCCAGCCGACCCAACCGTTCGAAAACGTTGCGTACCATTCGTCCCAGTAACCGCCAAGCTCATGCCGCATTTGGGCGCGCCCGGTCAATTCGAACCGCTGACCGTTAAACGTTCCTTTAAGACCAAGTTTCAGCGGCGATTGCGTTTCGGCAATTTCGGCGACCTTTCCAAGGTCCTGCAAGCCGCGATCCGTCCGCGCAACTGCCGACCTGCAGAACGGACAGACAAGCACGATCGTCGAACCGGCCGTAAATTCGATCGGTCCGCCGCACGAAGGACAGCTTGACTGCAGTACGCTCACACGTTGCCTCCTGCCGGGACCGCTGCGTTACCACTTACTCCCCGCTCAATTTTTGTTATCTTAACCTCTTGCGCTCCCAGGGTTTCGTGGAGGTTCGTTTCCCAATCCCATTTGGGTCGGGCCCGGCAGCAATACAGATTAAAGGTCGCAAGTCCGTGTTCGGGATATGTGTGACAGGTCAGGTGCGATTCGGTCAGCGCGGCAAGGCCGGTGATGCCGCCTTCACCTTCAAACTTGTGCCAGAAGACCTCACCGATGGTCTTTAGCTCCAGGTCATCGATGATCGACGAAAATATCGAGCGCAGTATCGTCTGATCGCGCAGCGCTTCTTTGCTGCAGCCTGCGGCTTCGATCAACCATTCGGTCCCCACGATCATCGATAAATCTTTACGGACAAAAACCGGAAGAAGTTCTGTACACTCGTCACACGCGATATAATGAAAGTTCGGTGAATTATGTCGAACAAAACTATAACGAAATTTTTTGCGTTTGTCATATTTGTCGCGGCATGTGGGGCAGGGTGCGCAGCTTTTCATACCGACGGACGAAGTGTCGCAAATGTCGATTCTGACCGTTCACCGTTTGGTAAGCCAACAGTTTTAGGAAAAATCGCCTCCGACGATATTATCGAGAGCAGCGGCATCGCCGTATCAAAATGCCAGCCGAACGTTTTTTGGACTCACAACGACTCCGGTGACGGCCCTTTCATTTTTGCAATAGGTCCAAAGGGCGAAAACCTTGGCACATGGAAAGTGCAGGGCGCAACCAATATCGATTGGGAAGACATCGCGGAATTTAAAGACGCTTCTGGGCGGTGTTTTATCTATATCGGTGAGATCGGCAATAACGGCAAGAAACACTCCGAACAAGCCGTTTACCGTGTAGGAGAACCTGTTATCTCGCCAGATACGGCAAAATCGGACACAAAATCGCCGCTCGAAACTGATGCGGCTGATGCGGTAAAATTTACCTATCCGGACGGAAGCCTCAACGCCGAAACGTTGATGGTTCATCCAACCACCGGCGATATTTATGTGCTGACAAAACGGCACGACGCCCCGTCAAGTGTATATAAAATAAAACCGGAGTTCGGTTCGACAGTAATTGCAGAAAAAATTGCCGAGGTAAAAGTGCCCGCGGTACCTAACGGTCTGTTGACTGGCGGCGACATATCGCCGGACGGGAAGCACGTGGCCATCTGCGATTACTACGCCGGATATGAGTTGACCCTGCCCGCGAACGATAATGATTTTGACGACATCTGGAAACAAACACCAGAACCGATCGACCTCGGCGACCGAAAACAGGGTGAGGCAATCGGCTACGGAAGCAATGCCAACACATTATTTGCGACCAGCGAAGGAAAACATCCGCCACTGATCGAAGTAAAACGAAAGTGATTGAACGAACCTACTTCGTGATCTTGAAATTGCCCTTATTCTCAATAACCACGTCGTTGGTGCGATCTTTTATCGCCACTTTTATTTCGTAATCTCCGACAGGAAGCTTATCAGTCGGCAGCAGCCTGGCGAGGACCAGTCGCTGCCCTGAATCGCTCAGGCCAGTCCAATCTTCAGGCTGATGATAAACCTGCTTTCCATCCCTGAGTAAAATGTATTCGACATCGACAGATGGCCTAAGCGTAGTTTGATCGACGCCGGCATTATAAACCTGCATATAAACGCCGACTTCCTGGCCTTGTTTAAAGATACCGGTAAGATTCGGGATCACTTTTGCGTTGCCGATCACAAACGGCTGTCCTATCTCGTTGTCGGTTGTCGATCTAAGTTTTGACGCAAGGATCAAGGTCGAAGTGCCTATTTTGCCGTCCTCATACTTCGGCACGGCAAAGCCCATTCGCACCACGCCTTTGTTGCCGGATGTTACGTCGCGAACTGCAAGATCGATCTTATAATTGCCTGGTGCGAGCGCGACAGCTTTTTGATATACGGATTGTCTGTTTTTCGCCGATGCGAGTTCCTCGGACGTAGAGTTTGTTGTAACGGCATCCTCAAATATTCCCGAACGTTTTCCGGTCACCGCTGTTACAAGCCCAAGGACGTTCAGCTTAGCAGTTTGCAAGCCGCCTGAATCGACAAATGTAAGATCCTTATTATCCGCTTGAACCGTAAAGGTAGTTATCACGCGGCCTTCGGATTGGCGAAAGTAATCGATTCGCAGGTCGACCGCAAGCGGATTGTTATCGACCTGCGGCGAGCCAATGAGCGTTTGCATCAGATCGTTATTCACGACACGCGGAGGGGTTTCGAGGTCCCGTATAATCGCCTGCCGTGTAAACGGATTATCCTGTTCGCGCACATAATCGGCCTCCGTACGGTTCGGATTCACACCCGGGACCATGGCCATTGCATTCTTTTCTTCCGGATCACGTGCGATCTTGTACTCGCCGGTTCCGGTACGGTCGACAAATTCGATCGTGATGCCGTCGCCCACACCCTCGAGATGCCTGTAAAACCATGTTTCAAACGGATACGCCGAAATAGTACCCCCACCCTGATAGCTCGGCCGGTCATATGAGCCGCCTGCCGGGTGTGACTCGATTGAATCCGGTTTTCCCCATCGTATGTACATCCGGCCCCGATCCGTTTTCCAGCCCGGAATGCCCGAGGCAAAATGCTCATTGGCGTAGGCGATGCGCTCATAATACTGTTCGCGATATTCATTCAATTCCGTTTCCGGATTCGGGTCACGCCGCTGCCAAAAGATCGCAATGAAATTTTCGCGCTCTTCGTTCGTTTTCAGCTTTTTGAATGCCGCAACTTCCGCTTCGGTTGCAATCGGGGCGACGTCTTCCGTTATCCATTTTTTGTAAGCGTCATCGGCTTCGCTTTTTACGTTTCGAGGATTCGCGGCCGGATCAGTCGCACCCTGTTTCGGAGGTTGAGCCACGGCGGTAAACACACTAATACCTAAGATCATAACCGCCAAACTTGAACGGAAAATTTTGTGCAGCATAAATCACCTCTGACGAGAAAATCTTTGTAAAGACCCCAAATGCAAAATCGGACGCCTCTAAAAAAAGATAGCGTCCGTATCAATTCAAATAAATTATTGCACCACTTACTGCGTGATCGTAAATTTGCCTTTGTTTTCGATGACCTGTCCTCCGACGCGGTCTTTGGTGATGACCTTAAGCTCGTAATCGCCAAGCGGCATCTTGTCGGTCGGCAGCAGCCGCGCGAGCGTCAAACGCTGTCCCGAATCGCTAAGGCCGCTCCAGTCTTCTGCCTGACGCAGAACCTCTTTGCCGCCCTTGCTTAAAATGTACTCAACATCGACCGCCGGCCGCAGCGTCGTCTGGTCGATTCCGGCGTTGTAAACCTGCAGGTAAACACCCACGTCCTGACCCTGTTTGTAAACACCTTCGAGATTTGGAATAACCTTTGCGTTGCCGATAACGAACATCTGGCCGATGTCCTGTTCGTCGGTCGAGCGCAGTTTCGAGGTCAGGATCAAAGACGAAGTCGAAAGCTTCTTATCGTCATAGCGCGGAACGGTGAAACCTAAATTCACGATGCCGCGGTTGCCGGTTCCCACGTCTCGAACGACAACATCGACCTTATAGGTTCCCGGCGTCAAGGCGATGGCTTTTTGATAAACCGACTTTCTGTCTTTAGCCTCGGCCAGTTCTTCGGCAGTCGCGCTTGTCGTAACCGAATCCTCAAAGATGCCCGAACGCTTGCCGGATACGGCTGTGACGCGGCCGAAAATGTTCATTCTGGCTTGTTCGAGCCCGCCGCTTGTATCGAATTTCAGTTCCTTATTTGCGGTTTGGACGGTAAACGTCGTTATAACGCGGTCCTCCGACTGGCGAAAGAAATCGACACGCAGGTCGAACGCAAGCGGATTGTTGTCGACAACGCCCGAGTCGGTCAACGAGCTTTGCAGATCGCTGAATTTTACCTGCGGCGGACGGGACAGGTTGTTGATGATCTCAAGCCGGCGAAACGGCATATCCTGTTCGCGCATGTAATTGGTTCCCTGCGCGCCCATCGAATTGCGGTCGGCCTTGGTCGAAAGTCCAAGTTGCTCCGCGGTCGTCAGCCCCGCACCCGGAACCGTGGCCAAAGCGTCCTTTTCATTTGCGTCACGGGCGATACGGTATTCGCCCGTACCGGTCGGGTCGACGAATTCTATTTCGATACCGTCTCCGACGCCGTCGAGGTGCCTGTAAAACCACGTCTCGAAGGGATACGTCGTCGTCGAACCGCCGCCCTCATACGAAGGCCGATCGTACGCTCCGCCCGACGGGTGTGATTCTACCGAATCAGGCTTGCCCCACGTGATATAGATACGCCCGCGGTCGGTTTTCCACCCCGGGATGCCCGAGGCATAATGCTCGTTGGCATAGGCGATGCGTTCATAATATTCTTCGCGATACTCGTTTTCTTCCGTGTCGGGATTGGGGTCGCGGCGGCGCCAAAAATTTTCGATAAAATTTTCGCGTTCCTCATCGGTCGCCAGCGCGTAAAAGGCCTTTTTTTCATCTTTGGTGATGATGTACGCAACGTCCGTGTTTATCCAGCGTTTGTAAGCGTCTTTTAACTCGGGCTTGACGTTGCGGACCTTGTTGTTAATATCCTCAGCCGGCGCGTCGCCCTTTTTGTCACCCTTTTGCGCAAAGGCCCCAAAGGCTCCGACGCAAACGACCGCAAGTGTCAGTGCAAAATTTCTAATGCTAAATTTTACGTTCGACATAAATCCAAAACTCCTGAAGGGTCAAAACCACCGCACGTGGGCATTGACCAAAAGCGGCCCTGTTACCGCCGCATTTTTCATTTGATCTAATTGATCCGGAAACCTACTTTAAGCCTTAGTATTTTAGACACTAATCCTTAATCTTTCAAGATGCTCGAAACGGCTTATTCGGTTGCTCTTACCTTCTGCGTCTCGATCCATATTCTAGACTTCGGCGTCCGTCTGCCTCTTCTTCCCAAAAAACCATGCGATAAATATCGATACGATATAAAGAAGGATCATAGGGGCGGCAAACAGCAGCATGTTCGGAATATCCCCGGTCGGCGAAACC
>DATJGV010000290.1:0-3229 GCA_035494575.1 Pyrinomonadaceae bacterium | reverse complement strand
GCGAGGACTTCGGGAATGCGTTCGACGACCTGCGTGTGCGATGTCAGAACGTTCGGGTAAAATTCGCGCTTCGCAGCAGGGTCGTTTTGATACTCGGTAAAAAGGCGTGACTGTCCGGGAATCTCCGAAAAAGGTATGCTTTCGACATGCAGAACTACATTGCCTTTGGGGCCGGAACAGGCGATTTCTTGCTTCACGCGGGTTTCTCCTTGATATTGAAAGATTATAGAATCTGAAGCCCCAAGTGCCAAGTGAGAAATAAAAAGACGGCCGCGTGGCCGTCTAAATGATCGATGTCAGTTTTGACCGCGAGATACGCGAAATATTTTCGCGGCCTAAATTTAATTCCCGTTGGTTGCGATGCGCGGCCGCGTAGTATTTTCCTTTGCAGTGTCGACCCGACGGTCGATGCGATATATACCCGATGCGTGCGATGCGGCGAATATCCGACTGGGGTCGGTCGGGTCGAATGCCATCGTCCATATTCGGCGGCTGGGCAGCTTCATATCCTTTGAATCGACCCGCTTCCATTTGGAACCGGCGTTGTCGGAGTAATAAATGCCGCCGTCGGATTCGAGTGCGCTGGAGATAAAAACTTCGTCAGTGTTGTTCGGGTCGATAAGTATGCTGGTATAGTTGCCGAGCGGCAATCCACGACCGCGGGTCCACGTTTGACCTCCGTCGCGGCTGTAATAAAGCGCCTGACCGTTACCGACATACACGTGATCAGGCCGTTTTGGATCGACGGCAAGCGAACTGACCGGTATGCCCTCGGGTGACGCGTTGGTTTTGGTCCACGTCTTGCCGTCGTCGTTCGAGACAAGAACGCTCGACGTTTCGGTCCCGACCCAGATCTGTTCCGGCCGCTGCGGCGATGTGTGAATTGCAAAAATGTTCTGGCTGACGCCGTCGCCGAGCGACAATTTTTCCCAGCCTTTTGTTACGTCATAGCTGCGATAAAGTCCGGTGTCGGTACCGGCGAGCAGGCCGTTCTTACCGTCTTCGGTAAATGCGAGAACCTTGACCTTTTCGGCCAGCGCCGGAACAAGGACCGGACCGGCGTCCGCGGCCGGAGCTGCGGTCTTGGCGGGCGTTTTCGCCTTAGCGGTTGTTGTCTTGGATCCAGCAGACTTTCGTCCGCGTTTCGTGCGGGAGGCCGTTTTTACGGGCTTAGGCGGCGTCAATAATTTCCATGTCGTTCCGCGGTCGGCTGATGTAAAAATTCCGACGTTCGTGCCCAGATACATCGTGTTCGGGTCGGTCTTGCTCTGGATAAGCGCGAACGGTGAAATGCGGTTGATATCGAGATCCTTCGCCTGCTGCCAGGTGTTTCCGCCGTCGTCGCTGGTAAAGAAGAATCCGCCGGAGGTCGCCGTATTGTGCGTCATCGCGTAGAGGCGATTCGAACGCTCGATGTCGGGTGTGATCGAGTAGGCGAAACGGCTTGTAAAATTATCGTTGGTCGGCACGAAGTTGCGGCCGCCGTCGTTCGAAACCATCACGCCGTAATTATTGGTTCCGATAAATACGCGGTTCGGCGCATCGGGATGCACGGCGATCGAGTTGATCTCAAGATTCCGCTGCGTAGTCAATATCCACGTTTTGCCGCCGTTGGTCGTCATCCAGAACCCCTCGGTAGTCGCTGCGTAGATCGTCCCGGGCATTGTCGGATGTTGAAGAATGTCACGTGTGCGGCGCGACTGCGACGGGATTCCCTGTATCTTAGCCCATCGATCGCCCGCATTGGTCGATTCGTAAATGCCGCTGCAGGCAGATGCAATGATGTGGTTAGGATTTCGCGGATCGAGAGTCACGGCAAACACGTCCGAATCGTCGATCATACCGTCCTTGATGAGCTTCCAGTTTTTGCCTTCGTCGGTGGTCTTATATGCCCGCCACCAGGTACCCGCATAGATCGTGTCGGTATTTCTCGGGTCGACAGCGAGAGCATCGATGTTTACCGGCATGGTCGAGGACGACACCTTTTCCCAGTTTTCGCCGGAATCTTTTGAGATCCAGATGCCTGTAAGCGTGCCGACGATAAGCATGTTGGGGTCTTTGGCTGACTGCGCCATCGAATGTATAGATTCGTTACGCAGTTCCTTTGACTCCTTCCATGTAACACCGCCGTCCGTTGTGCGGAAAAAACCGCCAGGGGATTTATATCGGTGGCCGGAGGTGTAAATGATATTCGAATCGCGCGAATCGACCATTAGCTGGTCAAGAATAAGCTGCGGTTGGTTCAGATTGACTAAGAGCCGCCATGACTTGCCGGCGTCGGTAGAAGTGTACACTTGCCCGTCAAGTGTGCTGATGAACAGATGGTCTTTGTTCCGCGGGTCGATGGTTACGACGCGGACATCGCCGCCGCTTGGTCCTACGACCTGCCAGCTTGTGAATTTTTCGGAATCGGTAATGACATCGCCGCTTACGAACGGCAACACCGGAACCGATAACAACGCAAACGCAGCGGCCAGTATAACTAACCGGAATGCGGCGGCTTTCGTGGACCTTTTCTTCATATTCATTTTTCGGCTCTGACTGGGGAATGACATCAAATGGATATTGCATCAAAAAACGCCGGCCCAAACAATCTGATGACGAATGGACACAAGACGTTTGCACAAAAACGTGCAAATTAACGGACTAGGCTGCTCATAGGGAATGGTAACGCAAAGCGCGGTCAACTAAAGGCTATTTTACATAAAAGCGGGATTATTGCAAATATTTTTCGTTTAGGAGCGCGGACACTCCTGTCCGCATGAGCACATCGTGCGAAATAAAACTCTGATTATTTCAACGTTAAGAGCACGTAAACTCTTTCTGCGTCGTACCGACGCATGCGGACAAGAGTGTCCGCGCTCCCAAATCAAAAGAGGCTTCCCTTGTCGAGAAGCCTCTTTCATACTTCATGTTTGTACCGTTTATATGCGATACAAAGCTATTGCCGTTACGGTACCGGATTTTCAGCTCCAGGCGGTACGAGATAGAACTTCGTATTTATGCCTGTTCCCTGATCCGGGCCATCGACGAACGTAACACGGCTTGCATCGTATTTACGGAAGTTGATCGCCTTGACGATCTGTGCTCTGCGGCGTTTGATCTCCGCAGGCGTTCCGTAGTTGATGATGTAACCCTGTGAATTCGGGTTGTTGTTCAGCTGCGTGTAGAAGTTATCGACACGAGCCTTAACGTCATCATCCGTTGCCTTGCCGAACTCGTCGACCTG
>DATJGV010000289.1:0-14147 GCA_035494575.1 Pyrinomonadaceae bacterium | reverse complement strand
GATTATTTGACGTTAGCCGTGGGTTTCAACCCACGGCTAAATTCATGCCGTCGCGACGCGACTCCGATTTTGGAAACTCTTGTCTTTCCGCATGAGACTATCGTATCACAACTAATATCTTGTTTCATTGCCGCAACTCTGCTAAAATATTTCGACATGATTGCCGATTTTTCGGCAATGTGCTCGATATTTGAAAACCCGGCTGCATCTGCCGGCTTGCCGCAAAAAATTGTCGGACAATGGGACAAGTTGGGACAGCACTAACTCCTTTGTTTTCAATAACATGTTTGTCCCACGCTGTCCCAACTTGGGACAAAATGTGACAGTTTCGGATATCTTTGATAAATGTTCGCACGGATCATAGCCAATTCATGGCTCTGCTTGTCGATAATTCTTTTAAGGGTTATAGTCAAAATTTCGGCGGGTTGCCGGAAACTTCAGAAAATGACCGACGGCGATAGTAGAACCAATGGAAAGGGCGCGTATTTCACCAAAGAGATTTGTGCGAACGCTTGGGCGTGTTCCTTCGCGTTTGCGTCGCTCGCTTGGTGAATATCGTCTCTACGCCTTTCTCGGCCTGCTCGGCCCCGGCATCATCGCAGCCAGCTCGGGCAACGAAGCCAGCGGCATCGCAACCTACTCTACGGCCGGCGCCCACTACGGCTATTCCCTGCTCTGGTCATTCATCCCGATGACGATCTGCTTCATCGTCGCACAGGAAATGTGCGTGCGAATGGGCGTTGTGACGGGCCAGGGACTTGCCGATCTGATCCGTGAGCAGTTCGGTGTTCGCTGGTCGGCGTTCGTAATGTTGGCGCTGCTTATAGCGAACACCGGCATCATCGTTGCGGAATTCGTAGGCATCGCGCAGGCGTCCGAACTTTTCGGCATATCGCGTTATATTTCGGTTCCGCTGACGGCGCTCCTCATTTGGTGGCTGGTCGTAAAAGGCACCCCAAAACGCGTCGAACAGGCGTTTTTGCTACTTTCGCTGCTCTTTCTCACTTATATCGTCTCGGCCGTCCTGACAAAACCCGACTGGCTGCAGGTGGGCAAGGAATTTGTAACGCCGAGTTTCAGCCTAGATTCGGGCTACCTGTTCACAGTTATGGCGTTGATCGGTACGACCATAACGCCGTTCATGCAGGTTTATATCCAGAGCTCGGTCGTTGAGAAAAGAATGGATGAAGAAGACCTGCCGGTCGCACGTGCCGATGCGATAATCGGCGTGGTCTTTGCAAACCTCATCGCAGCGTTCATCGTGATCTCGACCGCCGCCACGCTCCATTCGCAGGGCATCGAACTCGAGGATGCTGCCGACGCGGCAAAAGCTCTCGCTCCGGTCGCCGGTGTTTACGCCGGATACCTGTTCGCCGCCGGACTGTTCGGAGCGTCGATGCTGGCGATGGGCGTCCTGCCGCTCGCTACGGCCTACTCGCTAAGCGAAGCCCTGGGTTTTGAAAAGGGCCTGTCGCGCACGTTTCGCGAGGCTCCGATATTTCTTGGCATCTTCACCGCGCTGCTGCTGATCGGTGCATTCGTCGCGTTGATCCCGGGCATTCCGCAGATCCAACTGCTGCTCGTGACCCAATGCATAAACGGCTTGCTCCTGCCGATCTTGCTTGCCGCCATCGTCCTGCTCGCAAACAACAAGGAGATAATGGGCGATTACCGAAACAGCGTTTTTTACAACATTCTTGCCTGGACGATTACCGTCACGCTGTCCTTCCTCTCTTTTCTATTGATTGCGAAAACGATTGCTGATATGTTTTAGCTCAGAATTCCAATATGCCCGCTCCTGACCTGAAAAAGAAGGCTCTCGTCTTTGTCCTGTTCGCCGGCGTCGTCACGCTTCTTCTGCTGATTTTCCCGTTTATCGAAGGCTCGGTGAGAGAATATATCGCCGTCCATTTCGGACTTCTCATAACGCCCGAAGGCAACCCAGTAGCATCTGACGGCAATAACCTGCCCGGCAAGATGACAGAAACTACGGTAGTTCTCATCACCACCGTTTTTCACATCCTCAAGATCTTGTTATGGATGGTGCTGGTGATCACCATCGTACGCTTTTTGAGCTACCTGATATTCGAAACTGTGCTGAAAACTTCCGGACAGTCCGAGATATCGTCGCTCGTAAAAACGGTCCTTTCGGTCATCATATATATCGTCGCCTTCTTCGTCATTTTCCAGTCGCAATATCCGAACGTGCCGCTTGCGCCGCTGTTTACGGGTTCGACGATACTGGGTATCGTTGTCGGTCTCGCGCTGCAGGAAACGCTTGGGAATTTATTTGCGGGAATTGCGTTGCAGGCCGACCAGCCCTTTCAGGTCGGCGATGTGATAAATATCAGCAACCGCGGCAGCGGCGTCGTCGAAAGCGTCTCGTGGCGCGGCGTCAAGATCCGAACGTTTCAAAATAAGCTGCTCATAATCAGTAACGCGGTTTTGGGCAAGGAGGTGATCGAGGTCGCGCCCCGCGGCAATCTGAATGCCCGCGTCGTCTATTTCAGTACGCTGTATGTAAACTCGCCGGCAAAAACCGCCCAGCTCGTTCGCGAAGCGGTTCGTCATGTCGAAAACGTCTCGCCAAAACTGCGCCCGATAGTTCGGATCAAAAACCTCGGCGACAGCGGCATCGAATTTGAGATCAAATACTGGATCGAAGATTACACAAAATACAACGACACCGATGCGGCGATCCGCCAACGCGTCTGGTATCTCTTCCAGCGGGAAAAGATCGAGTTTTCGTACCCGACCCGAACGATCCATATCGAAACAAAACCGCAGGAAACCGCTTTCGACGAAACGATCAATATGATCCTCGAGCGATTGAGCGGGATCCCGATCTTCGCTCCACTGTCCGACGACGAGCTTCAGAGGCTCTCAAAGGCCGCCGCAAAGCGTGTCTATGCCCCTGGCGAGTCGATCGTTCGCATGGGAAAGGAAGGCAACTCGATGTTCATAATCGTTCGCGGCAACGTGAACGTGCAGATCCCGGACAACGGTGTTCCAAAGGTCGTGAACCGGCTTTATGAAAACGATTTCTTTGGCGAGATGAGCCTGCTTACCGGCGAGCCGCGTTCGGCAACGGTCGTCGCTGTCGAGGAAACCGAGGTCCTGCAGATCCGCAAGAACGCGTTAAAACCGATCTTTGAAAGCAATCCAGAATTGATGAAGCTAGTATGCGAGATAGTCGAGGAAAGACGCGGCGCTCTTGCTACGACCACATCTGATATCGCAGCAGCCCAAGCGACCGACGGCCGCAGCGTGCTGCAGTCGATCAAGAATTTCTTCGGGTTCAAGTGATCACTGGATATTCCGATCGTAGATGTCGTGAAGCACCTCGGAGATCGGCTTGCGATCCGCAAACGGATCTTTCTTTCGTTTTTCGGCAGTGCGCCGTACAGTCGATTTGCCGTTTTGCACAGCGTGCTGTTCATTCGCGTCGTGCCCGTTGGTGCCGGCCGGCTCGGCTTCTTCGACCGTCACAGACGGATGCTCGTTCGGCATCGGCGCCGGAAGAGGGATCGCCTCAACGACAATTTCCTCAGGCGGCGGAGCTGCAGCAAGCACCTGTCGGCTGTTCCCGAGCAATACCGCAGCACGGTTCTTTCGTGCTCGTTCCAATGCGCGCACCGCACTCGATGTGAGCGGTGCCTCGGTCGGGTCGCGTTCGATCTTTCTTAAAACGCGTACGTAATTTCGCAATTCCGGCGAAGGGTGAACGAACGCTCTTTCGTCCGATTTGTCGTTTTCGACGACGTATGATAGATGATTTACCGCCGCGCTGTGGTCGCCCATCTTGTTGTACAAGGCCCCAAGCGCGAAATGGACAAGCGGCGGTGCTCCTTTCATTTCTGTCAAGAGCCGTTCGCCCCGCGCTATCGATTCCTTTATCTCAAATCCGTACCACCGGCGTTCGTCGTCGCGCAAGATGTCGTTAGCCGTCAGGTAAAATTCAAAGATCTCGCGCGTCTCGTTCCGCGGGCCGGCCGAAAAGACCTTCCACAAAAAATAGGCGAAAATTCCGAAGAAAAATATTACGAACACCGGAAACCCCGCTATCGCGAGCATTGACGCAATAACGCCGAACGCAAGGAAATACTGCCCCTTTTCCTTGACCGAACTGGCCATGCGCTTTTGCATCTTGTCGTCGCTCACGATTTCCTGTCTAAGCCTTTGGTTTCTTGGCATGCGATGCCTTGTGCGGCTTTCCTTCACCGTCGGTTTCATCGCCCTCGGTCTTGGTGTGTTCCTTCGGCCGCGTCGCCTCTTTGGCTTCCTTCTCGAGCTTAAAACCGAACTCAGCCATTACGTCCATCGCTTTTTCGAAAACCTTGAACGGCGAATTGATCACAAAAGATACTGTTTCACCCAGTGCGATCGCCTCAAGCTGCAGCAGGCTTGAGATCTTTTTTTCGAGCGGCAACTCGGTAAATTCTTTTCTGTATTCGGCCTCGCGGTCCGCCGCTGCCGCGGGCTCCTCTTTCTTTTCCTTGGTCATGATGGTTACCTCTCCGCCTCTTTCGAATTTGGTCTGGCACGCAAGCCTTTCGTTATCGCCGCGCCCGTATTTTGCAAAATACTCCGTCTCGGCTGACGTCTCGGCCGACAAAAGCCCCGCGCCCTGCGTCACCGTCACGGCGCAAAAATGAATTTCGTTCTGCGGTTCGCAAACGCCATCAAGCCTGACTCCCAAACGCTTCATCGCGTCGATAAGGTAACTTCCTTCGGCGACGACGCCTTCCAAACCTTCGCGTTCAAATTTTATGTCAACTTCTGCCATTCGATTTTAGTGTTCGATCATCGTTTTCACCCTGACCTTTGGCTGCGCTCCCGGCGCCGGTGTATGCGGCCCTTCGGCCCGCTGCTGGCAATCGCTGCAGATCCCCCACAATCGCAAACTGTGATGAGTCGGCTTAAAACCAAAGTTGTCCGCCATCTGGTCCTGCAGGTTCTCGATGTCAGGCGAGAAAAATTCGATCACCTTGCCGCATTCCGTGCAGATCATGTGGTCGTGATGCGCGTGATTATAATGATGTTCGTAATAAGTTTTGTTATCGCCGAAGCGTACCTCGCGTGCAAGGCCCGCTTCGGTCAAAAGCTTCAGCGTCCGGTAAACCGTGGTGTGGCCGACGGTCGGGTCCTGCTGCTGGACGAGCCAGTAGAGGTCTTCGCTTGTCAGATGTTCCTCGGTGTCCAAGAAGATCTCCATTATCAGGTCGCGCTGGCCTGTTCGCCGCAAACCCGCCTTTTGGATATGTTCGAGAAAAATTTCCCGCTCCTTTTCAAATGGATCTTTCTTTTTCGTCATCGTCCTTAGCAATATACTAATATTTTAGCATTCCGTCCGCTTTTTCTCTATCAAAACCTTTTCCTGCAGGTTTTCAAACCGCGCCGGCTGCCTTTGTTTCTCCGCCGCGATCTCAAGTGACCTCTTCGCCAGCGAAAGATATGTTTCGAGCACATTTTCGTTCACCGTTTCCCTTAAGATCTCCAGGTGACCCTCAAACGTTTCCGCGTCGGCTCGAGCAAAAGGCCCCGTCAACGCACGTTCCGGGCCAACCGCAAACACATTGTCGATCGTGCTTTTCACAAGCGGTTTGACTATCTCGCGCGCCTCAATGTCGGTGATACCGCATTTAGCAAGCATTTCCAGCGACATGCTGAGCAATGCGACGACATGTCCCGCGGCCATGACCGCTCCGGCGTGATAGAGGGCCTTGAACCTGGTGTCGATCGAGAACGCTTTTCCGCCCAGATCGCTTACCATGTTTTGAGCAGCAGCAACGGCCCCGGCATCTCCTTCAAGACAAAAGTACGAATCCTCAAACTTCTCCGCACCGCTCACCGCATCGCTTATCGCCACTAGCGGATGCATTGATCCGACAGCGGCTCCCGTGCTCCCAAGTCCGCTCAAAACGGCCGCGGACAACGCTCCGCTTGTGTGCAGGACAACCTGTCCGCCGGTCGCGAACGGTTTCAGGCTTTTAGCGGCGTTCGCGATCTCGGAGTCCTGTGTTGTAATGAGGACAAGGTCGGAATTTATACCATCGAGGTCTTCCCAATTGCTGACTGCCGGCGAGCCGTTGATGTGACGCGAAAAAGTGAGATCCGACCGCTTGGAGCGAATCACAAATTTGTCGATCGCATAGCCGACCCTGCTCAGCGCGACCGCCAACGCTCCGCCCATTCTTCCTGCACCAATTATTGTGACTGTCGGCATATATGCAGAGGATAAACGGCAAAGAGAAATCGAACAACCCGCACGGCAAAAACTTTTTCTTGCCAAGTAAAACCACTAATGTTATCGTTTGCCGAAGCCAATACAAATTCAGGTCTCCCGAATACATCTTTTCAAAGAGGTAAAAAGCTTATGACAGAAACAGCAACGACTCCCGATATCAATGCCATTAAATCGAAAATGAAAACCATCTGGAGCGCCGGCGATTTCGGCAAGATCGCAGAAATCATCCAGGACGGCGCCAATGAATTCGTCGAACGCCTTGATCCGAAACCCGGCGAAACCGTACTCGATGTCGCGTGCGGAACGGGTAATACCGCCATACCGGCCGCGAGAAAAGGTGCGGTCGTGACGGGCGTCGATATCGCCGCAAACTCGCTTGAGCAAGCCCGGACGCGAGCGGCGGCCGAAGATCTTGAAATTCAATTCGACGAGGGCGACGCCGAGGATCTGCCGTACGAGGACGGGAGTTTCGATACGGTGATCACGATGTTCGGGGCAATGTTCGCTCCGCGTCCGGACAGGACCGCGGCGGAGCTGGTCCGTGTTTGCCGTCATGGCGGACGCATCGTTATGGCCAACTGGACGCCGACCGGTTTTGCCGGTCAAATGTTCAAAACAGGCTCGAAACACGTTCCGCCCCCACCCGGCATACAGCCGCCCGCGCTGTGGGGAGACGAGGAAACGGTGAAAGTCCGCCTGAGCGACGGCATCAGCGATCTGAAAATGGTTCGTGTGCCCATTTTGTTCAAATTTCCTTATCCGCCCGAGAAAGTGGTAGAGCATTTCCGCGAGTATTTTGGCCCGACAAAGACGGCGTTCGCATCGCTCGATGAGGACGGACAGGCCGCCTTGAAAAAGGACCTTGTCGATCTGTGGACCGAAAATAATCGGGCAACCGACGGCACAACGGAGGTTGAATCGGAATACCTTGAGGTCACCGCAACCCGGGCGTAAACAAAGACTTTCTTCGCGGGCTTGCGAGATAATTTCACGCAAAGACCGAAAAGGAGACCAAATTTAACATCAACAAATTTAGAATGACGGGCGGCCACTGGCTGCCCGTTTTTGTCCCAAATTGTCCCAGTTTGGGACAAGGCTCCGAAGCTAATTATTGAAACCACGAAGTTTAGTGTTGTCCCATTTTGTCCCACTGTCCCGCGATTTTTTTTCGACCGCCTGTTAAAAGTTGTCAAAGATCAATTTGGTCGACGCAAACACTTTACAAGTGATGCAACGTTTGTTATATTATCTCGAATGACCGTTGTAGTCAATGGTCTTTGAAATTTGGTTCTTTGAACGTTTTGACCGGATGATCTTTTGACCTCGTGGTTAAGAAGCAAAAGTCCGCATTGCGGACAAGAGTAAAGCTACACGCGTAAGCGTGTAGTCAGTATCGACAATTCTTCTGAGCCCGCGTGCGGGCGACAGATAAGTTTCAAAGATTCTCTGCCGCCCGCGAATGGGCTTTTCCGGTTACCGAACACTTCTCCACGCTTACGCATGGAGCTTAATCCTGTTGCCCGCAAGCGGGCTGATTCAAATGAATGATAAACCTGAACTGAATCGCTACCGAATTTTCACTCATCTTTTCACACGACGATGACAAACACCCAACCTGCCGGATACGAATCGAGAACGTTAAACCAGTGGATCGAACTCGCGAAACATCAGCCAGTGCCGAGGCTGCTTTTTGGCGAGTTTTGGATCGAGGGCGAGCTTGCGGTCATGTTCGGCGACACCGGCTCGGGCAAGAGCCTGTTGGCGGTGCAGATAGCCGAATCTATAGCTCGCGGACGCGAGATTGAGCCGTTCGATATGGACGCGAAACCGCAGCACGTGCTGTATTTCGATTTTGAGCTGTCGGAAAAACAGCTTGAATTGCGGTACACAAAGGACCAAAAACCGGGACTGAGTTCGCTCAAACGGCATTACCGGTTTTCGGAAAGGTTTCACCGCATCAAGGTCGATTTGAATGCCCCATTGCCGGAGGGCATTCGCAATTTTGACGAATACCTGATCGGCATAATAAAGCAACACGTAAGCGAGACCGGCGCACGCGTCGTGATAATCGACAACGTGCTGCACATGAAACGATCGTACGGCAGCGCGAATGATGCCGTCCGTCTGATGAACGCGCTTAACAACCTGAAAAACACTCTCGGCCTATCGATCTTGCTGCTCGCGCACAACCGAAAACGAGCCTCATCGCGAACGCTGACCGCGGGCGACCAGATCAGCTCAAGACTGATCGCAAGCCTTGCCGACAGCGTTTTCGCGATCGGGCAAACCGATGACGATCCGGCGTGGCGTTATATAAAGCAGCTGAAAGCGCGAAGCACCGAGATGATATACGACGCGTCGAACGTCCCGTGGTTCCGCATCGCAAAACTCGGCCGTAATTTTCTCGGCCTCGAATTCCAGTCGTTTGAACCTGAACGAACGCATACCCCCGAAAGGCCGGACGCGGACCGGACAACGATCGATCTGATCAAATGGAAAAAGGACCACGGAATGACCATTCGTGCGATCGCCGCCGATCTCGAGATGTCGAGATCGACCGTGCACCGTCTGCTGCGGTTATGGAAGCCTCCCGTCGATGAAGATACGGAGCAGGTTCCCTACGTGCCGGACAGTGATGATGACGGCTGGCAGCCGCTCGAAGAAGAATATCAGGGGCAGCATACCGACTGGGCTCTGCAAAGGATGGGCATGCGGCCGGTTTGGAAGGAACGACTCGACGCGGTTGAAACCGATATCCCGCCGGATGATGATGGCATTCTGGAAAGTTATAAGGAGGAATTCAAATCTCCGCCGCAGCCGCCGGCCAACAACGGATTGACCCCACAAATAGACGGCTACGGCCGCGAAATATTGGTTGAAAGCGAAGACAGCCGCGGCAGACCTGCGGTGTGGTATCAGACCGACCGGCAAGGCAGAACAAATCGGTATGAACGGCAAGGGTTCCTGGTCAGCGTCCGGCAGGCGGCACCAATGCAGCCGCCCGCGACGCAATAAAAATAAAAAACAGTCAATGTTATTTTCGTCTTGACTTAATTAAGTGAATGCTTTATAACCTTTGTTATGGACACATTCACGGCACTGGCGGAACCCACCCGGCGTAATATTCTTGAAATGTTGGCAGCAAATGGGAACCTCTCGGCTACCGATATCTACAAAAAATTTAAGGCGACTCCGCCGGCCATTTCGCAGCACCTCAAGGTCCTTCGTGAAGCAAAACTCGTCCGCGTCGAAAAGCGGGCGCAGCAGAGGATCTATTTTATAAACCCTGAGCCGCTGCATGATCTTGAAAAATGGGTCCACCAATTTGCGGCGTATTGGGAAGAACGTTATCAGGCATTGGACAAAATATTAGAGATCGAAAAAGAAAAGGAGAAAAACAATGGCTAATAAAACAATTGTAACAGCAGAACCGGGCAAACAGGAGCTTTTTATCACACGAGAATTTGACGCACCGCGCGAACTTGTTTTTAAGGCACACACCGACCCGAGTATTTATTCGCAATGGGTTGGCCCGCACGGTATGGAGATGACGATCGAAAAATGGGAAATGAGCGATGGCGGTTCATATCGCTACACGCATGAACGCGACGGACACAAATACGCTTTTTTCGGCGTTACGCACGAAGTACATGCCCCTGAGCGAATTATCGGCACGTTCGAGTTTGACGGTTTGCCTGAACGCGGCCATGTCATTCTCGGAGCGACAAATTTTGAAGAACTGCCCGACGGCCGCAGCCGCGTAGTGCATCAATCAGTCTTTCGTTCGGTTGCGGACCGCGACGGAATGGTCCAATCCGGCATGGAACGCGGCGTTAGCGACGGGTATGAAAAACTTGACGACCTGCTTGCAAAGGAAACGGCGGCCACGGTCAACGCGTAACTTTTTAGACGAATTGCTAACGTTGAGAATTACCTATCAGCTTTGTGCGTCTGGCGACGCATGCGGACAGGAGTGTCCGCGCTCCTAGGCTTTCGCTTTCTTGACCTCTTCGATCATTACCGGAACGGCCTCGAAGAGGTCGCCGACGATGCCGTAGTCGGCGATGTCGAAGATCGGGGCTTCGGCGTCTTTGTTAATCGCGACGATGGTGCCGGAGTTCTTCATACCGACGATGTGCTGGATCGCGCCGGAGATGCCGAGAGCTATATAGACCTTCGGCGCGACGGTCTGGCCTGAAGATCCGATCTGGCGGTCGATGGGCAGCCAGTCGGCGTCGCAGATCGGACGCGAGGCGGCAAGGTCGGCACCGAGAGCATCAGCGAGCTGCTGTGCGATCGCGATGTTTTCCTGCGATTTGATGCCGCGTCCTATCGCAACGATGATATCGGATTTTGTAAGATCGACAGACGCTTTTGCTTCCTGAAACGGTTCCTCGGGCGACATGCGGACATCGCCGACGGCGACGTCCATAATTTCGACCGCGGCGCTTCCCTTTTCCGCAGCGTCGCCGCGAAAGGCGCCGGATTGGAACGTTACGAAATATGGCGGTTCGCCCCCGATGGTCACGTCGGCGTCCAATTTGCCAAGAAAGATGCGGCGCGTCAGCACGAGCTTTCCGTCTTCGTTACCGTAACGGATGCAGTCGCCGACGACTTCGCGTCCGAGTCGGGCGGCAACCTTTGGCGCAAAATCGCGGACCTGGTAAGTGTGCGCCATAACTACGTACTGCGGATCGGTCGCCTTTATCACCTGCTCCCAAGCGTCGGCGTAACCGTCAGGCGTGTACGTCGCGAGCTTTTCGTTTTTGGCTACGATGACCTTTTCGAGGTTGTATTGCGCGATCTCCTCAGCGAGCGCACAGTCTTTATCGCACGGAATGACGGCCGAAACCTTCAGGCCAAGGTCTTTGCCGATATCCTGCGCGGCCGTTATCGCCTCGAGCGATGTTTTGTTCAAAACGCAATTTTTGTGCTCTATAAAAACGAGAATCATAGTGGTCAGCAAATTATTTCTACATTAATTCTTAAGCGAAGCAGCGTATTCGTCAATCCGGTCCATAAATTGTCTTCGCGTTGACGTCAGACCGAATTTGATAAGCTCGGTTACCTTGGCACTGCTTACGCCGCTAAGAACTTTGCTTACGCTGACAACCTCATATTTTCCTTCGTGAAGAACTGAAAATTCTACCGCCGATCCGTGACATCGCCATACCTCACGTATACCGATGGCCGCAAATATATTCATTCTATTGATTGACGATTGTGTAACGTCAATTTCTATAGACAGATCGGGGGGCGGATCAAAGTCCAGGTTAACCGATTTTCGCCCACGCATGTAGGCGGCATTTTCAATGTAGTATGATTCATCCGGTTCGAATCCGCGTTCGAGATCTTCTTTCTGAAATGTTGTGGAGCCCGCCGCGCAGATTTCAATATCAAGGTCCTCCGTAAGCCTCTCAAAAAGCATCGCTATGAGTTTTTTGAGGTTTTCGTGTTGAAAAGAAAGAACCATTATCTCCAGCCTTCCCCGGTCATAGGTCAAATGTGCCGGTGTCTGATCTTGCAATGCGTCAGCTATCTGTTTATAAGAATTCCAGCTTATATTATGCAGTAGAACTGTCTGTGAACTGTCTAATACGGTGTTCATAAGCTCTATAATACACGAACTTCGCTTTTCAGTTTCTCAACAAGTTCGGCCGCGCCGGCTTTGGCGTCGCCGTTCCCTAGCATCTGGGTTTGCTTCGTTTTAAGCGGCAGGTAAACTTTCTCGATCTTTTGTGCGGACGCAAACGGTTCGATCGCGGACGTCACTTCCCTGATCTCTTTTTTCTTTGCGGCCATGATGCCTTTGAGCGACGCATAGCGAATTTGCGAAATGCCTGACTGGATCGTCAAGAGCGACGGCAGTTTGTACGTGAACCATTGATACCAGCCGCTCTCGAGTTCGCGTTTGACGCGAACGTTTCCGTTGATGCTCGTTCGGTCGAGTTCGATAACGATAGTCGCATGCGGAATGCCGAGCAGTTCGGCGAGGATCACGCCTGTCTGGCCGTAGCTCGCGTCGTCGGACTGCAGGCCCGTGAAAACGAGATCGGCGTTTTCTTCGCGAATGGCGTCGGCGATAGCCTTTGCGATCTGGTACGGCGACAGCTTGCTGGAATTTTCCGCGACGATATGGATCGCGCGGTCGGCGCCGCGTGCGAGAGCATCTTTGATAACGGTCTTGGCCGATTGCGGCCCAAGCGAGCAGACGACGACCTCGCCCTCGCCTTTCGCTTCCTTCATTCGTAGAGCTTCTTCTAACGCGTATCCGTCCGATTCGTTGGTCTGTTGTGCAACGTCCGATTCATTGATCCAGGTTTCGTCCGCACCAACGCGCAGTACCGCGTCCTTGTTCGCAACCTGTTTCATCAAAACGATAATTTTCATAACGTAAAAGCCCGACTGTCAGGAAGGGCGAAACTTGCTTCGTTGAATAATTCGCCCTTGCACACGCGCGGGCTTTTGCAATCGATGTTCGCCCTTACCGCGTACGGGCTTCTGCAAACTTCTTGCCGATCCTGTCCGAGAGATCATAAATACTCCGCAGTTTGACCAATCCTCCGAGCTTATATTCGCCGACTGCCGCGAGACCGGCCGACGCGATACAGCCGCAGTTCGAACAATCGGGCGTTCCGCCAAACTGACATGGAACGACCTTGTCTTTGAGATTTGCCGTAAGATTCAGCGTGGTCCTTGAAAATATGCAGTCGGCGGGCGACGCAGGCGGATTTCGATAGCCCTCCAAAACCACCTGCGGCATATCCAGTTTCGGATATTTTTGCTTGAGCGTCTCGATCTGATCTATGACGAACGCACGTGTTTCAGGATCTAATATTTCCTGGTCGGTCGCGCCGATCTGCGGCGTGAACAGGCTGAACCAAACCTTTTTTACCTCGCTTTTGCCCGACCATATTGACAAAAATTCTTCGAGATAATCTTCGCGGGCGGTCATCTGCGACGTTACGGTACAATGGACCGTGATCTGCTGTCCCGCGATGTTTCGCATGATCCGCTCGTATGTCGCCGGTTTCCGCCGCTCGTCATGTTCGGGCTGCAGGCCGTCGATCGAGACGACGAGATACAGGTTTTCAATTTCGCTCCACTCCCTGGGAATTTCGCGAACGGCGCTTGTCACAACCTGGACCGCCAGGCCGCCCTTGCTCAGTTCGGGCAATAAAACGTTCAACTCGCGAAAACGGACAAGCGGTTCGCCGCCGACTATCGACAAATGCAGCGGCTTGTATTTTTTTACAAGAGCAAGCACCCGCTCGACAAGCTCGTCACCCTTAAAATCAGCCACCGAGCGCAATGTTTGCCCGGTCCCGGCCAAGTGCTCCGGCTCATAGGCATAGCAACCCGGACACCGCAGCGGACATTCCCGCGTGATCTCTATCGAAAGTGTGGGGTAGTGCCCCGTGAGGATCCTACCCCAGGCTTTTACTACATCCGACTTATTCATACCCGTGTCTGCTATCGCTGTGGGCGATTAATTTCAGGTGTCACGAGTTAACGCAACTCAGGGAATTACTTTCAGAATCTAGTCCTCATATCGCTTAAACAACAAACACGCATTAGTTCCGCCAAATCCGAAGCTGTTCGACAGAACATATTCGACCTCGGCGTCGCGGACGACGTTGGGGACATAGTCGAGATCGCAGTCGGGATCGGGGAATTCGTAATTGATCGTCGGCGGCAGTTTCCTTTCGTGCAAGGCCAAAGCGGAGAATACCGCTTCGATGCCGCCGGCCGCGCCGAGGGCATGTCCGGTCATCGACTTGGTCGAGCTGACTGCCAGTTTATAGGCGTGCTCGCCAAAGACTTTCTTGATAGCCAGCGTTTCAAACTTATCGTTATAAGGCGTCGAGGTCCCGTGAGCGTTGATGTAACCGATCTGCTC
>DATJGV010000288.1:0-5037 GCA_035494575.1 Pyrinomonadaceae bacterium | reverse complement strand
CGGGGAATTTCCGCAAATTCCCGCACCGGTTCTGCCGTTTTACCGCGACGTTCACGATCACCTTTTGCGCATTTCGGACTTGTCTGAAAATTATCGCGATCTTGTCGCCGGTCTTATGGACATGCACCTGAGCGTCGTTGCTAACCGCACGAACGATGTGATGAAGCTGCTCGCTATCTTTTCGGCGATAATGCTGCCGCTCTCGCTGATAGCAGGTATTTACGGAATGAATTTCGAAAATATGCCCGAGCTGAAAAGCCGGAACGGCTATTATCTGACACTTGCTGTCATGCTGCTTATCGCCATCGGATTACTGGTCTATTTCTGGAGAAAAGGATGGATATTTCAGCCCGCCGAAGACGAGATCAAATTAGATAACGACGAGCGACAATAGCGAATTTTTGCTGTTTAATTAAACAATTAATAATTAGTAATTAAATAATTAATTTGCAGAAACCTGCCGTTTCTCATCAATTCATTTCGTCCAACAATCTTTTAACCTGAGCGTCTCCGTAACCGTAAACACCGGCACGTCGCGAGAACTCCTGAAATATCTCGCTAAAATCTTTTGCGTCGTTCGAAGTTATCTCTTTTAAGACCTCAAGCGGCCGAAACGATCTTTGCATCGCCGCGGTGCAGACTTCTCTCAGATGCGGAAAGCTTTCCGATCGTGTATTTCCCAGCCGGTCAAGCTTTTGCAGGTCGCCGTTCGAAAACGCCCGCCACAGAGCGCTTCCTAGTTCCCTGTCCGCCGGGTTCATTTCCGTGCGTTCGGCAAAGCACTGACGCAGATCGTCCGCCGACATTTTGCCAAAACCTTTCCATTTTTCTTCGTCGGTTCTGATCGCCGGAGCCACGCGAAAAACGCTTACGTCCGCGTCCCTTAGCAGGTCGATGCAAAACCACATATTCACCGAGCAGAAAAGCTCGTATTCGAACCACAGATTCACTTCCGCACCGGCCGGAACCCGCCGCAGCCGCTCAAATTCCTTTACAACGTTCTCGCGGTACGTTTGGCCGTTCTCGCCGTATTCGCTTGCGATAAAACCCTCGCGCACCTTCCAGAATTCGTCACGGGTTTCCGCCTTCGCATTGCCGTCCACCAGCGCCTCGCGGCAGACTATCAGTTCGCCGCCGATCCCGGTCTCCGCAAAATCCGCCGCCGTCGCATCGCCGGGCAAAACGTGAATCATCATCCTTCTAACCATCCCGAGACCATTATAAATTCGAGATCGTCCCAAATTAAAACCGCCGCGTCCTCAAGCAATTTTCCGCTCCGGTTTGACATAGTCTGCCAATGGGTTAAAATGGGTTCGATTTTCACATCCAGAACGCGCCGCTCGTTCTAATTTCCCGGCGGCTCTCCCGCAATTCGGAGATCAATACACTTCAATTATGAACTCTTTCCCAAATGCGGCTATCTGCGCGCTTTGCCTTGTCGTTTTTTCCACTTCCATCTTTGCCCAAACAAGCCAGCAACCCGTATGTGCTTCGCTGAACGCTGCCAATCTTACCTATGATCAGAATTTCGACACGCTCGCAACTTCTGGAACAACGAATACGTCTGTCCCAACCGGATTCGGGTTTTCTGAGACGGGCGTAAACGCAGACGGCAAGTACAGAGGTTCAAGCGGAGCAAGCACCGGAGACACCTACAGTTTTGGACTAACAACTGACCGGGCATTCGGTACGCAGCGAACCTCGGGTACGGTCTCGACCATCGGCGGCTGCTTTGTCAACAATACGGGCTCACCGATCACTGCTATCACCGTAAAATATGACGGCGAGCTCTGGTATCTGGGCGTGACCGGAAGAGTTGATGGATTGGATTTTCAATACAGCACCGATGCAACATCGCTGACAGACGGCACCTGGACTGACGTCAACGCGCTCGACTTCGTAACACCTGCACCAAACAACACCATCGGTCCGCAAAACGGGAACGACCCGTTTAACCGAACTGCAGCTATCACATCTGCGATCTCATCGTTGAACATCGCCAACGGCGCAAAAGTTTATATTCGTTTTTTGGATCGACTCATTTCAGGTACGAACGACGGGTTGGGGATCGACAATTTTTCACTCACAGCCACTGTACCGCAACCCGGAACGTTCAGTTTTGCGTCGTCAACGGTTTCGATCAGCGAAAGTTCCTCAACGGCCGGTCTCACCGTAAATCGGACCGGCGGAACGAGCGGCGCCGTTACGGTGAATTATTCATATACGAATGGAACGGCAGTCGGCGGAACTGGTTGCGGCAGCGGCATCGATTTTGACAACTCCGCATCTTCGATCACTTTCGCCGACGGCGAATCAAGCAAGACGATTTCGGTGCCTATCTGTTCCGACATCGCGGACGAAACCGACGAGACTTTTACCGTTACGCTCACAGGTGCAACGGCAGGCGGCTCGATCGGGAGTCCCGCCGCTTCCACAGTTACCATCTTGAACGATGATCTGCCCGCGATAATGCAATTTAGAACGGCCCAATTCAAGGGAGCCGAGGGTTCAAACGCTGTCATAACCGTTGACAGGACTGGTGATACTTCTTCGACCACAACAGTCTATTTTACGACATCCGATGGCAACGCAACTTCCGGATCCTGCAGTAACGCAAATGTCGATTTTGAAGGAACAGCGGGAACGCTGACATTTTCGCCCGGCGAGACGTCAAAGGATATCAGCGTTCCGATCTGCGGTGACCTGCATACTGAAAATCCGGCAGAATCCTTTGGCGTCACACTTAGTAGTCCATCAGGCGGCATAAGCATACTTGGACCGCGATCGACGGCAACCGTTCAGGTTCTCGACGCGGCGACCCAATTCATGAGTCTTACACCGATCAATGTGGGGAGCAATACGGCCGGGTCTCCGTATCCGTCTGCGATCTCGGTAAGCGGCTTTACGGTTCCGATCAGCGGTCTGCGTTTGACCCTTTTCGGCGTTACTGCACCTCAGCCGGAAAACCTTCAGTTTTTGCTCGTTTCTCCGGATGGCAAGAAATTCCTGTTCATGGCCGGCATCGGCGGCGCTAACGCTTTGCAAAACGCCGCGATCACTCTCGATGACAACGCATTGGTTTATCTTCCCAACGACACACTTATAGACGAAGGGCAGAACTACAAACCTTCGAACTGTGCTTCAAGCTTTACAAATTTTCCGGACCCGATGCCTGCCGGCCCGATTACGGATCCTGGCTGCGGTACAGCGGCCGCGACGTTCGCGAGCGCCTTCGGCAATACTGATCCAAATGGCAATTGGACGTTGTACGTTCAAGACACCGGTTCCAGCTCCGGCTTACAGTCGGTATCAACCATCGGCGGTTGGGGGATCCAGCTTAACATCGTCTCCGCCGCGCAGGTGAGCATCAGCGGGCGCGTAATGTCTGCCGCCGGAAGAGGAATAAAAAACGCTCTGGTTACAATTGCGGGCGGCGGACTCGTTGAGCCGAAACGCGTTAAGACAAACCAATTCGGGATGTACAAGATCGGAGTGACGGCGGGCACGGCTTACGTAATCTCAGTGACGGCGAAGGGTTACAGTTTTTCGACATCGGGCGTGCCGGTTTTGGTAATGGACGATACTACGGGCATCGATTTCAGAGCCGAGCCGTAAAGCCGTGCTGACATTGCGGCTTATTTAAATTGCAGGATGTCCGAAAAGCACGATCCGTGGTATTCGCCTGAGAATATCTTGAGCACAGAATTCACAGAACCGGCGACGCAGAAAAAGGGCTTTTCGGACAGCCTCTTGGCAATGGCGAATAAAACCCGGCTTTAGGCGAATCTGAGATATACTCTTTTCCTTAATTATTTTCAATTGCCTTTGTCAGCGATCTGAAAATATCGCGCCCGTCGTTTGACCCGAGCATTTCTTCGCAGGCTCGTTCGGGGTGCGGCATCATACCCAGCACATTGCGATCCTGATTGCAGATGCCCGCGATATTCGAGCGTGCGCCGTTCGGGTTCGAAGCCGCGGTTACCTCGCCGTTTTCGTCGCAGTATCGAAAAACGATCTGGCCGTTTTCTTCGAGCGAGTTGAACGTTGCGTCGTCGCAGACGAAGTTGCCGTCGGCGTGGGCGATCGGGATCGAAAGTACGCGGCCATTACCTAGTTCGTTCGTATAGGGCGTATTTTTGTTTTCGACCCTGATATTTACATGTTTGCATGAAAAATGCAGGCCCGCGTTCCGCATCAACGCACCGGGCAGCAACCCGGTCTCACAAAGTATCTGAAAGCCGTTGCAGATGCCGAAAACGTACTTACCTTCGGCGGCAAAATTCTTTACTGATTGCATCACGGGCGAAAAACGCGCAAGAGCTCCGGCACGCAGATAATCGCCGTACGAAAACCCGCCCGGTATCAGGATCGCATCATAGCCGCTCAGGTCGGTATCGCGATGCCAGATAAAATCGACCGGCTGGCCCACGTGTTTCGAGATCACGTGATATGCATCGTGATCGCAGTTGGAACCCGGGAAAACTATTACTCCAAATTTCATAACCTTACTCGGAGAGCAGGCATCCTTGCCTGCATGCGTCCTGCGGACGCTAAAAGTGTTTAGATATCTTCAGCGTTGAAGAGGCATGGCTCGCGTTTCACGCTTACGCAGGCGGGATGCCCGCGCTCCAGTCATCTCACCACTTCAACTCTATAATCTTCGATGACCGGATTGGACAAAATGTCGCTTGCGATCTTTTCCGCCTGGGCCTTTGCATCGGCCTCCGATATGGACGGGTCGAGCGCGACCTCAAAGTATTTGCCCTGCCTGATATCCGTTATATTTTTGTAGCCCAACAGTTCGACGGAATGATGAATTGCCTTCCCTTGCGGATCGAGAACACTCGGCTTGAGCGTCACATATACTTTTGCTTTCATTATTGCTCCTAAAATAAATTTTAGATTGTGCCGCAAAACCTTGTCATAATCAACGTCTTATGTTAAATTTCACCTGAAATTTACTTCTCTGGTGCAATCGTAACAATTTCAAACCCCTAAAAGGAGAACACTTTAATCTATGCAAAACATGTCAGGCGG
>DATJGV010000287.1:0-13990 GCA_035494575.1 Pyrinomonadaceae bacterium | reverse complement strand
ACCTCACGCATCTTTTCAAGATCTTTTTGCGACTTTGCGATTATCATTCTTCTTCCAAATAGGATCTTCGAACTCTTGCTTAAAAATCCGCCGATTCTCGATCCACTCACTGAATAACCTTTTCCAACTGGCCGAAGATCGTCTCAACATCGCCCGTTCCGTCAACCTTTTTCAACCGGCCCGATTTCTCGTAATACTCGATCAGCGGCTTGGTTTGTTGCTCGTATGTTCCAAGCCGGACGATAACCTTTTCCTGATAATCGTCCTCGCGATGCTGCAACTGCGTGTCCGGATGAAGATCGCAGACGTTGTCGCTTTTCGGCGGCTTGAAATAAATATTATATATCTCGCCGCAAACCGGGCAGCTCCTGCGGCCGGTCATTCGCCGCATCAGGTCATCCATCGGAACGTCGACCAAAATTGCCTGGATCTCCTTGCCCTGTTCCTTTGCTAATTCCTCAAGCTGCTCAGCCTGGACTGCAGTCCTCGGATATCCGTCAAGCAAGTACGTTCCTTTTGTATCGTCGCGCGAGGTGCGGTCGCGGACTATCTGATATGTCAGGTCGTCAGAAACCAGCTTGCCCGACGCCATGACGGCTCGCACTTCCTTTGCGAGCGGCGTGTTCGCGTTTTTCATCTCGCGGAACATATCACCCGTTGAAATTTGCGGAATTCCTTTCCGCTCCTGCAACAACCTCGCCTGTGTACCCTTACCCGCTCCCGGAGCACCAATAAGAACTATGATCTTGTCCATAATCTATGCGACGGCGAGAATAGGAGACGCGGCGACACAGAGAATTTAGCTCCGCCTCCGCCGCGCCTCTTTGTCTCCCATTCGCAAACTAATTTCTTCGGCCGCGCAGTTTCGACCCGGCGCCGAGGAAGCCTTCATAATTCCTCATCACGAGTTGAGCCTCGATCTGTGCGACTGTGTCCATCGCAACGCCGACAAGGATCAGCAGCGATGTGCCTCCAAAATAAAATTGATATCCGAGGCCGGTCGGTATCCAGCTAAGTCCCGGCGTCGCGGTCAAAAAATTGTCAAGCCCCGTTCCTATGAACGGCAGCCTCGCGACCTTAAATCCACTCAGCAAAAGCTGAGGCGTAAAAGCAACGAACGCAAGGTAGATCGCACCGACCGTGGTCAAACGCGTCAATATGGTGTTCAAATATTCCGCCGTCGGAGCGCCGGGCCGAATTCCAGCGATAAATCCGCCGTGCTTGCGAAGATTGTCCGCAACTTCGTCCGTATTAAAGATGATCGTAATGTAAAAGAACGTGAACAGAACGATCAACGACAGGAAAACCAGCTCGTAATACGGGTCGCCGCCGTGAAACTGCTGAAAGAACGCATGAACCTTAGACCACGTGGAATTTGGCTGATTTGGGTCTGCCGGGAACGCCGAGAAGAGCGTCTGCGGCATCGCGAGAACCGACGATGCAAAGATCACCGGAATAACGCCGCCCATGTTTATCTTTAGCGGAAGACTCGTTTCCTGTCCGCGAAAGGTCTGGCTCCCGACGCGTCGGCTCGCGTAGCTGATCGCAATGTTTCGGCGAGCCGATTCGACATAAACAATGAGAGCGATCAACGCAACGAGAACAACGAGAAGGAACACGACGCCGAGTGTTTGCATTGGGTCGCCCGATCCGACACGCTCCGAGATCTGCTGAACGCCGTGCGGCAGTCCTACAACGATACCGGCAAAGATAAGCAGCGAGATACCGTTTCCGACACCGCGTTCCGTGATCTGCTCACCGAGCCACATCACAAAGATCGTTCCGGTCGTCAAGGTAACGACGATCATCGCCGTCGCCCACCAGGTATCTGCGATAACACCGTTCCGGCTCAGCCAGGTCGCAACAAAGAAGGTCTGGATCGCACACAGGACAACGGTCATATACCGCGTCCACTGGTTCATTTTCTGTCGGCCGACCTCGCCTTCTTCCTGGATCTTTTTCATCGCAGGCGAAAGCACCGGCATCAACTGCATGATGATCGACGCAGTAATATACGGCGTCACACCGAGAGCCAGAACAGAGATCTTTTGAAAGTTACCGCCTGAAAACAGGTCGAGAACACCAAGCAGCGTACCGGCAACTTCGCCCCAAACCTGCGCCAGCCGCTCGGCGTTGATACCGGGCGACTGGATTTTAGACCCCAAACGATATATCGCCAACAGCCCGAGCGTAAAGAGGATACGCGTCCTCAGCTCGGGAATCTTGAACATGTTCTGGATGGCCTGAAAAAACTTCTCCATATGCTATTTGGTGGTCGTTTGTGTTTGCAGACTATGCCGCCGGTTCGGCAGCGATCTTTTCAATTACGGTTGCTGCTCCGCCAGCCTTTTCGATCTTGTCCTTTGCGGTTTTCGTAAACCGGTGAGCCGAGATCTTTAACGCCTTGGAAACTTCACCTGTGCCGAGGATCACGAGATCGTGCTTAGCCTTTTTGATCAGGCCGCGTTCGTGCAGAACCTCGGGTGTGATCTCGTCACCCGCATTAAAATTAGACTCGATCTTGCCAAGACTGATCTCGATCCACTGCTTTTTAAAGATATTAGTAAATCCGCGTTTCGGCAAACGACGCTGCAATGGCATCTGTCCGCCCTCAAAACCGGGACGGCTGCTGTAGCCCGAGCGCGATTTTTGACCTTTGTGTCCGCGGCCTGCGGTCTTGCCGAGTCCCGAACCGGGACCGCGTCCAACGCGCTTCTTCTTGTGCGTTGAGCCTTTGGCCGGATGTAAATTATTCAATGATAATGCCATATATTTATGTCCGTTGATCGCTGTTAGCGGATCGTTGCTTCTTCGTACCAAGAAGAACAAACCCCGATCTACTCTACGATCCTTAAAAGATGTGGAACCTTCTCAACGATCCCGCGCATCGAAGGCGTATCGGGCCGCGTAACCGTCTGATTGAGTTTGGTGATACCGAGGCTTTTTACTACGTCCTTCTGTTTTTTGGCATAACCGATCGAACTTCTGTAATACTGGATCTTGATCGTACCGCCGTCTTGTTGTTCTGTTTTCTTTGCCATTTCCTTATTTTCGATTTTAGATATTCAATCTGCGATCTGGAAAACCAATGCCATTCGCAAATAGAAGACCGCAATTCGCAAATTAAGCCAATTCCTCAACCGCTTTTCCACGCAGCCGTGCAACCTCGATCGGATCCTTCATCCGCAGCAAACCGTTAAATGTCGCACGGATCACGTTATGCGGATTGTTCGAACCGAGGATCTTTGTTCGGACGTTGTGGACGCCAAGTGATTGTAAAACGGCGCGAACGGCGCCGCCCGCGATAACGCCGGTACCTTCAGCGGCCGGTTTAAGCAAAACACGCCCTGCTCCGTATTCGCCGATCATCTCGTGCGGCAGCGTTCCTTCGATAAGCGGTACGCGGATGAGATTATTCTTCGCCGCTTCGACCGCTTTCTTGATCGCGTTCGGAACTTCCTTTGCCTTTCCGGTGCCAAAACCGACGTGGCCGGCCTCGTCGCCGACAACGACGAGCGCGGCAAACGAAAGGTTCTTACCGCCTTTCACGACCTTAGTGACGCGGTTGATAGAGATGAGTTGATCCTTGAGGATCAATCCGCCCGGAGAAATTCGTTGCTTATTCTTCATGATAACTATTCTTCTTTCCCTGTCTCGCTGGCCGCTTCGCCCTTATTCAAACCGGCTTCGCGCGTCGCATCGAGCAACGCCTTTACGCGGCCGTGATAAACGTAACCGCCGCGATCGTAAACAACGCTCGAAATTCCCGCTTTCTGTGCCCGTTCCGCAATCGCCTTACCGACACGCTGTGCCGCTTCGACATTGCCACCGGTTTTTCCAGCGAGGTCCTTTTCGACCGTCGATGCGGTCGCAAGCGTCTTGCCGCTTTTGTCATCGATCACCTGCGCATAAATGTGGTTCACGCTGCGAAAAACTGCAAGCCTCGGACGCTCTGCCGAGCCCTCGACTTTCTTTCTGATGCGGCTGTGAACTCCGCGGCGAATTTCTGCTCTACTTTTCTGTGACATAACTTTCCTGGTCGTTGTTAGTTGTTCGTAACTCGTTAGACCGACTTCAACCTACAACGAAACACGATCAACCAACGATTGACTATTTACCCGTTTTACCCGGCTTCAATTTGTAATATTTATCGGCATATCTGACGCCTTTGCCTTTGTAAGCATCGGGCTTGCGCAACCGGTTCATTTCGGCAGCAACCTGTCCCAGCTTCTGCTTGTCGATACCGCTAAGCGTGATCGTCGTCTGGTATTGGTTGATCGATGCCTTGGTATTTACACGTTCCGCCTTCGCTTCGATTCCGTCGGGCAGAGCAAACTCGATCGGATGCGAATATCCGAGAGTGAACACAATCTTTTTACCCTGAACATCAGCCTTGTAACCGACGCCGACGACATCCATTTCCTTCTTAAAGCCCTCGGTCACACCGACAACTGCATTGTTTGCCAACGCCCGTGCCAAACCGTGAAACGCGGCCTGATCGTCGTTCGAACGAGTTGCAACCAGCGTGCCCTCTTCCTGCTTGAATTCGATACCGGACGGGATCGGCGTGTTCAAGGTTCCTTTTGGCCCTTTTACTTCGAGCTCCGCATCCTTGATCGTGACGGTCACGCCCGACGGTATCGTAATAGCTTTTTTTCCTACTCGCGACATAATTCAAATAGTGGCCAGAGGCCGGTGGTCAGTGGTCAGATCATCAGCGGCTTTGCTGGCCGCCTAGCACCGACAACTGCCCTGTTAGTATACTTCTGCCAAAATCTCTCCGCCGACGTTTTCCTGACGGGCTCGTTTTCCGCTCATTAATCCCTTGGACGTCGAAACGATGTTCACGCCATATCCGCCCAGGACCTTTGGAATATGGCCTGAGCCGACATACACGCGGCGTCCCGGCCGCGAAACGCGTGCCAGATGTGTGATCGACGAAACGCCTTTGGCGTCGTACCGCAAAAAGACTCGGATCATGTACTTCACGCCTTCGCCCTTTGTGGTGAAGTTATTGATATAACCTTCTTCCTTCAGGATTCGAGCCACTTCCAGTTTAAGCTTTGAGCCGGGAATATCCACCCGCGTGTGATTCGCCGCAATTGCATTGCGAATTCGCGTAAGAAAATCGGCTATTGGATCTGTCATTACTGTTCTACTCCGTTATTCAATTTGGGATCTGGGATATAGGATTGGGATTTTCAATCCGCATTCCGAGATCCGCAATCAAAACTACCAGCTTGATTTAACAACTCCCGGTATCTGGCCTTCGAGAGCCAGTTTTCTAAGGGCGATGCGCGAAATACCGAACTTTCTCAGGTAACCCCGCGAGCGTCCCGACTGCGAGCAGCGGTTCCGAACTCTGATCGGGCTGGCGTCACGCGGCATCTTTTGCAGTTTGATCACCGCCGCATCGACTTCTTCGGGTGTCGAACGCGGGTTGTTGATGACCTTTTTCGCCGCGGCGCGACGCGCGGCGTAATTGGCCGCCATCTTTTTGCGTCTTTCGTTTTTGACTACTTTACTGATCTTTGCCATACATTCGTTTAGCGTTCATCGATCGTTCCGAACGCTTAATTCTGAGTTCTGAACTACTGTCTAAAAGGCATTCCCAATGCCTTCAAAAGCGAGCGTGCCTCATCATCGCTCCGGGCCGTTGTAACGATCGAGATGTTCATCCCGCGCGTCTTATCAACCTTGTTAAAATCTATCTCGGGAAATATCAGCTGCTCGCGAATTCCAAGCGTATAATTTCCGCGCCCGTCGAATGCTTTTCCGGAAACGCCGCGAAAATCGCGCACACGCGGCAGAGCAACCGAGATCAATCGGTCAAGGAACTCGTACATCCGGTCGCCGCGAAGCGTAACCATCGTGCCAATGTTCATTCCCTGGCGAAGCTTGAATGCAGCGATAGATTTTTTCGCCTTGGTCACAACGGGCTTCTGTCCGGTGATCGCCTTTAATTCTTCGCTCGCAACATCGAGGATCTTCGCATTGCTGCTGGCCTCGCCGAGACCCATGTTTACAACAATTTTTTCGACCTTTGGCACCGCCATCGGATTCTTGATGTCGAATTCCTTTGCCAAAGCACCCGCGATCTCGTTCTTATATTTTTCTCTTAATCTAGCCATTTTGTTTGAGTTTCTCCTAATCTCTCGTCTGGGTATCGGCCTTAGCCGTTTCCAAACCTCAAACGCTTATTGTTCGTCTTCGATCTTGCTCTTCGGTTCTCGTTTATACGATCCGCCTTCGGGAATCACCTTCCCGCTTTTTGCAACGCGAACCTTTTCCCCGTTACGAACTTCGATCTTTATCTTGGTCGGCCTGCCGGTTTCGGGATCGACAATCGCAACGTTCGAAACATCGACCCAGGCTTCCTGTTCCTTGATGCCGCCTTCGATATTCATCTGCGGCACGGCTTTGCGGTGACGTTTGACGATCATCGCGCCTTCGACTTTGACTTTGCCGTTATGCGCATCGACCGCGATCACCTTTCCGCGATACGGCTGACGCTTACCGGCGCTGTCGTAGCGGTTATACTCTTTGCCCGCGATAAATACGACCTGGTCGCCGCGTTTAATCTTGCTGTTTACTGTTCCTGTCTTTACGGTTTTCATTTCTCTTTTTTAGCGAAAGCCCGCGTAACCAACGGCGATACTTTCAGCGATCGCATTTCGCCCTCGCTTGCGCGGGGGCTTCTGCACTCCTTTAGATCACTTCCGGTGCGAGGCTTACGATCTTCATAAAATTCTTTTCACGAAGCTCGCGTGCGACCGGCCCGAAAACGCGCGTTCCGATCGGCGTTCCGTCGTCCTTGATGAGCACAGCCGCGTTCTCGTCAAACCGAATATAGCTGCCATCCTTTCGGCGAACCTCTTTACGGGTACGGACAACAACTGCGTTGTAAACCTTACCCTTTTTAACGTTTCCGTCCGGAGCTGCTTCTTTAACGGTCACTTTGATCTTGTCTCCGAGCCGAGCTATCTTGCTTGTCGAACCGCCGATCGGCATTATCATCTCGACGCGTTTTGCTCCTGAATTATCTGCGACCGCTAACGAGGTCTGCATCTGAATCATAACTTTACTCCGGTAATCAGTGGTCAGTGATCAGTGGCCAGTATCCATCTCCTAACCGCTCACTGCCAACTCTTATAGTTCTGCCTTTTGAATGATCTCAACGACACGCCACCTTTTTCTTGCTGAAAGCGGACGCGTCGCAACAATTTTCACCTTATCGCCGATCTTAGCTCCGAGTTCGTCGTGTGCCATGAATTTCTTGCGGCGTCGGACATACTTGCGATATATCGGATGCTTGACCAGGCGATCGACGCGAACTACAACCGTTTTGGTCATCTTGTCGGACGAAACAACCCCGATCCGTTCAGCGCGTTTGCCGCCTTTCTTCTTTTCGGCTCCGTCGCTGTCGTCAGCTTTCTTTTCGGTTTCAGCCGCCGTTTTGCGTGTCCGTTTCGGCTTTTCTTCCGCCGGGGCCGCTGCTTCAGCTTTCGCTTCTACAGCCTCTGCGGGAGCCGCTTCGGTTTCGACCGTCTCGGCCGCTGCCGTGCCTTCAACTTCCTCTTCTGTCTTTTTCTTTGTTGCCATTTCTTTATCTCAGGCGGCTTAGGCCTTTGCTTCCGATTCCTTTTCGCCGATCAGCGTATAAACACGAGCCAGTGTCTTCTTTTCACGTCTGATGTCCTTGACGGTTTCGCCGACGCCGAGCGTCTTTCTGAACTTGAGCCTGAATAAGGACTCCCTTAGCGCATCGGCCTGTTCGCGAAGCTCATCGACGTTCATTTCCTTGAGCTGATCGAGTTGTTCCTTGCGTTTCATATCTCTAAACAATGCCTCCTTCGAGGTCGGCGCGGCTCACGAATTTGGTCTTGAGCGGCAGTTTTTGCGCCGCAAGACGCATCGCCTCGCGTGCTAATGTCTCGTCAACACCTTCGATCTCGTACAACACGCGGCCCGGTTTAACGACGGCTACCCAGTGGTCGGGAGCTCCCTTACCGCTGCCCATACGTGTTTCAGCCGGTTTCTTGGTGATCGGCTTGTCGGGGAACATTCTGATCCAGATCTTTCCGCCGCGCTTTACGTGACGCGTCATCGCGATACGTGCGGCCTCGATCTGACGATCGGTGATCCAACCTGCTTCCAGTGTTTTCAGTCCGAAATCACCAAAGTTTAGCTTTTCGCCGCGCGTCGCTTTTCCGCGCATGCGGCCCTTCATTACTCTTCGGTGCTTGACCTTTTTCGGCATTAACATAACAAATCTCCAGTAGTCAGTTGTCGGTGGTCAGTGGCCAGTCAAAGATCAGGGTCAATTCGTTCTGACCACTGTCCACTGACCACGGACGACTATCTTCTATCGTCCCGTCGCGGCCGTCTGTCGCCGCGTCCGCGTCCCGCGCTGCGGTCCGCCTTAACCTCGTTGATCGGATCGCTCGTAGTTCCGCGTGCGATCGACGCATCGGGATCGAGTATCTCACCGCGATAGATCCAAACCTTGATTCCGATAATGCCGAAAGTCGTCAGAGCCTCGGCGAAGCCGTAATCCACATCCGAGCGAAGCGTGTGCAGCGGCAGGCGGCCTTCGAGTGACCACTCGGTTCGTGCGATCTCGGCCCCGTTCAAGCGGCCGGCGATCATCACCTTGATCCCCTGCGCTCCGAAACGCTGCGATTCTTCCATCGTCTTTTTCATCGCACGGCGGAAGGCGATGCGCTTTTCGAGCTGCTGGGCGATCTTTTCAGCCTGAAGCTGGGCGTTCAACTCCGGGTGGCGGATCTCCTGGATCGATATAAGCACTTCGCGGCCTGTCTTTTTCGAAAGGTCTTCGCGAAGCTTTTCGATCTCTGCGCCTTTGCGTCCGATTATGATGCCGGGCCTCGCGGTATAGATGATGATCTTAAGCCGTGTTGCTGCGCGTTCGATGTCGATGTGCGAAACTCCGCCGCCGCCGAAGCGTTTTTTGAGATCGCGCTTTAACTCGAGATCTTCGGCAAGGAACTGCGAAAATTCCTTTTTCGCAAACCAGTGCGAATGCCAGTCCTTGTTGTAGCCGACCCTGAATCCGTATGGATGAACTTTTTGTCCCATAAATTTGGAGCGCGGACACTCTTGTCCGCATAGTGCGAAGCACGAAAACCGCCTTCTGCACGAAACTTCCTTCTAATGTCAATAATGGACGCCGATGTAAGACACGGCGTTGCGGACAAGAGTGTCCGCGCTCCGTCCTACTGTCTCTCCAATTCCTCGTTAATATCCTGCTGCTTTTCGTCAGCCGGCTTTGTTTCGTTCTGCTCAGCCGGTGTTTGTGTTGTCGCGTCCTTTGCCGCCGAAACTTCCGCTTCATTCTTTGCGGCGGTTTTCTCAACCGTTTCCTCAACCGACTCGGTCACGACCGGCTTTTCGATCTCTTCGGCTTTAGGAGCCTTGGCTTTTTTAGCTGTTTTTGCCGGCGCCTTTGCTTTCTTTTCGCCAGTCTCGGTCTTTTTCGAAGCGGCCTTCTTGGCTTTGGCTTCCGCAGCCCTTAATTCCTTTTCGGTCTTTGCCTGCTCTTCGCTGGTGACCTGGATCGTAATGTGGCAATAGTGACGCTGTTCTTTATATGCACGGCCCTGCGGAGCAGGACGCATACGGCGGCGATTCTTGGTCGGGCCCATGTCGACAAAGCAGGTCTTTACCCACAGATCGTCCGGATCGATGGCAATGTTTTGCTGCTCGGCAAGATACGTCGCATTTGCGATTGCCGAACGCAGCGTTTTTGCGATCGGGTCCGCCGCACGCTTGTCCGTAAATTTCAGAATCGCGAGGGCCCTCGATACGTTCTCGCCGCGGATCATGTCAATTACAAGCCGCGCCTTGCGAGGGCTGCCTTTCAAATATTTTGTTTTTGCTATCGCTTCCATTTCTTTAGTTGGCAGTTGGCCGTAGGCGAACGGCAGTCAAGCCGCGTTTGTGCCTACTGCAACTGCGGCTGCCTACTTTCTTTTCGCCGCTTTCTCCGCTTTCGTTCCCGGGTGCCCCTTGAAAACCCGCGTCGGCGAAAATTCGCCAAGCTTGTGGCCGACCATATTTTCCGTCACAAATACCGGAATGTGGCGTTTGCCGTTGTGGACACCAAAGGTCAAGCCGACCATATCCGGCGAGATCGTCGAGCGTCGCGACCAGGTTTTGATCGCCGGCGGCTTTTTACCGCCTTCCTGGATACGCTTGAGCGCCTTTGCAAGGCTTAAATCGATAAACGGTCCTTTTTTTACTGAACGTGGCATAATTCGATTTTGGATCGCGGATTTGGGACGCGGATTGTCTCAATCCTGACATGTCCTGTTTTTCCGGTTTCAAATTCTCTATCAAGGGACTGCTAAATACTTGCGATATAAAATCCGCAATCCGCAATCCGCAATTCTCTACTTTCTCCTACGATCTCTGACGATCATATTCTGAGTCCGCTTGTTGTGTCGCGTCTTGTAACCGCGTGTAGGCTGTCCCCACGGGGTAACCGGATTACGTCCACCCGAGGTTTTACCCTCACCACCGCCGTGCGGGTGATCGACCGGGTTCATCGCAACGCCGCGGACCTTCGGGCGTTTGCCCATCCAGCGGCTGCGGCCCGCTTTACCGAGGCTGACATTCTCGTGCTCGGTGTTCCCAACTTGCCCGACGGTTGCCATACAAACGACGGGAACCTTTCGAACTTCACCGGACGGCATTCTAAGCTGCGCATGATCGCCTTCTTTTGCAACGATCTGTGCAAACCCGCCGGCCGAGCGAACCATCTGACCGCCTTTTCCCGGGCGAAGCTCAATGTTGTGAACTTCAGTACCGAGCGGTATGTTTTTGATCGGCAGCGCATTTCCCGGAAGAATATCGGCATCCTCACCACTGAGGATGGTCGTCCCGACTTTCAACCCGAGCGGAGCGATGATATATCGCTTTTCACCGTCGAGATATGTGATCAACGCGATATGAGCCGAGCGGTTCGGATCGTATTCGATTTGCGAAACACGTCCGGGGATGCCTGCCTTATCACGCTTGAAATCGATCACGCGATAGTAACGCTTGTGGCCTCCGCCGCGGCGCCGAATCGTTATACGGCCATCGCTGTTGCGTCCTGAAATTCTCTTTTTTGGCTCCAGCAACGATTTTTCGGGTGTTGCGTTCGGAGTCAATTCATCACGCGTCAGATATGTTTGATATCGACGTGCCGGTGATGTCGGTTTTAATCTCTTGATTCCCATATATCAATTCGGGATTTCGGATCTTGGATTTTGGATCTCAAATCCGTATTCCGCGATCCGCGATCCACATTCCTCAGATTGCTTCTGCGTAATCGACCATCGGCTCGCCTTTCTTCAACGTGACGTAAGCCTTCTTCCAGTTCGGGCGGCGTCCTTCCTGACGGCCGCGCTTTTTCATTTTGCCTTCGTATTGAACTGTGCGAACCGTCGAAACCTTTACGTTAAAGATCTCTTCTATCGCGCCTTTGATGTCCGTCTTAGTTGCCTTGCGGTCAACGCGAAAGGTCAAAACCTGTCCCTGTTTGCGGTCGCTGTCCTCGTCGGTCGAATCTTCCTTCAAGATAACGCTTTTTTCCGTGATGACCGGCGCCTTCAATATTTCCCAAACACCTAATTTACTCATTGTCAGCCGCCTCCTGCTTGGGTTCTTCTGCCACCGGAGCTTCGGTTTTCTTTGCACGTTTCGCCGGGGCTTTCGCTTCCCGGTTTGCCGGGGCTTCGGCTTTTGGCTTCGCTTCCTTCTTTGCCTTCGGCTTCTCTTCAACCTTTGTTTCTGCCGCAGCAGGTCCTTCCTTTCCGCCTTCACGCTTGGGATCGAGCAGATCGTTCAACTCTTCGATCGCTGCTTTCGAGATCAAAAGTTTTTCGTGATAAAGCAGATCGTAGATATTCAGCCCAAAACTGTTCGTTACCTTCGTCTTCTGAACGTTCCGCGATGATAAAACAAGGTTTGCATTGTCCAGCGAATCAACGATCAGCGTTTTGACAGCCTTCTTATCAGCGGAAAGTTTTAACCCGCCTAACGCACCGAGGAAATCCTTCGTTTTCGGCGTCTTGAACCCAAATTCGTCAATGACGATCACATTACCTTCGCGAAGTCTCTCAGACAAAGCCGATCTTAAGGCACCGCGACGCATCTTCTTCGGCATTTTATATGACCAGTCGCGCGGCTGCGGTCCGTGAACGTTGCCGCCGCCCTTCCACAAAGGCGAGCGAAGCGACGCGATACGTGCACGGCCGGTTCCCTTTTGCTTCCAAAGCTTTCGGCCGGAACCTGAAACATTGCCGCGGGTTTTCGTTGCCGAGGTTCCCTGGCGGCCGTTCGCCTGAAAATTCTTTACCGCCGCGTGTATCAACGCCTCGTTCAATTCGACGCCAAACACGGCATCCGAAAGCGTTACTTCACCGACTTCTTTATTCTTCAAATTGCGAACCTTTACGGTAGGCATAATTAACTCCACTTTAATGGCGAGTCGTCAGTGGTCAGTTTTACTGCCTACTGCTCTACTGCCAACAATCAACTAAGATTTCTTTACGACTACTAAGCTCCCGTTCGCTCCCGGCACTGCGCCGCGAACCATAAGCAAATTGTTCTCGACATCGACTTTCGCAACCGTCAAACCCTTGATCGTCACGCGGGCGTCACCCATGTGGCCGGACGAACGCGTTCCTTTAATAACACGCGACGGATAAGCCGACTGGCCGATCGAACCAGGTGCACGAACGCTCATCGAACCGTGCGATTCCGGGCCGCGGCTAAAGTTGTGCCGTTTTATCGTACCGGCAAAACCGCACCCCTTGGATTTTCCAACAACTTCGATCTTGTCGCCGTCGGTGAACACGTCAACCTTTACCTGGTCGCCGATCGAAGCTTCCGGTTCGCCCTGCAGGCGAATTTCCTTAAGCACGCGTGTCGGAGGGACACCGCCGCCGGTTTTTTCAAAATGGCCACGCAACGGCTTGGTCACTTTTTTCAGCTTGATCGGCTTGTCCTCGACAAATCCGAGTTGAACAGCATTATAGCCATCCTTTCCGGCTGCGCTTTTTGTCTGCACAACAACGCAGGGTCCTGCCTTGATGACGGTGACCGGCGTTACCGTTCCGTCCTCTGCAAATATCTGCGTCATTCCGACTTTTCTACCAATGATTCCGCTAATCATACTTTTCGATTTTGGATTTTGGATTTGCGATTTTGGATTGCAAGATCAGACACGAAACTAACCTGAAATCCAAAATCTAAAATCTAAAATCGGTTTAGCTTTTTCCGAAAGCCTTAATTTCCACATCAACACCGGCCGGGAGGTCGAGTTTCATCAACGCATCGACCGTTTCAGCCGTCGGATCGAGAATGTCCATCAAACGCTTGTGCGTTCTGATCTCGAATTGCTCACGTGATTTCTTATCGACGTGCGGCGACCGTAAAACCGTCCATTTGTTCTTAATGGTCGGAAGCGGAATCGGCCCGGCAATACTCGCTCCGGTTCTTTTCGCCGTTTCGACTATCTCCTGCGTTGATTGATCGAGAACGCGGTGATCGTAAGCTTTCAACTTGATGCGAATCTTTTCGTTTAACATAAATCTCGCTCTTTTTATTCGTCGATCGTGGCTTGCGGGCCGCGACCGACGCCCCTGCCAATTATTCCACGATCTCGCTGACCGTGCCGGCCCCGACGGTCCTGCCGCCCTCGCGGATGGCGAACCGGAGCCCCTTCTCCATCGCTATCGGGGCGATCAGCTCGATCTCCATCTGGATGTTGTCCCCAGGCATCACCATCTCCACCCCCTGCGGCAAGTGTGCGACCCCCGTCACGTCGGTCGTCCTGAAGTAGAACTGCGGTCTGTACCCCGTGAAGAACGGTGTGTGGCGGCCGCCCTCTTCTTTTGTAAGAACGTACGCCTCCGCCTTGAACTTCGTGTGCGGGGTGATGGTGCCCGGTTTCGCGATCACCTGCCCGCGCTCGATCTCC
>DATJGV010000286.1:0-5425 GCA_035494575.1 Pyrinomonadaceae bacterium | reverse complement strand
GCTGTCAAGAGCAGACCGAAATGCCGGGCGATATCGTTCCGCTGCGTCCGCGAGCACGTGAACGGCCTTCGGAAAGAGTGTTCCGGAAACTTTGTTCTCTGCGTTTTCCGATTCGTGCGATGACGCGTCGTCAATGTCATCGATTGCCTTTTGCAGCAGCGATTTCACATCGGTCAAAAGCTCAAGTCGGCTTCCGGTTGGAGCATCTCCCCATTTTTCACCGTACTTTTTTGATTTGTCGACGCCGGCAAGATCGAGCGCCGTCAACCTGCGATCGATGGCCATCGTCAGGACGGTCACTCGCTGATCGATCTCCTGCGCGTCGCGAACCAGTTCGATCTCGCTGTCGCTCAAATAATCGCGTCGCTGCCCAAATGCAGTGACGGCCAACGCAAGAATTAGTAAGGGCAGAAGTGCTGCGGCTTTCGAGAAACGTGTTTTCATTTTTTAATTAAGAAAGAGGTTCAATTGTTTTTTCGCGTCGGCAAGACCGATGTTCCAAAAAACGGTTCGATCGCCTTGCTTCGCGCTTCCCGCACTGCTTTTATCAATCCTCTGACATAAGGCTCATAGCTCGACGGAACATCGCGTCTGAGCGTTTCGAGACGCGGAGCATAGGACCGCAACCCCAACTCAAGTTTCTTCGAGCTGCTTAGGATCTTTCCATTGCCAGTGTCGTTTTGAGCAATAAAAGCCAAAGCTTCGTCAATTACCGCATTAAAGGCCCCGAGTTCCTTGAACATCGAATCGAATTCGTTTCTGGCGCCCAACTCCTCAGCCTTTGCCAGGTGACCCTCGGACAGCTCAAGCGCAAGGCTAGCGTGACTTTTCGGATCGGTCTCGGCACTGAGCTTATTCTTCTCGTCCTTCGGCAAAATTTTAAGCGGCGGCGGAGCATCAGGACTGTCCGGTTCTTGTGCTTGCCCGGTCTGCGCCATGCAGGGCAATGCGAACAAAACAAATGCGGTTACAAAAACCAAACGCGACGCAGTTCTCCGGTGAATATTAAGCCGGTCGGCGTCGATCGATCTGGTTTTCGCGGCATCAGTCATTTTTCTTTTCGTGTTCCTTGAGAAGCTTTTGCAGAGCCGGCAGGCGCAAATTTACCTTCTCGATCTCGAGCTTTGATTCGTCCGGTTTTGCAAGTTTCAAGAACTGCTGATAATTGGCCATCGCGTCCATATATTCTCTCAATTGGTCATGTATGATTGCAAGAAAATAATATGTAATGGCCGTATCGGGCTGGTTCCTTATTAACCAGTGATATTCGTCTTTTGCCTCATCGTAGCGCTTTAACTGAAACAGAGCAGTTGCAAGATTTGCGTGGACCGTTGCGTTCGACGGTTCGAACTTTAAGAGTTTCTGAAAGATAGCAACGGCCTCGTCGTAACGCTTTGCCTGAACCAAAGCGGCGCCGTAGCCGATGGCGTGACGGACATTTTCCGGTTCAGCCTCGGACGCTCGGCGGCAGTAGTCCAAAGCCTTTCCCGGATCGGAGACCCGGAACAGGGAACACAAGCGGCCGAGCACCGCGCCGTCCTTCGGATTCGTCTCAAGCTGTTTTTCAAGATCGGCCGTGTTTGTCGAATCGGCAACCGCGATCTTTGACTTCAACGCGGCCGCCTCGGGTGACGGATCCTTAATTCCATCCAGCAGCTTTAATGCATCGGCCGGTTTTCCATTCGCGAACGCGAGCCGCGCTTTCAGGACGGTCAAACTGTTACTGTTCTTGGCAATTGGCTCTAATTGTCCGATCAGATCAGCCGCGCGCGAGATGTCACTTTCATTCAATGCGATATTCGCCATTGCGTACAGCGCCGGTCCGTCCGCTGCATTTATAGCGAGCGCACGCGACAAGCTGCTTTTCGCTGCCACGCGGTCGCCGAGGGCGTTTTCGACTTGCCCGCGTGCCGCCCAGACCGACGCGGGCGAATTCATCTTGCCATCCGTAAGAGCCTTGAGCTTTTCAAGCATCGAACGCAGGTCATTCGCCGACGGCGTCGAGTTCAACAAGAGGTCCGTCATTGCGACATAAGCAGGGAAGTTGCCCGGCTCGATGTTGATCGCCCGCTGAAGGATCTCGGATGCCTCGGTATATCCGGCCTGATCGCGCTTTTGATCAATGTATTTGTTAACGAGCGTCTCCCCGAGTTTTGCAAGCGCGAGCGACCATTCCGGTTTTAGCTTCACGCATTTGCGGAAAGATTGTTCCGCCTCGTCGGTCTTGCCAAGCGCGAGCTGAGCATTGCCGAGCTGAAATTCGGCCTCAGGAAATTCGGGTAAGATCGTTAGCGCCTTTTCATAAAATCCGATCGCGGCGGCAATGTCACCCTTCTCATGCGCATCTTGTCCCTGATTGAACATCGCGACTGCGTTATCAACCGCCGTCGAACTTTCATCCTGGGCAGTAATTGCGACCGCGGAGCAAAGTGCCGCCATTAAGATCGAGCACAAGATCGACCATTTTTTGACTAATGAACCAAATGATTTAGACTGGATGTGCATTGTCGGATTCGATGCGTAAATCGTAGCATCAAAATTTCTAAAATCCTAATTTTTACGCTGAAAAAACAGTAAAAATTATGGTTTTATAGGTTTGCCTTATATCTTAAATCTACGTTAAGATTTTTAGATTGTGCAACGTTCAATATCTACAGCGTTTTCAATGAGAACGAATACCCTGCCGAAAGAAGATCTTTCGAGGCCGGTGAGCGCCGAAACTCTCGAAAAGGAGCAGAATTTGCGCAGTTTGATGCGTGAAATGCGCCGCGTGTTGGTTGCCTATTCCGGCGGCGTCGACAGCTCGTATCTGGCTCTTGTTGCGACACAAGAACTCGCCCAAAATGCCGTATGTATATTGGGCCTGTCGCCTAGTGTTTCGCAGATTCAGCGAACCGAAGCGGCCGATATTGCCAAACAATTTGAATTCAATTTCGAAACCATCAGAACGGACGAGATCGAAAATCCCAAATACGCAGCGAACCCGTCGAATCGCTGCTATTTTTGCAAGAGTGAGCTTTATACAAAATTGAATGCCGTCGCGGGTGACCGCGGCATCAGTTACGTCATCGACGGAACGAATGCGGACGACGTGAGCGATTATCGGCCGGGACGCGCGGCGGCCAGTGAGAATCATGTTCGCAGCCCACTGGTCGAATGCGGCATTACAAAGTCGGAAATAAGAGAGCTAAGCAAATTGCAGGGCCTGCCCTCGTGGGACAAGCCCGCGAGCCCGTGCCTCTCGTCCCGCATTGCCTACGGCATCCCCGTGACGATCGAACGTCTGTCAAAAGTAGAACGCGGCGAGGAAATTTTGCGGCACCTTGGCTTTAAGGAGTTCAGAGTGCGTGTTCATGGCGAGATCGTTCGTATCGAGATCGCTCCGGCCGAAATGGACAAGGCTTTGAACCGGCTGACGGCCGACCGTCTTGCGGAAAGTTTTTCAAAATTAGGATTCAAATTCGTTACTCTCGACCTTCAAGGCTACCGTTCGGGCGCAATGAACGAGGTCCTGAAAAAATAAATAAAAAATCACTATCAGAAATATTTGGAGATAATTTAACCATGGCAAATCCTATGGCTGACGAAAACCGGCGATTTACGGGCAGCGACGAAAAGAACCCGTTTGAGGCAATGAGCGAACGCTTTGACCGCGCCGCGCAACTTCTAGGCTTAGATCCCGACCTTTACGCGGTTATGCGTGTGCCGAGCCGCGAACTAAAGGTTTACATACCGGTCCGCATGGACACTGGGCACATTCAGGTGTTCGAGGGCTTTCGCGTCCAGCACAATTTCGCACGGGGCCCGGCAAAAGGCGGTATCCGTTACGCGCCCGACGTCAACTTAGACGAGGTCAAGGCTCTTTCCGCCTGGATGACATGGAAATGCGCGCTTGTCAACGTTCCTTTTGGTGGCGGCAAGGGAGGTATCATTTGCGACCCGATACAGATGTCGCTGGGTGAACTCGAACGCCTGACGCGCCGCTACACCGCGGAGTTGATCGATTTCATCGGTCCGGACAAGGACGTTCCGGCTCCGGATATGAACACCAATGAGCAGACCATGGCGTGGATAATGGATACGTACTCGATGCACGCCCGGCATACTGTTAATGCGGTCGTAACGGGCAAGCCCGTCGCTCTCGGCGGTTCGCTCGGGCGCCGCGAGGCAACCGGACGCGGCCTGATGTTTACCATAAACGAAGCGATCAAACGATTTGACTTGACACCCGAGAAAACACGGGTCGTCGTTCAGGGTTCGGGAAACGTCGGCGGCATCGGCGCGCAGCTTATGCACGAAAAAGGATACAAGGTAATCGGCATTTCCGACATCAGCGGTGGTCTTTACAATTCAAAGGGCATTGACATTCCGGCGGCACTCGATTATCTGCACAAGAACAAGTCGTTCGAAGGCTATAAGGAAGCCGATGCATTGAGCGGTAAGGAACTGCTTGAGCTTGAATGCGATGTGCTCGCACCGTGCGCGACCGAAAACCAGATCACATCCGAAAATGCGGATAGGCTTAAATGCCGGATACTGGCCGAAGGAGCAAATGGACCAACAACGCCAAAGGCAGATAAAATAGTGCACGAAAAGGGCATTTTCGTTATCCCTGATATTCTTGCAAATGCGGGCGGCGTAACGGTTTCGTATTTCGAATGGGTACAGGACCGCATGGGCTATTTCTGGCAGGAAAGCGAGGTCAACAAACGCCTTGAGGAAAAGATGGTTCCGAGTTTTAACGAGCTTTGCCATTACGCGACAAAACATAACGTGGACACACGCACGGCAGCGTATATGGTAGCGATCGACCGCGTCGCGTACGATACGCGGATGCGCGGCATTTACGCATAATAAAATTGCGTAATTTGTTAAAAATGCTTGATTTTCGAGGTCAGGTACGTTAAGGTCTATCAAAGGGGTATTGAAGTTAATTAAAAGATTTCATTGACTTTTGGCGAATATTCCCTTATAAATTTACAGATATTGGATTATCCGTTTGCGATTTCGCTAAACAATTTAGGTCATTGGATTTGACCTCGATATTTGGCGAACTTAATAACTCAAGTAGCTAATAGGAACAAAACGGTATTATATTTTCTTTGCAGCTACAGAATTGAAAATCAATTTTTTATTTCGGCGGAGGAATGTGATGAAACTCGCTATTAGAGCGTACGTAATTGCGCTTTTACTGCTAACGCTTGTTTTTGCTGTGTCGGCACAGGACAAGGACAAGAGGTCGGCCAAGGATAACCGAAATACTGCACCTACCGTTGGTACGGGTGGTCCGGTTGGTGGTCCAACAGGCCTTTTTACTGTTTATGACGGACAAACCCTAAGAAAGGGAGAGTTTACGTTCAGCGCGGCTTGGAGTAATTTCGACCGTGATCCGGGTAATGCTGACTTTACCGAAATTCCGGTTAGC
>DATJGV010000285.1:0-4026 GCA_035494575.1 Pyrinomonadaceae bacterium | reverse complement strand
ACGGCATGTCGCGTCGCGAAGTCATTAAAAAGATCGGTATTGGATCGATGATTGCTTTGCCTGTTGTTGCTTCCTTAGTTGCTCCGCCAGCGGCGCATGCTATCAGTTGCGTTGCCGGAGGGGCGAATCAGCCGACCGGATGTCCATGTAATGGGAACGGGAACTGTGCTTCAAATATTTGTTCAGGAACTCCTAAAATATGCCAATAGGAATCTTTGATAATCTACATCTGAACCGAAAGCCGCCATCCAAGAGGCGGCTTTCGGTTTTACACCGGCAGCTTAGCCGCGTTGTTGGTTGAAACTTTAGTCTGGGAGATGGAATATTTATAATACCAAGTGTAATAACTAAAATCAGATGATTATAAAAATTACGATAATCGCCTTGATGACAATTGCGGCGTCAACGTGCACCTCGAAGGTTGTCGACGCGGGCAATAGGAAACTCGTCAGTGGCGCAGTAAAGCAAACAGTTGAATCCAAGCGGCCAGTACTTGTTGAACTCTTTACCTCCGAGGGATGCTCAAGCTGTCCGCCGGCCGATCGCAACGCTGCGTTTCTCGAAAACAACCAGCCGGTTCCCAATGCCGAAATAATCACGCTTGCGTTTCACGTCGACTATTGGGATGGGCCCGAGTGGAAGGACGAGTTTTCATCGGCGCTGTACAGTGAGCGTCAGACGGCTTACAGTCGGGCGTTCAAGCTGGACGAGATCTACACGCCGCAGATGGTGGTCGACGGACACGAAGAATTTGTCGGCAGCGACTCGGGCAAAGCGACACAGGCAATTACCGAAGCCGCAAATAACACAAAAGGAACCATCGCAATTTCTCCCGATCAGGACAAATTCAGGATCGCGGTTTCCGCGCTCGGGAAACATGGCGACGCAACGGCGTTTCTTGCAGTTGCCGAGGACAAGATCAAATCGAACGTGCGCGGCGGCGAAAACGCGGGCAGCACATTTCTTCACATGTCGGTCGTGCGGGAGCTCGATACGCTCGGCAAGATCGGTACCGACGCCGATAATGCTGCTTTTCAAACTCAATTATCAAATAACAAAGACTGGCATGCCGAGAACCTGAAATACGTCGCATTCGTTCAGGAAAACTCAACTCGAAAAATACTCGCCGTCACCAAATTTTTGCGTTAGTCACCAACGGATATCGTAGGTCGTAAAATTTTCCCGCCAGTTTTCATCAGTGTCTTGCGTAAGTATCGGGATAATGCCTTCGTATGAAAGCCCGGCATGCGGTTCGCGATAAAGCCTGTACGTTCTCCCTGTCGGGGAGCAGATGGTCAGGACGATCTTTTCTTCGCCGATCCGCGAAACTGCAGCTGTTCGCCAATCCTTTTTCGATCGAACCAACAGTCTCGCTCCGATCGGAAGCGTATGAAGCGCTATTTGATCGGCGGCAGGTTCCATGGCTTCTGCTGGGCTAGGTAGATCGCCTCCGGGAGCTGGATCAGATATGGATTTTTTTCCGGTTTTAGCCATGTGAGTATTTTCTCTAAATTCGGCCGCTCCATCGCGGTACAGCCTGAGGTTCCTGTCGTCGCGTCCTTCCAGATGTGAAGAAAAATACACGAACCGTTACCGTGAACCGGCGGATAGGAATTATATCCGACAAAAATCCCGCGTTCGTATTGCGCACCCACGGCAAGCATTTTTTCCGAACTGTTCCAGTCAAAATTACCGACGTGCATCCGGTTAACAACAGTGTTGTAATGCGACGATTTTACATCATCAACACATTCGGTGAATTCATCCAGCTTTGTGTATGGCAACGCGGTTTTTGCCGGGTCGGTTGCTGAACCAAAAGCGAATGTGAGCGGGAACAATCCTGCGGGAGATTTTCCATCTCCTTCACGTTTCACCGCTTCGCCTTTAAGCTCCGTAAATTCCCTGTCCGGCCCCAATCCATTTCGTCCAACCACGATCGGGAAACTGTCGCCTACTTGTTTCCATTTAGACTTAACGGTCTTTCTTTCGAATAACCGGGCGGTTCCCGGAACCGATGACCAATTCGGCGTTGTTACAACGACGGCCTGCAGCGATCTCGAATATGGAATTTTCGCCGGCGGAGGCGAAGGCTTTTTCACCTGCGCCAAAACAACGCCTGACAACAAGATCACGGCAAGAAGGAGCACGAAAATCTTCATATTTTAGCTCTCGAAAACCGAATCCTTCGCCGCCGCTTTGTTCTGGCTTACCGCATAAAGCCGCAGCCCGACCGAGATCATTGCGAGCGAGATCCCGATCCAGATGAACACCCAGACGATTCCAGGCAAACCGGTCGCGGCAGCCATATTTCCCGCATCGGTCGCGATGTCCGAGCCGTAGAACGGAGCATTGATAAAGAACAGAGTTTTGAGATCGGAGAGCGAATTCAACAACGCCTGAACGGCAAGGAACGCGACCGCAAAATTAGCAACCCTGACGTTCGAGTACAATGCCAGAGCGCCCAGGCCAACTGCCAGCAAGGCACCGGCGATGATGGTAAACAGCAAGTTCGAAAATCCGACCTGAAGCGAGAAGATATTAAACATCGGGCTGATAACGCCGAATACGACGGTCATAATGCCGATGAACGCAGCAAGCACGAACAGGATCTTATGCGGCGAAACAGCTTTGCGGATCAGATAAAGCATTATCACGCCAAACGCCGTTGTCCCAAGATATCCGGCGCTCGACGTAAATATCTGCCCAAAGAAACCCGACGGGACCGAATAAACAACGCCGCTGCCGTCAGCCGCGATGGTCAGGCTCTGCACCGAACCACCCGTCAGCAGAGCGATGATCGCATGGCTGCTTTCGTGAATGAACGTCACAAAAAGCCGTATCGGATAGACGAGATAATCTGCGTACGGAATGAACCATATCGCGACAGTCAACAGCGTCGCGATCAGCAATAAAAGAACTTGCGGTTTGGCGTCTTCGGCTAGTTTGTATCTCATTTTTCCGTACTCCTTTTCGGTCTAAGAAAATCTACGTTTTATTGTACTCCAAAGTTCTAGATTCGTTAATGCACCTGCCGCGTTGTCCCAGCCTGGGATAAGTTGGCACAAGCTTGGGACAGGGAACGCACTGAGTTTATTGTGTTTAGTGGCTTGTCCCGTTTGTCCCAGCATATTCACGATTTTTTTAGTCAGCGAATAGTGGCCGGGGCCGGTCACAGCCTGTCAAAGATCAAAGTCAAAAACTACAAAACACACGATTCTCAAGCTTCCGGACCGCAATTCGATAAGTTTGAGGGCTGCGCACCCAACTCGTATTCTAGCACCTATTGCAGGGATAGTACATATTTTTATCTGTTCAACACGTGTCGCGGTGAAACTTAGACTATTCGGGGGCTGAATAATCCTCTTTTCCGCCGGTTTTGGATCGCAATTTTATTTGCGTGATCTCAATGTCCTTCTGGACGGCCTTGCACATATCATAGATCGTTAGAGCGGCGACAGAAACCGCCGTCAGAGCTTCCATCTCGACACCGGTCTGCGAGTTTGTGACGACCTCGGAGGTCAGGTAAATACCGTCGTCCCTGATCTCGGCCGTGACGTTCACCTTTGAAAGATTTAACTGGTGGCAAAGCGGGATCAGCTCGGATGTCTTCTTCGCGGCCATGATTCCGGCTATGCGAGCGATCTCGAGCGGGTCACCTTTTGGATTTTCTCCGGAACGCAGGGCCTGTAAGGTTTCTTCGGCCAACAGGACTTTTCCGGAGGCAACGGCACGCCGGACGGTCGATGCCTTTTCCGAAACATCGACCATTCTTATTTTTCCAGCGTCATCAAAATGTGAAAGTTCGCTCATAACAATTTATTTGCCCGCGAAATACGCGAAAATACGAAAAGCATGAAATTTTGCCCGCGAATAACGCGAATCGTGCGAATAAAGAAAATGTTAAGCGGGTCTTTGCTTTATTCGTGTTCATTCGCGTTATTGGCGGGCAAATCTTTACAAAAACACGATCTCCACAACATCGCCTTCGTCAAATGCTTTTCCCGCCGGGACGATTATCAATGCTTC
>DATJGV010000284.1:0-7786 GCA_035494575.1 Pyrinomonadaceae bacterium | reverse complement strand
TCCTTCACCATCCGCTCGGAAACCAGGATGGCGTCCTCAAAGTTGTAGCCGCGCCAGGGCATAAACGCTACGAGGACGTTTCGTCCTAGAGCGAGCTCGCCCTTGTCGGTACACGGTCCGTCGGCGATGACCTGGCCTTTTTTAACCCGTTCGCCAACCTGAACGATCGGCCGCTGGTTGATGCAGGTGTTCTGGTTTGACCGCTTGAATTTTACGAGCGAATAGATATCCGCCGTAACCTCGCGCGAGATCGTACCGTCAACACGGTGATCGGCCTTGATGATGATGCGTTCCGAATCGACGTAATCGACCACGCCGTTGCGTTTAGCGATGACGACCGCACCGGAATCGCGCGCCGCGATCTTTTCCATACCGGTTCCGACGTACGGCGATTCCGCACGAAGGAGCGGTACCGATTGCCGCTGCATGTTCGAACCCATCAATGCACGGTTCGCGTCGTCGTTTTCGAGGAAGGGAATAAGGCTCGCCGCAACCGAAACAAGCTGTTTCGGCGAAACGTCCATGTACTGGATGTTTGCACGGTCGGCGGTGATAAATTCGCCGCGTTCGCGAGCCGCGTTTCTCTCGTTTACGAAATTTCCCTTTTCGTCAAGCTCGATGTTTGCCTGGCCGATGACGTATTTGTCTTCTTCCCATGCGGTCAGATAGAACGGATACGGCTCGTAGTCGGCAAGTTTGCCGCCGTCTTTTGCAACCTTTTTGTTTGCCTTCTCGACATCTTCGAGCGGGACGTGTTCCCTCGGCTTGAACTTGGTGTCGCCGCCGTTATGGATCATGACGTACTCGATCACACGTCCGTCCTCGACCTTTCTGTACGGCGATTCGATAAAGCCAAACTCGTTGATGCGTGCAAAACACGACAGCGACGAGATAAGTCCGATGTTCGGCCCTTCAGGCGTCTCGATCGGGCAGATACGTCCGTAGTGCGTGGTGTGAACGTCGCGAACCTCAAATCCGGCGCGTTCACGCGAAAGACCACCCGGCCCGAGTGCCGAAAGACGCCGTTTGTGCGTGATCTCGGACAGCGGGTTCGTCTGGTCCATAAACTGCGAAAGCTGTGACGAACCGAAAAACTCGCGGACCGCGGCCGTTACCGGTTTCGCGTTCACCAGGTCGCGCGGCATCGTAGTAAACATGTCCTGTTGAATGGACATCTTTTCCTTGATCGCTCGTTCCATGCGTTCGAGGCCGATGCGGAACTGATTTTCGAGCAGCTCACCAACAGCACGTACGCGGCGGTTGCCCAGATGATCGATGTCGTCCGGCGAATAATGTTCGCTATCGCGTTTCATCCGCAAGAGGTAATTGACAACCTCGACAAAATCGCCGGCCGCCAGAAGCGGATCATCAAGACGGTCGCGTTCAGGGCGCCCCATCTTGATGTTAAATTTCAAACGGCCAACGCGTGACAGGTCGAACCGGCGTGCGTCGAAGAACATTCCTTCGAGCAGGCGGTAAGCCGTCGGCACGGTCGGCGGATCGCCGGGCCGCATCTTGCGGTAGATCTCGAGCAAGGCATCGACCGGTTTCGAGATCGCGTCCTTTTTCAGCGTCTGCGAAATGACCTCGCCGATGATGTCCCGTTTCGGGAAAAAGACTTCGAACCCGGAAACACCCTCTTCGATCATCTGCTGCAGTTTTGCAGGTGTGATCTCGGTGTTTGATTCGAGAACGACCTCACCGGTTTCTGTGTTGATGACGTCGTCAACCGCAAAGGCTCCTTCGAAATCGTTATGCGCGACCTCGACTTTGTCCCTTCCGAGACGACGCAATTCACGCAGCGCCGAGATGGTGATCTTTTTGCCGATGCGCGTTACTTCTTCCTTCTTATCCTTTATGTCCTCTTCGGCGTGCATGCCGGTGAGATTGGTTTCGCCTTCGGGGCTGACCTTTACGTAAACTTTGCCCTTTTCGATAACGGCTTCGTCAGTCGTGTAAAAAAGCCGGAGAATATTCGAATTTGAATATTCGGCATTCTTAACAACCTCTTCGAGAATGCTGTCCGAAACCGTTTTCATATCGATCTGCGGGCTGAGCCACAGGCCGAGAGCACGCAGGAAGATAGTCGCAAGGATCTTGCGCTTTCCGAGCCGCGCGTGCAGAAGCCCTTTCTGGTCGTATTCGAATTCGACCCACGAACCGCGATAAGGAATGATCTTGGCCAGAAATTCGTCGCGTTCGCCCTTGAAGAAAACGCCGGGGCTGCGGTGCAGCTGAGAAACGATAACACGCTCGGTTCCGTTAATGATGAAAGTGCCATTGTCCGTCATCAACGGGATCTCCCCGAAAAACACGTCCTCTTCCTTAATGTCGCGGATGGTAGAAACGCCCGTCTCAGCGTCCTTGTCGAATACCGTCAAACGAATTTTGACCTTCAGCGGGACGCTGTACGACATTCCGCGTTCCTGGCATTCCTGCTGATCGTGTTTGTGTTTAAGGCCGACGGGCTCGCCGCAGTTCGGGCAGAGCTTAGGACGGACCGCATTGAACGTGCCGCAGTTGTTACAGAGAACTTCGGCCGGATTGAACGGATCGACCTTGATCTTGGAGCCGCAGTTTTTGCAGTTTGCACGAAGATGCTCGAGTCCTTCGAGGTTTCCGCACTTGCACTGCCAGTTGCCGATCTGATACTCGACAAATTCGAGGGTCGCAGTCTCGCGAAAATCCGAGACCGGAAAGACCGACTTGAACACCGACTGGAGGCCGATGCTGTCGCGCTCCTCGGGAATCAGGTCCATCTGCAAAAAGCGGTTGTACGATTCGCGCTGGACCTCGATAAGATTCGGGATCTGGGCAGAAGTATAGATCTTTGAAAAATCGACGCGCTCCGGTGATTGGCTCGTCCTGCGTCCGAGACCGTTTTTGTTGCTTTGAAGCGGATTATTGATCATAAATATTAACCGTAAGGCCGGGAAAAAAATTGTTGATTTAAATGGCTTTTGTTGGTAGGATGCTTTTATCGCAAACCTCCCCACACACAAGTTTTCAATAAAAAGACGGCAAATGCGGTCGAGGGCAAAGTATGCCCAGACCGCTTTTTAAGCAGCTAAAAGCCTAATTCCTGATTTTTCGAGAGTCCCAGTACGAGACACCAACTCTCCAATTGCTCGCGAAACAAATCGCTCTAAACCCAATGGAATAAAGCACTTACGTGGTCATTCCAAAACCGTAAAGGCAGTAAGCGCCAATGATATACGATACGCTTAGTACAGATTGTACCAGTAAATCTTTCCGGCGGCAAGCTGCAAACGCTGTGCCGCCGGGAAAATTCATAATAAATCGGTCTTATTTGACTTCGACGGAAGCACCCGCTTCGGTCAATTTTGCCTTGATCTCTTCGGCTTCGGCTTTCGAAACACCTTCCTTCAAGGGTTTAGGAGCACCGTCAACGAGGTCCTTGGCTTCCTTGAGGCCGAGACCTGCGACGACTTCGCGAACGACCTTGATAACGGCGATCTTGTTGCCGCCTGCAGCCTGAAGGATAACGTCAAACGAATCCTTTTCTTCGGCAGCAGGAGCGGCTTCAGCTCCGGCACCTGCAGCAGCGACCATAACGGGCGCGGCAGCAGCAGCAGCCGATACACCGAAAACTTCTTCAAGTTCCTTGACCAATTCCGACGCTTCGAGAAGCGTAATACCTTTCAAATACTCAACTACTTCATCTTTTGTGATTGCCATGATTTTTTATCTATCTCCTTTATAGGGTTCTTTCCACAGGATGAGGGATGAACGAAAAGGGAAGAAATTCCCTACCCGCATACCGCGACATCCGTTTTTGTTATCCGAGTAAAGAAGGGTTTGATTGAGGATTTTTTTATCCCTCATCCCTTATCCTTCAGCCTCGCTTGTCAGCCGCTAGAACCCACGGGACTTCTTTCTTCCGGTTGCATCTCCATCGGAAATATCGTCCGAAGCCGGGGCGACCTGACAAATCGCCCCGCTCGTTTCCTTGAGTACGGCCCTGCGCGGGTCAAATGACCCGCAATCCTAATTTGAGACCTCTGATCTCAAAAACTATTCAGCTTTTTCCTCAGCTTCGGCAGCAGGCGCTTCTTCAGGCGATGCAGCCGGTACTTCTTCGACCGGCGCGGCTTCCACCGGAGCGGCTTCCTGCGCGGGAGCTTCCTCAGCAGCCGGTGCAGTTTCTTCAGCTTTTACTTCTGCCGGTGCTTCCGCTTTCGGCTCTTCGGCTTTGGCTTCGGCTGCCGGAGCGGCTGGAGCCTTTTCGCCGATCTGCTTGATCACGACGGCCAGGTCACGCGGTACTGCGTTGATGACCGTGACCAGACGCTGCGCCTGTGCGTTGATGACATAAAGAAGTTTGGAAATAAGCTCTTCCTTCGAAGGCAGATTGGCGATCGTCGTTAATTGCTGGAGATCGACCAGTTTCCCATCGACAACGCCAGTCTTGAACGTATAAATGTCGGCGTTGTCCTTCATGAACTTCGAGATCGCCTTGGACAGGATAACCGGATCGTTTTCCGTCCACGCTATCGCCGTCACGCCCTTAAAGGACTCGCTCGCCTGTTCAAAGTCGGTTCCTTTAACCGCAATACGCGCAAGGGTATTTTTTACAACCTGATACTTCGCACCCGCTTCTCTTAACCGGTTGCGGAGTTCCTGATCCTTGTTGACCGTAAGCTTGGTAAAACTAACGACCATTGCCGATTTAGAATTTTGCAGCGACTCAGTGAGTGCGTCCAGATCTCTTTGTTTCGTTTCTCTTGTTTTCATTTCTTTATTCGCACCTCACTTCTTAAACGTATGCAAGCTCGTCGAGCAGCACACCCGGGCTCATCGTTGCAGCCAGGTTGATTTTCTTTAAATAACGGCCTTTTGCGGTCGTCGGTTTGGCCTTCATGACCGCGTTGATCAAAACTTTCGTGTTCTCGAGAAGCTTTCCTTCGTCAAAGGACACTTTGCCGACCGGGCTGTGTATAACGCCCGTTTTATCGACACGATATTCGACCTTACCGGCTTTCGTTTCCTCGATAGCGGTTTTGACGTCCATCGTGACCGTTCCTGTTTTCGGATTTGGCATCAAACCTCGAGGACCGAGGATCTTGCCCAGTTGGCCAACCTTGCCCATCATGTCAGGCGTGGCAATAAGTGCGTCAAATTCGAGCCAGCCGCCCTTGATGCGTTCTACTATGTCGTCGCCGCCTGCCAGATCGGCACCGGCGTCCTGGGCTTCTTTGATCTTGTCGCCCTGTGCGATGACAACGACGGTCTTCGCCTTTCCGCCCAAGCCGTGCGGCAGAACGATGGTGCCGCGAACCAGCTGATCGGCCTTTCGCGGATCAACGCCCAGCCACATCGTAAGTTCGACAGTTTCGTCGAACTTGGCGAACGCGATCTCTTTTAGTTTGGTGACCGCTTCTTCAAGCGTGTGCTTCTTGTTCGGCTCTATCTTTTCCAGAGCCGCCAGGTACTTCTTTCCTCTTTTCATTTTTCCTCCAGGTGTTAACGAACGACTTCCGTCGTTCTCCCTAATGAGACCTATAGGTCCTATTCTAGCCTTCGATCGTCAATCCCATAGATTTTGCAGTTCCCTCGATCGTCCGCATTGCGGCCTCGATGTTCGTTGTGTTAAGGTCCTGCAATTTCTTCTCAGCGATCTCTCGGATCTTGTCGCGCGAGATGGTTCCGGCTTTTTCCTTATTCGGTTTGCCGGAGCCTTTCGCGATGCCCGATGCCTTTCTCAAAAGATCGCCCGCCGGCGGTGTTTTCGTCTCGAAAGTAAACGAGCGGTCAGCATAAACCGTTATCACGACCGGAACTTTCATATCCGGATCGTCATTCTGCGTTTTGGCGTTGAACGCCTTGCAGAATTCCATAATGTTCACACCGTGCTGGCCCAACGCCGGGCCGATCGGCGGAGCCGGATTTGCCTTGCCCGCCGGGATCTGTAACTTAATGTAACCTTCTATCTTCTTAGCCATATATTTTTCGATTAACGATCCTAAACCCTTTTAGGCTTAGGAATGTCCTCATTCTTGTTAAAGGTTGATCGCGATCGCTAACTGGAAACGCAGCGGATCGGACCCAATTCCCATTAACTATTTTCAAAATTACTCTTCTTCCGCAAAGGTAACCTTTTCGACATCCAGGAAACTGAGCTCGACAGGGGTCGAACGTCCAAAGATGGTAACTGTCACCTTCAGCGTGGTCTTTTCTTCGTTTACCTCTTCGACCTTGCCGGTAAAGCTCGCGAACGGACCGGACTTGATACGCACAACCTCGCCGATCTCGTAAGTAAATTTCGGCTTCGGTTTTTCGGTCGCAACCTCGATATTGTGTACGATCTGATCGACTTCGGCTTGCGTCAGCGGCGTCGGCTGTTTGCCGCCCAAAAAGCCTGTGACCTTCGGCGTCGATTTGATCACGTGAAACACGTTGTCGGGAATTTTGCCTTTCTCGTCGCACTCGATCTCGACAAGGACATAGCCGGGATAGAACATTCGCGACGATTCGATACGCTTGTTGCCGCGCATTTCGACGACGGTTTCCTTGGGCAGCAAAACTTCGGTGATCTGGTCCTGGAGCTCCATATCGCGTATGCGTGCCCCAAGGCTTTCGACCACTTTATTTTCGTGTCCCGAATATGTGTGGATAAAATACCACTGCTTCATTGCTAAAAATCCTTATCCGACGAGTTTGCCGATCAGCCAGCTCAACCCTTCGAGCAAATAATTCCAGAAGTAGTCGGCCGCAAACAGATAAATACCAAAGAAAATAACGCTGACGATCACGATGATCGTCGTATTCTTTACCTCGTCCGACGGCGGAAAGGTAGTTTTATCCAGTTCGCCGCGAGTCTTTCTAATAAACTCGCCGACGCTTTCTTTATGCTTTTTTTCTACGGTGCCGACAGCTTCTGACACTTGCATATCTCCCGTGCGACAAACTTTGGTTTGTCGAAAATTCTAAATCTGGCAGGGGTACCAGGACTCGAACCCGGACCTAAGGTTTTGGAGACCTCCATGCTAACCATTGACACCATACCCCTGTGGCGATTTTGGATTTTGGATCGCGGATTTTAGATCTAGGTCAGTAAGCATTTGCACTCGGCACGTTAGTTTTAACTGCCTATTGCCACTGGTGCCAACTGGTTCTCAAATCCTTGATCCGCATTCCCAAATTCGAAACTACTTGTTTTCTCGATGCAGCGTGTGGCAGCGGCAGCGACGGCAAAACTTCTTGAACTCCAATCTGTTCGGCGTGTTCTTTTTGTTCTTTGTCGTCACGTAATTCCGCTCTTTGCACTCGGTGCACTGCAAAATAATATTGTCTCGTGGCATTACTTCAACCTCTAATTTGTTCGTCCTTCATCGATCGTCGATCGTGGCTTGCGGGCCGCGACCGACGCCCCTGCCAATTATTCCACGATCTCGCTGACCGTGCCGGCCCCGACGGTCCTGCCGCCCTCGCGGATGGCGAACCGGAGCCCCTTCTCCATCGCGATCGGGGCGATCAGCTCGATCTCCATCTGGATGTTGTCCCCAGGCATCACCATCTCCACCCCCTGCGGCAGGTGTGCGACCCCCGTCACGTCGGTCGTCCTGAAATAGAACTGCGGTCTGTAACCCGTGAAGAACGGTGTGTGGCGGCCGCCCTCTTCTTTTGTAAGAACGTACGCCTCCGCCTTGAACTTCGTGTGCGGGGTGATGGTGCCCGGTTTCGCGATCACCTGCCCGCGCTCGATCTCCTTCCGCTCGACGCCCCTCAGCAGCAGCCCCACGTTGTCGCCCGCCTGCCCCTGATC
>DATJGV010000283.1:0-4667 GCA_035494575.1 Pyrinomonadaceae bacterium | reverse complement strand
GACAATCTTTCGTTCGTTGAGGCCGCAGCCGTGCCCGAAGTTTTTATCACTGCGCACGATGCGATCTTCACTCAAGCCGGACTCAAACATGGTGAGACAATTTTGATCCATGCGGTCGGTTCGGGCGTCGGGCTTGCCGGCTTGCAGCTTGCAAAAGCGGCGGGTGCGACAGTGTTCGGCACGTCCCGCACCGAGGACAAGTTGGAAAAATGCACGGAGTTCGGGCTTGACGAAGCGATCGTCACCGCGAAACCACCGGAGTTTGCCGACATCGTCAAGGAAAAGACCGCTGGCAAGGGCGTCGATGTGATTCTCGACCTTGTCGGCGCTGCCTATTTTCAGCAAAATCTCGAAAGTCTTGCTTTGAAAGGCCGTCTAGTTCTAGTCGGGCTGACCTCAGGATCGAATGCAGACTTTAACCTCGGAATCGCGCTGTATAAACGTCTGAAAATTATCGGTACAGCGCTGCGTGCAAGATCATTTGACGAAAAAGCTGAGGCAACGCGTAGTTTCGCTCAGGATGTCATTCCGCTATTGGCAAACGGCGCGGTTCGGCCGAATATCGACAAGATCTTCCCTGTTGAGGAGGTACGCAAAGCCCACGAATATCTCGAATCGAATGAGAGTTTTGGCAAGGTGGTTTTAGAATTTTAGGTCGTGATCCGCAACGCCGCATCGTCGGTGACAATGCACAGGCCGGAAACATCGTTTTCATCGAGTTCCTGCAATTTCTCGACGGCCTGAGCGTAGGTCATGCCTGCTGCCTCGACCCGTTCAAACGAAACAACAGCCCAATGCGGCTGGTCGAGCTCGGTCTTATCCTGTCTTTTTTTAGTACTCGTGTCGCTCATGCCTTAGGTTCGAAATTACTGAAATATTTAGCCTTTAGCGAAACTTTACCATAACTTTTCCACAGGTGGAAAAACTAGTTGTACCGCTCCGATTAACTAATCGGATTAAACTGGTAAAATGAATCTTCAGAATGGAATTCAAAAAAACGATATTTCTAACCGGCTTTCCCGGATTTATTGCTGAACGACTCGTTGCGCGTCTTGCGGGAAAGCAAGTTCAGTTTTTTCTGCTTGTTCAGGAGCAGTTTGTCGAAAAGGCGATGACGGCGATCGAGAAAATTGCCGAGAAGACCGAGACGCCGCTGGAAAATTTCGCTTTGATCGCGGGCGATATTACCGAGAAAAACCTCGGCCTTGCCGACGAAGACCTTGAAACGATTCGCTCCGAAACAACGGACATTTTCCACCTCGCCGCGGTTTACGATCTCGCCGTCGAGAAGGACCTCGCGACCCGCGTAAATCTCGAAGGCACAAAGAACATTAATGATTTTGCACGTTCTGTCGAAAACCTTAACCGCTATAACTATATTTCGACGTGTTATGTGGCCGGGAAACGAAAGGGAAAAATTCTGGAATCGGACCTCGAACATGATGCGGGGTTCCGCAATTATTACGAAGAGACCAAGTATCTGGCCGAACGCGAAGTCGAAAGCCTGAAAGAAGAGCTGCCGGTTACGATCTATCGCCCATCGGTTGTGGTTGGCGATTCGCAAACGGGCGAGACCGTAAAATACGACGGCATTTATTACCTTATCCATTATCTCCGCAAGGCGCCGAATCTGTTACGGTTTGTAAATGTAGGGAATAAGGCGGTTAGGCTGAACCTGGTGCCCGTCGATTTTGTTGTCGAATCGATCGCCGCTCTTTCGGATGACGAAAGATCCGTCGGAAAAACGGTTGCGATCGCCGATCCTTACCCATTGACGACTGCCGAACTGTTCGACGCCATTGCGTTCGCGATGACAAAGAAAAAATCGGCTTTTACGCCGCCGCCAAAGCTTGTCCAGTGGTCGCTTTCGCAGTCGTTCTCGCCGCCGATCACCGGACTGCCGCTTTACGGTGTGCCGTATTTCTTTCTTTCCCAAACCTACGATACGAGCGTGGCAAACGAACTGCTTCAGCCGCGTGGCATCGCTTGCCCGGATTTTAAGGATTACGTGGGAAACCTGATAAAGTTTGTCGAAAAGAATCCTGAGATCTAAGATCGCCGGCATACTTGGATTTACTACGCTATACCGCTAAAATCATTCAAATCTCAATCAAACACAAGATGAACAAAATTTTTGTTTTATTATTGCTGGTTTTAGCACTTTGTATTCCTGTCACTCGTGCCCAGATCTCGGCCGATGTTGCACTTCAGATCGTAAGAGCGGAAGATGCGCGGGCGTACGATAAAACGCTTGAAGATCTGATGTCGAACCCTGATGAGCAAGTCCGCATGCGGGCTGCGCTTGCCGCCGGGCGTAATGGGAGCGAAAAGGCGATTCCGGCGCTGACCTCTCTTTTGCAAAAAGATAGGTCAGCACAGGTGCAGGCGATGGCCGCATTTGCACTTGGCGAGATCGAATCGATCAAAGCCGCGGATGCAATGATCAAAACCTTGGAAACGCCGGAAACACCCGCGCCCGTTCGATCCCGTGCCGTCGAGGCTGCCGGCAAGATCGCTGCGGCAAACGCGAAAGACGAACTCGCAAAAAAACTTGGAGCAGTAATTCTCGACATTCTGCTTAACGAAGATGCTCGCGGAACGGCCCAGGACAAGACAACGGTTCTGCTTGGGCTGACCGCCGCTCTTCGCGCAAAACCATCAGATACCGGCATCGTCGTTGCGAGATTTTTGACGAATGCGGATGCCCGCATCCGGGCCGACGCGGCAAATACGCTGTCACGCGCTCGCGCGAAAAATGCGGATGATCTATTAAGGAAAATGCTTTCGACGGATACCGACGCGGTCGTGCGTGCGAACGCCGCTCGCGCTTTGGGCTCCGCCGAAGACAAAGACGCTTTTGACATATTGCTAAAAGCCGCGACGAGCGACAACGATCTGCGCGTACGGGTTTCTGCAATTCGCTCTCTCGGCGCGATCAAAGACGCAAGAGCCGCCGATAAGCTGCTCGACAGGGCCGACGCTCTTTTTGCAGCTTACAAACGATCGAAATTTGCTAACCCGATCGAGAAAAACGAGCTATTGGAGATCGCCGACGTTCTCGGCCGCCTTCTTGCTGGTTCAAAGAACGCTCGCGCGATCAAATTTCTTGACGAATACGCCCGCGCTGATGACGGCATGTCGCCGGAGATATCGCTTGCAAGGTTTAAGGTAGCCCCGGGCAAATTCGATGGCCGAAACGAAGCAAAACCCATACACAACTGGCGGCAATGGAGCACGATGGCACAGGTTCTTGGCGCGCTCGCCGATGTTGAGCCTTCGGACGACGAGGTCAAAAAGATGAAGGCGGACGCTCCCGACCTTGCGCGCACGCTGGCGCAAGGTTTTGCTATCAGCCCGGACCGCAAAAATCTTAGGTTTCTTCTCGCCGGACCCGATTTTCTTCAGGCTTTTGCGAAATACAAGACCGATGATCTGAACGACATTTTGCGACAGGCATTGAAGGCCGAAGACGTGTTCGTTCGCGCGACTGCCGCCGGTCTTCTCGCAGAACAGCCCGCATCAAGCGCGAATATGAAAGCATTGGAGGCTGCGTTTACGGCTTCACTCGTTTCGGATAAACGATACGATGACGCGCAGCTTGCAATACTCGATGCAATGTTCAAGATCAATAAATCGAACGCCATTGACACGCTTTATACCGCGCTCGATGCTACGGACTATCTCGTTCGAAAAAAAGCATTCGATCTTTTGCGCGACCCCGAACTTCAGCAGCGATATCCGGGCATTGCAAATGTGTTCGAAAGCGCGATCGCGAAAAAGCGCGACGAGGTTCTGCCTTACGATCCGAAAACCCGCACAAAGCTCGGCCAGATCCTAAACACCGAGGCCGACTATCGCCGCGCCGTTTCCCGCAAAAACGGTACCGTTAAGGCTATCATTACTACGGAAAAAGGAGCGTTTACCATAGATCTGCTGCCCGAAGACGCTCCACTAACCGTCGATAATTTTATCAAGCTTGCGCGTTCAAATTATTTCAACGGCGTCGAGGTTCACCGCGTCGTTCCCAATTTTGTAATGCAGGACGGCGATCCGCGCGGCGACGGCAACGGCGGGCCAGGCTGGTCGATCCGCTGCGAGATAAACACAGTACCGTACGACCGCGGGGCCGTCGGCATGGCTCTCTCCGGCAAGGACACAGGCGGCTCGCAGTGGTTCGTGACGCACAGCCCGCAGCCGCATCTCGATGGCGGTTACACGGTGTTCGGCAAGGTGAGCGATGCCGATATGAAAATCGTGGATAACATCGTGCGCGGTGATAAGATCGTGTCCGTCAAAATTATTGAGAACGGTGCGACCAAGTCCGTGCCGCGAAAAAAGCGCTAACGATAAAATGAAAAATATCTTCCTTTTCACTCTCCTGGTTCTTCTTGCGTCGCAGGCCGCGTTTTCGCAGATCGAAAACGATCTGGGCGACTTGAATCTGAAAGGAAAGGTCAAATCCGTTCGGGTCGACCGTGCGCGGTTTTCGAACGATAAAGAGGGCAAACGTGCGACACGCGAAGAGCTCGATTTCGACGAAAACGGTAACTGCACAGAACGCGTCGCACCGACACGCAGCTCGAGCAAAAAATTTACATACAATTATTCACCCGACGGGAAAATCTGGAGAAGGACGGACCTCAGTTCGTCCGAGACCGAGATCTTTA
>DATJGV010000282.1:0-4387 GCA_035494575.1 Pyrinomonadaceae bacterium | reverse complement strand
GTTTATCGGCGCATTCACCTGCGTAGGCGACAATTCGCGGATCGGCGAGGGCACGCAGCTTCGCGCCGGAGCGAAGGTCGGCGACAATGTGCAGGTTGGCCGCAACTGCGTTTTGCACCCAAATGTTTTTGTCGAGGACGGATGCACAATTGGCGATAACGTCATTTTGCACACCGGTGTCGTGATCGGAGCCGACGGATTCGGGTTCGTTCGCGGCGAGGACGGCTATGTAAAATTTCCGCAGATCGGTACCGTCGTTATCGAGGACAATGTCGAGATAGGAGCAAATTCGTGCATCGATCGCGGAGCTTTGGGCGAAACACGCATCGGCGAAGGTACAAAGATCGACAACCTCGTCCAGATCGCCCACAACGTCCAGATCGGCAAGCGCGTCGTCATCGCGGCGCAGACCGGTATTTCCGGCAGTACGGTGATCGAGGATGATTGCGTCATTGGCGGACAGGTCGGTTTCGGCGATCACGCCCGCGTGCAAAGCGGCGCGATCATCGGTTCGCAGGCCGGAATTTTGCCCGGAAAGATCGTCCGTCCCGGCGTTTGGTGGGGAACGCCGGTTCAGCCGTTGGACGAATACAAACGCCAAAATGCGCATGTAAAAGGCCTCGGCCGGCTGAAAGAAGAGGTCAAAAGGCTTGCCGGGCGATTTGATGCGTTGGACTCGGACGAATTGAAGTGAAATAGGCCGGACAATGAATTCCGGAATGACTGATAGCTTAGAACTAATAACTGATGATGATTTGCCAGCGGTTTTCAGTTTTCAGTTATCACCTATCGGTTATTCCGAAGAGATTTCCTTTTGCTGCCTTCAGGTGCATAGATGAACGATCGAAAATTTGATTTCTTTCTCAAGCTTTTTCAATTCACGCTCGGCATCGTCGTACTGATCCAAAGCCTGCTCGCGGTTGTTCACTCGCTGCACGAGCCTCTCGAAGGTCATGTCGGCAAAGTGCTTCCCTGGTTCGCCGGTCTTGAGGCTATTGCGGCAGTGCTATTGCTGATTCCACAGACAATAAAGATCGGAGGTTGGATTCTGCTTGCGATATTTGCGATCGCGATCGTCGTTCACGGCCCGGTTCAGGGCCTGCCGCTGATCGTTTACGCTGCAGGAGTTTTGCTTGTGATGTTTTGTAAGCAAGCGGCCAAAGAGGAGTAGCGTTTTCGGATAATGCGTCGGGCTTCATCCCCTACATTCTGTTTTCTTGATAACCCCGATTCGTCATGGGTAAGCTAGTCGCGTTCACTGTTGAACGCGTATCGCCGTGACCTTCCAGCGGATGTCGGCGCGATCGTCGTTTTTATCAAATCCATCCAGTGTCAGCGTGATCGGTATGGTTTCACCGGGGTTCAGAACGGGCTGCTGTCTGGGGATCACGAGGACGCTTTTTTCCTTTAATTTTTCCTTAAACTGCGTGACAACCCAGACGCTTACCTCGAGACCGTTTATGACCTTATCGCCTTTATTGTGAATTTTCCCGCCGATCCACATCGAGATCGTGCCGAGTCCTGTTGGCGATTCGACCGTTTTATCGGTGTCCGTGGAAATAATTATGTCCTTTGTTAATTCGGCAAATTCGGGCGACCCTTCGTGGTATGAACCTTTCAGTATTTGGTCGACCTGCTCCTGTTCGGACGGTTTCGTCGAGAGGTACAACAGAGCGCCGCCGATAGCCAGGATGCCCACGATCACTCCGATAATGATCCCTGTATTGCTTCCCTTTTTCGTTTCATTCTTGTTTAGTATCGTATCCATGTTCTCAATATTTAGATGCGAATTTCGTTACGAAGTTCCGATAAGTTATTCTAAACCAAGAATCCTGAAATGTTTACCTCAGTTTCCGTTCAATCGCCGGTGCCCGCTTTCGCCGAGGTCGCGTTGCCCTTGCCGCTGCGGCGCACCTTTACCTACAGGCTGCCGCCGCATATCGGAAGATCGGTGCAATTGGGCGCTCGTGTTTTAGTTCCGTTCGGGAAACGAAACCTGACCGGCTACGTCGTTCATCTGCATACCGATCTGCCGGATGATCTCGCGATCGACAAATCTGCCCTGAAAAATGCCGCCGAGCTGATCGACGCCGAACCGCTCATCACTCCCGAAATTTTAAAACTGACCCAGTGGGCCGCAGATTACTATTTTGCATCGTGGGGCGAGATGCTGAAAGCGGCCCTTCCGGCGGGTATCAATTCGGCGTCCGAGACGATCTTTTCGATGACGGCGAGCGGCCGTGAGAAATTTGATGAAATTTACGAGAAACGTACCGCCGCACGCGAGATCCTCGGCTTCCTTTCTGAAAACGGAGAGACAACCAGACGCGAGATCGAACAAAATGTCTCGTTGGTCGGTGTAAAACGCGCTCTTGCGGATCTCGTAAAAAACGGCTTTGTTGAGCAAGGTCAACGAATACTCACGACCCGCGTCCGGCCGAAGCGTCGCAAGGCAGTCAGGCTGATTTCACCTTCGACAAACGATCAAAAGCCGCTCTCCGATGCACAAAAACGTATAGTCGAAACACTTGCGACGCATGGCGGCGAGATGCTGTTCACTAACCTGCTCGAAAATGCAAATGTAGGCGGGTCAACAATTAACACGCTTGCCAAACGCGGCGTCGTCGAGGTCTTCGTTCACGAAGTGCTGCGCGATCCGCTGTCGGCGTCGCCTACAGTTCAGGTCGGTGAATTTGTGCTTTCGGAAGCTCAAAACACCGCGCTGAACCAGATCGAACGTGCCATAAGCGCCGATAATTTCAAGACCTTTTTGATGCACGGCATCACGGGCAGCGGCAAGACCGAGGTTTACATCCGTGCGATGAAATACGCCTTGGAACGCGGCCGCTCATCGCTGATGCTCGTTCCCGAGATCGCACTAACTCCTTATTTTTCACAGCGTTTGCGTAGCGTGTTCGGATCAAAGGTGGCGATCCTGCATTCGAGCCTGTCATCCGGTGAACGATTCGACGAATGGCGGCGTTTGCGCAGCGGAGCGGCTCAGATAGCGATCGGCACTCGCTCCGCCGTTTTTGCTCCGCTGCACGATCTCGGTTTTGTTGTGGTTGACGAAGAGCACGATTCGTCGTATCGCCAGCACGAAATGCCGTTTTACAATGCCCGCGACGCTGCCGTCATGCGTGCAAATTTTGCCGGTGCAACGATCGTTCTCGGCTCCGCAACGCCCGCTCTCGAATCGTTCGCAAACGCGCAAAACGGCAGGTACGGCTATCTTCATTTGCCCGACCGAATCGGATCGCGAAAGCTGGCGGACGCTGAAATAATCGATATGCGCGAGGTTTTCCGCCAGGCGGGGAAGGATGTTACGCTGTCGCCGCAACTGCTCGAGTCCATCCGCGAAACCCACGCAAAACGCGAGCAGATAATAGTTCTGCTAAATCGGCGCGGCTTTTCGCAATTCGTGTTGTGCCGCAGCTGCGGGGAATCGCTCCGCTGCAAAAACTGCGATATAACGCTGACCTTTCACCGTCGAAGAGAAAAGCTTATCTGCCACTACTGCAGCTACGAGGTAAATGTTCCTGAAAGATGCCCGTTCTGCGAGAGTGAATTCCTTCATTTTGTCGGTGACGGCACCGAACAGATCGAAGACAAGCTGAAAAAGAAATTCCCAGACATGCGGATCGAACGGATAGATCGTGACACCGTTCAGCGTCGCCGCGAAATGGAAAAGCTTTTGCACGCATTTAGCAAAGGCGAGATCGATATGCTTGTCGGAACACAGATGCTTGCCAAGGGGCACGACTTCCCGAACGTCACACTTGTCGGTGTCATCTCGGTCGATCTCGGCCTCGGTATGCCTGATTTTCGCTCGGCCGAACGGACGTTTCAACTTCTGACACAGGTCGCGGGACGTGCCGGGCGCGGCGACCGTCCCGGACGCGTGTTGATACAGACCTATCATCCTGAGCATTACGTCCTGCGCCATGCGAAAAATCAGGATTACAAAGGTTTTTACGATGAAGAAATGCGTTATCGCGAACGAATGGGTTATCCGCCGTATTACGTTCTGGCTGCCCTATTGATCAAGCATTCCGACTACGCTCACGCTGCCGAAACCGCCAAAACGCTACGAAATGCGCTCGACGTGGCCAACCCGGACAAAAGCTGCCGCATTCTTGGCCCCGCACCAGCGTCCCTCTCGCGTCTAAAAGGCGAGTACCGTATTCAGATATTGTTAAAAGCGGCCAGCCGCACCAGGCTTCGCCAGATGCTGGACATCGCACTGGCGGATGCTGAGGCTAGATCATGCGATCTTAAGATCGTTTACGTAGAGATCGATCCGGTGAACTTGATGTAGGCACGAAAGATAGCGCCCGCCTGGCGAACCGACAGGCGCTGATCCATACGATAGGCAGTTTAGTTGACA
>DATJGV010000281.1:0-6886 GCA_035494575.1 Pyrinomonadaceae bacterium | reverse complement strand
GCACAACGGAATCAAGCAGGGCGACCGCGTGATCTTGTTCTCGAATAATATGCCGGAATGGGGAATTACCTATTTCGGAATATTGAAGGCTGGAGCGACCGCGATACCTGTCGATCCGGCAAGTTCGGTTGATGAGATCGCAAAATTTGCCATAGCAGGCGAAGCATCTGCGATCGTAATTTCACCGAAATTGGCCCTGGAGAACCCGGATCTTGAAGAAAGATTAGCGAATGCTTTCGCCACTCGCGGCGATGCGGACAAGAGTGTCCGCGCTCCAGTCTGGACGTTCGATGAAGTTTTCGAAATGCCGAGCGAGATCGAGGAAGCAAAGCGGCTGGCCCTCTTGCCTGAAAAGGTGCTTTCGAATTCGGTAGCGTCGCTGATCTTTACATCCGGCACGACCGGCACGCCAAAGGCGGTAATGCTCTCGCACAAAAATTTCACTAACATGATCTCGATGCTCTCGTCGGTACTCGATATGGACATTACCGACGGCGTTTTGTCGGTGCTGCCGATGCATCACACGTTCGAGTTTTCGGCCGGTTTTCTGACGCCGTTTTCGAACGGAACACAGATCACATATCTCGATGAACTGTCGAGTGAAGAGCTTACCCGTGCGATAGAACACGGCCATGTAACCGGCATGGTTGGCGTGCCCGCGCTGTGGGAAATGCTGCATCGGCGAATAAAAACACGCTTACGCGAACGCGGTGATTGGATCGCCGACCTTGCCGACAACGTTATCGAATTCAATGCGTGGCTGCGGGACAACACGCCGTTCAATCTCGGCCCGATCGTCTTTTTCCCGATACATCAAGGGATGGGCGGCAAGATGCGATATTTGATCTCGGGCGGTTCGGCGCTGAGTGAAAAGGTGCAGAAGGATCTGCATGGACTCGGATTTACGGTTCTTGAGGGTTACGGACTGACCGAATCTTCGCCTGTCCTGACAGTCGCTCGTCCCGGTAACAAATTGCTGCGCGGCAGCGTCGGCAAACCGCTTCCGGGTGTTGAGGTGAGGATCGACCACCCTGACGAAAACGGCGTTGGCGAAGTGCTTGCTCGTGGGCAGAACGTCATGCTTGGATATTACAACAACGAAGAGGCGACCGAGGCCGTGCTGCAGGATCGGTGGCTGCGGACGGGCGATCTCGGACGGCTGGACGAGGATGGCAATCTGTTCATCGTTGGGCGGTCAAAAGATGTAATTATCGATTCGAACGGCAAGAATATTTACCCGGACGAGATCGAGGATCTTTACGGCAAATCAGGTTATGTAAAGGAGCTAAGCGTCGTAGGCTTACCTGACGAGGACGGAGGCGAGAAAATCTCGGCGCTTGTCGTGCCCGATTACGAGCACGACATCGCGCTTGCACGTTCCGAGGTCAACAAAAAGGTCGAAGAGCATTTTCGTGAGGTTTCGGCGTCCCTGCCGTTTTTCAAACGGGTAAAGATTTTGCACATCACGCCGTTCGAACTGCCCCGAACAGCAACACGCAAAGTGAAACGGCCTGAGGTCGTCGCGATGCTTCAGGGGCTGGAGGAACGCTCGAAATCGAAGACGAAAGCGGCCGTTGAATCAAAGGGCGACGACAACACGCTCTGGATCCGAAAGATCGTCGCGACGGTTTCAAGCAGGCCGCTGTCCGAGATCGCTATCGAGGACAAACTTGCAGATCTTGGATTTGATTCGCTGATGTTCGTCGAGCTCCAGGCGGCCGTCGAGGACGCCGGAGGGCGCGTGCTGTCACCCGACACATTGAACGAGGTGCAGACGGTCCGCGAATTGCTAACTGCCGTTCAGCGTATCGACAAATCGAAAAAGCTTGCGGACGAACCGAAGATCGTTGAAAAGAAGGAAGACGAGGAAATCTATATTCCATCGATCGTCCGCCGCGTAGGCAATTCGATCGTCGATCTCGCCCAGGACACGCTTTATAACAGCGTTCTCGATACACATATAGAAAGCGAATCGAATGTTCCGCAGCACACAAATTTTATCGTGGCGCCGAACCATGCTTCGCACATCGATACTGGCCTGGTCAAAAAAGCGTTGGGTAAAGATGTGGCCGAACAGACCGTCGCCGTTGCCGCCGCCGATTATTGGTTCGACACAAAATATAAACGCGCGTATATGAACAATTTCACAACGCTTGTGCCGATCGAGCGAACCGGCAGTCTGCGCCAGTCACTGCGTCACGTAACACGCATTTTGAACGAAGGTTACAACGCCCTGATCTTTCCGGAAGGCGGCCGTCAGGTTTCAGGGCAGATCGCCGAATTCAAACCGATCATCGGTTATCTCGCGCTTAATCAAAAGATCGGAATTTTGCCAATTTATATTTGGGGAACCTATGAGGCGTTTCCGAAAGGCACGATAATTCCAAAAACCGCCAGCATCGGTGCGTCCGTCGGAGCCAAAGTCGGTAGATTTCTCGAATACGACGAGCTTGCAAAAATGGTCGAGGGCGTGCCAAACACAGAGGCTTATCGCCTGATCGCCGCGCGAGTTCAGCACGAGATCGAGAATATGCGCGACGGCAAGCGCGACAAATTCGACGTTGGAGCCGTGCGAAAAATGTGGAAAGCCGAACGACGAAAATCGCGAAAGCAGGAACCGGTGATCGATGAATAACATGGCATCTGTAACTAAAACCTATATTTCCGAAAAATAATTATGCAATTATTTAATTAATAATTATTAATTAGTCTGCAGAAATTGCGTTAAATCTTTCTACCTAAAACATGTCTATATTACCTAAGATAAATCTGTGCTTTTTCGTTTTGCTGCTGGTCGCGGTGCCATTGTCATTCGGTCAACGAACAGGAATGGTGAACAGAACGAAAGGGGCGGCGCGGGTCAAGGCCGAATTTCTCCATGCCTGGAACGGCTACAAAAAATATTGCTGGGGACACGACGACCTTAAGCCGCTTTCGAAAACCTGCCGCGACTGGTACGGCACGTCGCTGTTGATGACGCCGGTCGATTCGCTCGACACGATGTATTTGATGGGTTTCAAAAACGAAGCCGACCGGACGCGGGAATACATCGTTAAAAATCTTTCGTTCGATCGGGATATTTCGGTTCAGAATTTTGAAATAACGATCCGCATTCTTGGCGGCTTGCTTTCGAGTTATCAGATCACCGGCGACAAGCGTTTGCTCAATCTTGCCGAGGAACTGGGCACAAGGCTGCTGCCTGTTTTCAATTCACCGACCGGGATGCCGTACCGGTTTGTAAATCTGAAAACCGGCGCTGTAAAAGGCGAGATCAGCAATCCGGCGGAAACCGGAACGCTGTTGATCGAATACGGCACGCTCAGCAAACTCACACACAAACCGGTCTTTTTTGAGACGGCGAAACGTGCGTTGGTCGAGACATATAAACGCCGTTCGCCGCTCGGGCTTGTCGGCCGCGCGATAAACGTCGAAACGGGCAAGTGGACGAACACGGACAGCTACGTCGGATCGGAGATCGACTCGTATTACGAATACCTTTTGAAATGCGCGATCCTTTTTGACGACGACGAATGCCGGCGAATGTGGCGCGAGAGTATTGCGGCGATCAACAAATCTCTGGCGGACGAGCGAAGCAGCGAACTTTGGTACGGACATGTCGATATGAACGTCGGCAAGCGGACCGCGACGACATACGGCGCTCTCGATGCGTTCTTTCCCGCGGTTCTCGCGCTGTCGGGTGATCTAACCCGAGCAAAACGCTTGCAGGATTCGTCGTTCAAAATGTGGCAGGTTTATGGTATCGAACCCGAAGAGATCGATTACACGACGATGAAGGTCACCGACGCAGGATATCCGCTTCGTCCTGAGATCGTCGAATCTGCGTATTATCTTTATCACTACACAAAGGATCCGAAATATCTGAGGATGGGCAAGACGATGTTCGACGATTTGGTTAAGTATTGCCGCACCGATGATGCGTACGCAGGATTAAAAAGCGTTGTGACAAAAGAGAAAACGGACTATATGCACAGTTTCCTATTTGCCGAGACGTTCAAGTATTTTTATCTTCTGTTCGCTCCGGAGAAAACGTTGGATCTTAAGAGAGTTGTGTTTAATACCGAAGCTCACCCGATGAAACGGTCATGAGAGATTTTAAACGCAGAGAACGCGGAGGACGCAGAGTAGGAACGGAAAAATATGACTCCCAATAATTCAGAATTGAATGATATTAGCGGAAAGATTATTGAGATGGCTATCAAAGTTCACAGTGAACTCGGGCCAGGTATGCTCGAAGGTACCTACGAAGCTTGTCTGATGTTTGAACTGATGAACGCAGGATTAAATATGGAATCACAACTGAAATTACCCATGTCAAGCTACTCCGTGATGGGATCAGAAGAGTGTTAATAACTTTTAGAAAACTCTGCGTACTCCACGCGCTCTGCGTTTAGGTTTTATGGCAAAGACAAAATCATTAGCTAGAACGGAAAAAAAAGTTCTCATAACCGGCGGGACAGGATTTCTCGGCACGCACATCGTGCGGCAATTTTTGGATGCCGGTGAGAAGAATTTGCGTGTGATGGCGTCGTCAGTTCCCGAATGGATGAAGGACGCCGGCGTCGAGCCTGCAGAAGGCTCGGTTACGAACCGCGACGATGTTGCCACTGCAGTAAAAAACGTCTCGGCGATCTTTCATCTTGCCGGAAAGGTTTCCCGCGATAACGAAGACGCCGCCGTTATGAACGCGATCCATCTCAATGGTACTCGTCTCGTTTGCGAAGCGGCAAAAGAAAATGGTGTAAAGGCGATGGTCCTCGCATCATCGAGCGGAACGGTTGCCGTCAGCGAGGACGAGCAGGTTTTTGACGAGACTTTTCCGCAGCCTGTCGAGATATTTTCGCGGTGGGCCTATTACGCTTCGAAATATTACCAGGAACGCACGGCGCTCCAGAATTTCGACGGCGATGGACGGCGGCTAGCAATATTGAACCCGTCGCTACTTCTTGGTCCCGACGACGAACGTTTGAGCTCGACGAAACCTGTACTGGACTTTCTCGCACGCAAGATACCTTACACACCAAGCGGCGGGTTAAATTTTGTCGATGCTCGCGATGCGGCAGCGGCTTTTATAACGGCTCTCGAAAAGGGAAGGCATCAGGAAAAATATCTGCTTGGCGCCGCGAATATGACATTTCCGGAGTTTTTCGGACGTCTCGAAAGGCTTTCGGGCGTTGCCGCGCCGATGCTCAGAATGCCGAAACAGCTTGCGATGACCGGCGCGAATTTTATCAGCTCCGTTTTTAAGAATTGGGGAAAGGCATCGCCGGTCGCTCCGAAAGAGGTCGAGCAGGCCGAGTATTTTTGGTATTTCGATTCGTCCAAAGCCGAAGAAGAGCTGGGATTTGCCGCGCGCGATCCGCAGGAAACGCTGAACGACACTATTCGTTACCTGCGCGAAAATTTTCTAGGCGAAGGTGTTTTTTCATAAGACGGATTGCCTTCTGTAGATCAAATTCGCGTAGTAAATTATCAAACCGACTATCGTCACGATAACTATCGGAAGACCTTCCTTTGTAAAATCAACATTGGTCATCAACCAGGCAATCAGCACCAGCGACAGAACCGCTGCGACCACACCAAACGGCGCAAGAAATTTTGCATGCGGAACATCGCTTCTCTTTCGGAAAACAGGCAGCGACGCACACGTGGTGGCATAAACCAGAAGCCGGGTGATTGTTGCGATAGCGAGAGCTGACAAGAAAGAAGCCTCGACTGTCAGTACAAAAATTATTACGGCATTTACAACCAGTGATATTAGCGGAGTTTTGAACGTATCGTGTGTTTTTGCAAAGATCCGTGGCACTTCGTTTTGTTCGCCCATTGCAAATAGGATCCGCGAACTGCCCAAGAGACTTACATTCAGATTGCCCATGATCGATATCAAAGCACCGAGAGCAATAAAGGCCGCTCCGAATGGTCCAATAAAATTGTTTGCGGCATCGGCGAGTGGTTTTTCGGATGCCGCGAGGCCGGGTAATGTGCCAATGCTCACTATCTGAACGACGAGATAGATGAGTGCGACGATAACAAGCGAGAAGATCAACGCAAACGGAAAGTTCCGTTGCGGGTCTTTAACTTCACCCGCCGGGATCACGGCAACTTCAAATCCGACAAAGGCATAGATCAGCAACAGCACTGCACTCGAAAAAGATGAGTACTGCGGAACAGCATTAAAACTGAAATTCTCAAGGTGAAGGAAAAATAACCCCGCAAGTGCGAAAACCAAGAGAGGCAGAAGCTTTCCGACAGTAAAAGCATTTGTCATTTTGGCTGACTGCCGGACGCCAACGACATTAACAGTGGTCAATACGAAAATAACCAACCCGATCACAACGATCCTGATAGAAGGCTCGGTTGCGGACGGCCAGAAAAAGCCGAGATAAGTAGTAAAGAGGTTGCAATTTGCCGCAAATGTCGCCAACCGGACGATCCAGTAAAGCCAGCCGACCTCAAATGCGACCATCGGTCCGAACGCTTCGCGTGCGTAAAGATACGACCCGCCAGTCGATGTAAACCGGCTGGCAACCTCAGCGTAACAGAGGACAATGAGACCGATGATCACGGCGCATGCAATAAAGGCCAAAAGGCTATAAGACCCTATCAATGCGTAAACTTTAGACGGTAAGCCGAAAATTCCCGCACCGATTATCCCATTTACAATAAGTGCTATCAGGTCCCAGCGGCCGATACCGCGAATTAGTTTTTCGTCTGTCATTTCTGATTTTGAGGAGATAGCTTTTTTAGAAACCGTTTTTCGTTTATACTCTGAAAACTGCTTTCCGTAAAGACAACAAGAGGTAAAAAGATGAAAGTTCTCTCAGGAATCGCTGCCGTTCTGACGGCAATTTCTATTTGCTTTTCGTTC
>DATJGV010000280.1:0-8003 GCA_035494575.1 Pyrinomonadaceae bacterium | reverse complement strand
CGAACATATCCCACGAGCTTCGCACTCCGTTAACTGCAATAATTACATTTGTCGAAACGCTCGAGGACGGTGGCATAGATGACGAAGAGAACAAGATGCACTTCCTCAACGTCATCCGCCGCAACGCAGAGCGGATGCACAGCCTGATAGCGGACATTCTCGAGCTGTCGATGATCGAGTCGGGAAATGTCTCGGTCAGTATTCGGGATATAAAGCCCGCTCATCTTGTTAAGGACGTTTTCTCAAGCCTTGCGTCAAAGGCCGAAGGCCGCGAGGTCCAGCTTATCAATCAGATACCTGACGACACCGTGATCTTTGCCGACTCGGTAAGGTTCGAACAGATGATCACGAACCTCGTTGACAACGCTATCAAATTCAATCGGCGTGGCGGTACGGTAACCGTCTCATACGAACAGCGCGGTCAGAAAGACATCATCTCGGTTGCCGATACGGGCGAAGGGATAACCCCCGATCATCTGCCGCGCATCTTTGAAAGGTTTTATCGTACGGACCGCGCCCGCTCACGCGATCTCGGCGGGACCGGCCTCGGCCTCGCCATCGTGAAACACCTCGCAAAACTCCACGGCGGAGAAGCGCTTGTCGATTCGGAATTAACGCGCGGTACGACATTTCGCATCGAATTTCCGACGCGATAGCTTTTTTGGAAGACTGCACTAAAATTATTTTTCAAAGCCCGCAAAGTATGGTAGAATACACACAAATTAAAGTTCACTGTGAAACGCCTAACGAACTCCGGAAGTTCGTTCCTCAGTCGATATTCCCACAGGTCCAGCAGGGAGACGAGCGTTTATGGAACTTAGTATCGGACAAAAGGTTGCGTATCCAAACCAGGGCGTCTGTACTGTCGAAGAAATCTTAAACAAAGACATCTGCGGCAACTGCCTACCGTTCTATTCGCTAAGAGTTCTCAACGACAATTCATTGATCTTTGTACCGGTCAACAATGCCGAAAGTGTAGGTATTCGGCCGATAATCAGCTCGCGGCAGTGCAAGCGCCTGATACGGGACCTCGAAGAAGATTTTGAAAATATTTCGGGAGATTGGAAAATACGCTCCCGCGAATTTACAGAAAAATTGCAATCGGGAAGTGTTTTCGAGGCAGCCGATGTTTTGAAAAAACTAACGTTTCTTAGTCATGAAAAAAAGCTTTCCTTCCGTGAGCAGACACTGCTCGAAAAGGCCAAATTCCTGATAGTCTCCGAAATAGCAACCGTCGATCTTGTCGAAGCCGATACGATCGCCCCGCAGATAGCGCAGCGTGTCGAAGCGGCCTGCACAAAACACCTCTGTACTCAGCCCAAAGTGATGGCGGTAAGTATTTAGGTTTGGTTTATTCGCCTCAGATTTTGCTTGAATTTCCGCCGACGATCAAGACTAAACCACGAAATTATTCGAAACACCGGAATTTGGTCTTAAAATCCAGCGCGAGTCAAAACCTTATTCCGAATCCCTTTTATAACTCGCCCGCACAACGGTCTTAATGTTCCCGCGCACATGGAAATCGCCTTCGATCTTGACCCGCAGCGGATCGCACGCCTTTACGAAATCTTCGAGGATCATATTGATAACGTGCTCGTGAAAAACCTTAACGTCGCGAAAGGAATTGATATAAAGCTTTAGACTTTTTAATTCGACGCACCGCTCGAACGGCACATAGCTTAGCCGGATCACGGCAAAATCCGGAAAATCCGAAAACGGACAGATCGACGTAAATTCGGGCATTTCAAACTCAATCCAGATCTTTTTTCCGACGTATTCGTAATTAAAAGTGTCAAGCGGATAGAGGTTCATTTCGTTCCGCGGTGTTGAGCGGATATCCAGACCCTGTATGTTCACCGGCGGCTCGTCTTTTTTATCAAACATATACAAATTTCCTTCTTCCCATCGATCTTATCATTGCAATGTCCCGCACACCGCTCGAGACCATTTCCGCGAGCAGATTTATAAAAATGTGCGCCGTCGCTCGTGCGTCGTCACTCGCACGATGGTGATTGACAAGCGATACCGAGTAGTATTCGGCAAGCGTCTTCAGCTTGTGATTCATTATATCGGGAAGCAATTTTCGCGAAAGCTGCACCGTGCAAAGACACGGATTTGCAACGCGGTAATTCTCATAAATCTTTCCGATCTCGTGGTTCAAAAAGCGCATATCGAACGGCGCGTTGTGCGCGACAAGCACCGCATCGCCGATAAAATCGAGAAAGTTTCCGACGACTTCGTGAAATCGCGGAGCGTCCTTTACCATTTCGTTGCTGATGCCCGTAAGCGATGTGATGAAAGGCGGGATCGGCGTTTCAGGATTTACGAGCGAATGAAATTCCTCAGCGACCACGCCGTTTTTTACTCGATATGCGCCGATCTCGGTGATACGGCACGGCGGTACGGCGGCTCCGGTGGTTTCAAGATCGAAGACAACAAAATCAGTTTCCGCAAGGCTTCTCGCATCGAAACCATCACTTACCAACTCGACAAAATCTTCAGATAATCTCAAACGCGGATCACGCTCGATCAAGTCTGAAACCAGCATTTTTGCGAGGTTAGGCTCGGGTCTTCTGATGTTCATTACGCGATCGACAACCCGGACAGCCGACGCACGGCCGCCAAACGCGCGCAGCAGCGCGATGGTTTCCGTTATTAGCAATGACTCCGAAATTAGGTTAGGATACGGTTTCATCTCTGGACATATTTTAACGGGAAAAAACCAAACCGCAAAGAAACACGTATTTATCGACGGTGCTCAAGCGTAAATGAAAGAAGAAAACATTAAAATAGTCGAGGCATTTTTCGACGCTTTGAGGCGAAAAAATCTGTCTGATGCTCCGATCAGTGACGATCTGATATTCGAAGAACCGATGATGGGGAAAGGTTCCGGAGCCGATTCTTTAAGGGCTTTTGTGGACGGATTCTACGCGGCGCTGAGCGACGTTCGCATTATCCAGCACATCGCGGACGGTGATTTTGTCGTAACGCATTGGGAAGTTGACGGAGTTTTCGGGACCATTCCGATACTCGAAAAATTTCATATTCGGGACGGCAAGATCGTTGAATTTCAAGCATTTTATGACCCGCGCCCGGTGCTTGGCTATTAGCCGGTTTGTCGGTTTCGCCGCATCTCAATTAAAATTCTTTCTGAATGAACCCAGACCAGATTCTTGAAAAATTTTCGCAAACAGACGCTTTGTTGGATGGCCATTTTATCTTGTCGAGCGGCCTGCACAGCTCGAAATATCTGCAGTGCGCTCTGGCTCTCCAGTACCCGGCGGATGCAGAAAAATTTGGCCGCGCAATAGCCGAAAAATTTGCAGATGCCGGCATCGAGACCGTCGCGTCGCCGGCGATTGGCGGCCTGATAATCGGTTACGCGGTCGCTGCCGCGCTGAATGTACGTTTTATCTGGACCGAGCGCCAGGACGGAATCATGACGCTGCGGCGCGGTTTTTCGGTGCGGCCCGACGAGAAAATTCTGGTTGTCGAGGACGTGATAACGACGGGCGGTTCGACCCGCGAGTGCATCGAGGCGCTTGAAAAACACGGCGCGAAAGTGGTCGCCGCGGCGTCGATCATTGACCGCTCGAACGGCACGGCTGACGTTGGCGTTCCGCGCATATCGCTGGCGGCGCTCGACGTTCCGGCTTATTCGCCGGATGAATGTCCGATGTGCGCTGAAGGTGTCGATGCTGTGAAGCCCGGTTCTCGGAAATAGGGGCATTTTCATAATTCCGCCCTACGCATAAATGAATTTCAAGCTTCTTATACAATATGACGGCACCGACTTTCACGGGTGGCAGGTGCAGGAAAATGCGCGGTCGATCCAGGGCGAGCTCGAACGCGTCATCGGAATGCTCGAGGACGTCCCGGTCAAAGTCACAGGGTCGGGGCGCACCGACGCCGGGGTCCACGCCGAGGGGCAGGTGGCAAACGTGTTTTTGAACCGCGCATTTACGCCGGACAAATTGCGCAACGCGATAAACGGCAACCTGTGGCGCGATATCAGAATACTGGACGTTGAGCGGGCGCCCGATGAATTTCACGCGCGGTTTTCGGCGCGAAGGAAAACCTATGTTTATCGCGTCATAAACGCTCCGGTCATGTCGCCGTTCTGGCGCCGGTACGCGCATCACGAGCCGCGCCCGCTGAACCTCGGACGCATGGAAGAGGCAAGCAGGTTTTTTCTCGGCGAGCACGACTGGACGGCGTTTTCATCCGCCCATGCGGACGGCGAAAACAAGGTGCGCAATGTAACGGATTTTACTATTGAGACGGTTTGGGACGCACGCGCACGGGCCGCGATCATCGAGTTCCGGATTTCGGCAAAAGGTTTTTTGCGATATATGGTTCGGTCTATAGTCGGGACGCTGTTGGAGGTAGGCCGCGGCGAAAAAGATTCTGATACAATCCAGACGGCGATCGTCACGCGCGACAGAGATCTCGCAGGGAAAACCGCATCGCCGCATGGGCTTACGCTGCTAAAAGTGGATTATGATTGATCCGGTAGCTGGTTAATACTGGCGATTATCCGTTGCGGCTAATTTTGTATGGCTGATCTTACTCGAGACGATTTACGAAATCTATTGAAGCGGCGCGAGATCGCGCCGGTTTATGTGCTTTTCGGGCAGGAAACCTACCTGCGCGATCGGGCGGCCAAAACCATCGCGAATTTCTCTTTTGGCGAAGGCGATTTTCGCGATTTCAACGACACAACGTTTTCGTTAAACTCTGCGGACGGTCTGCCGCAGGCTCTCGCAGCGGCCGCACAGCTTCCCATGATGGCCGCGCGTCGCGTGATCCGTATCACCGACGTTCGTATTACGGCAGCCGGCCGCCTGGACACGATAAAAGAGGAACACGAAGCGATGCTCTCGGCTTATCTCGCAGATCCCTCGGAAAGCTCGGTCGTGATATTTGTCGCCGACGAACTGAACGGCGTCCGCAAAATGTCGAAGCTGCTCAAGGCGAAATCGGTCGCGGTCGAGTTTGGTACTTTGAAAGAAACCGAGTTGCTGGAGTGGGCGCGCGGCAGCATTCAAGACGCGGGCGCCTCGGCCGACGAGGGTGTTGTTCGACAGATCGTCGATCTTGTCGGCGATGATGTCAGGCGGCTTACGACCGAGATAGAAAAGCTGGCAACGGCAGCTTTGCCGGACACGATAATAACAGCCGAGCTCGTCGCGTCGCTCGTAGCTCATTCGCGCGAGCTTCCAAATTTCGATCTCACCGATCATTTGGTCGCCGGTCGCGGCAGGCAGGCAATACAGGTGCTGAAAAAGATCCTGGATGATGGCGCGGAGCCACTCGCCCTGCTTGGGCTTATTTCGTACAATTTCAGACGGCTTTTGATGGCAAAGGAAATGATGTCGCGAGGCTCCGACCGACGCGAGGTCGCAAATATTCTAAAGCTGCGATACAGCGATCAGGAATCATTTCTTGCAGCGGCCCGCCGAGCTGATCTTGCCAGACTTACTTCGATAATCAGACGTTTGCCCGAAACTGACCTCGCCATAAAAACCTCCGTGGGTGGCGGCGGGTCGGCTGGCGCCAGAATGCAGTTGGAAATGCTTGTTTGTGATCTGATCGCGGCTTAGTGAACAAAGTGGGCTGCCGCAAGCTCGATGTGGCTGCCGTTCTCCATTCATAATCCCCAGATCAGCGGCAAGATTAGAAGCAGTGCAAGGAACAGGAATACCGTCATCGGCAAACCAATTTTTAGATAATCGCGGAAATTGTATCCGCCGGGACCCATCACGAGCACATTAACTGCGTGGCCTAGCGGCGTAATAAACGCCATCGAGGCAGACATTGCAACCGCTATAATGAATGATCGCGGATTTGCTCCGGTTTGCTCAGCGATATGGATCGCGACCGGCCCGATGATCGCCGCCACCGCCGCACCGTTCATCGCCTGAGTAAGGATCACAGTTACAAGACAAATTCCGGCCATCAAAGCCAACGGCCCAAATTTCCCAAGCAAGGATATCATCCCGCCCGCAAGCAAACCGGCAGCGTCGGTTTTAGCAAGGGCGATGCCCATCGGGAGCATACCCGCGACGAGAAACACGCTGCGCCAACCTATCGCCGAATATGCCTGCTCGGTAGTAAGAATGCCGGTCAGCATCATGGTGAGTGCGCCACCCAGCATGATCGCTCCTGTTAAAGGCGGAAAAAACGCTGCGAGCGCAAGGGTTGTGACGAACACTAATATTGCGACGCGGCCTTTGTTCGGAACGGTTATCACCGTTTCTTCTTTTTGAACGAGCAGGATCAGGTCAGGGTCGTCAGCGAGGACGGGCAGCTTTTCCCGCGGGCCCTGCAGCAGCAATGCATCTCCGAACTGAAGTTCGAGATCGGCAAAATCCGTAAAGATTTCCTGGTCGCCGCGCCATATCGCGAGCACGCTGACGCCGTATTTTTCCCGAAAATGCGACGAGCGCAGCGTCTGGTCGATCAGCCGTGAGCGCGGTGAAAGCATCGCCTCAAAAACGTCGATGGCACGCGATTCCAGATCTTGTTCCTGCCATTCCTTCGACGGCAGAAATTCCATGTAGGGCTGCACGTCGCGCTGGCGAAAATCTTCTTCGTCGCCCTCCATAACGAGCGTATCGCCGTCTCTGATCGTCGTATCGGGCGAGATAGCAAACAGTTTCTTGCCGCTACGCTCGATCGCAACGACGCTTACACCAAAATCTTCGCGAAGTGTGCTTTCCGAAAGACGTTTGCCGATAAGAAAAGACTTTTTCGGAACGCGCGCGCGAAAAAGGTTTTGGCCGAGATGATAGGTTTCGACCAGATCGTTTGTCTCCCGGCGTTCAGGCGAGAACGTGCGGTCGATCACAGACTCGCCGGGTAGGCTGTGCCTGCCGAAAAATGCAACATAAGCGATACCGACCGCGATCAACGGAATACCTACGGGCGCAAAATCCAAAAGGCCGAAACCTTCGGTTCCGCTGTCGTGGAGAAGACTGCTGAGTACGATGTTTGTCGTTGTGAGCAGCGTCGCCATACCGCCAAGAATCGTTCCGAACGCAAGCGGCATCAGGAGGCGCGAAATGTTGACCGACGCCCGTTTAGCCACGCCCGAAGTTGCCGGCAATAGCACCGCGGCTGCCGCGATATTGTTCATGAACAACGAAAGGAACGCTCCGGCTGTCATGACGGCGATTATTAGACGCGATTCGCTCTTTCCGGCGACCTTGAGAAGAACATTGCCGACCTGCTCGGCGACACCGCTTCGCCGAAGCGCTTCCGCAAGGATAAAGATCGCCATGATCGTGATCACGGCCGAACGGCTAAACCCGGAAAACGTTTCCTGTGGCGTCAAAATGCCGGTAACGCCTAGCGCAACCGCGACGAGTAGCGCAACAAGGTCGGCAGGCAATTTGTCGGTTAGAAAAAGAACCAGCGCGATAGCCAGAATCGCAAAGGTTACAATCAGGTGGGTATCCATCGATCTAAGTTGTTAAGTATAGATTCTAATAGTCGGCGTTTCAATTTGGTGTGTCTAGATTTTGAGAATTCTGCAAATGCCGACACGCCGGTTAGATCCAAGAAGGCAAAAAAAAAGCCGCGCAGAGCAAGAAAACAGCTTTGCGCGGGTCGAGTTGGTGAAAGGGTCGTCTGCAATTAAATAGGGTCAAGTTCGGATGCTTTATTGAAATAATGATACAAGCCGTTATAATCGTGCACCGCACGGTTCAAGATGAGCGGAAGCTGCGGCAGATCGGAAGTGTTAATTATCAGATTGAGATTGCGCAGGAACGCATCGTGGGCGTTCATCGTGCTGCCGCCGTCTTCGAGCGAAACAAGGAAGAGCCGCCGCCGCTCGGACGAATACATCTTACCGGCCTTTTGCTGAACGAGGGCCGCTCCGCCAAATTCCGGTGCAAAATCGGGCGAGAATATGAGCATTTCTGTTTTGCCTTCGCGTAAACGCTCGTTTGCCTGTGCCGGTGTTTCGGCAAGATAAACTTTGTAACCCGCATCGGTCA
>DATJGV010000279.1:0-21118 GCA_035494575.1 Pyrinomonadaceae bacterium | reverse complement strand
AGATTATTCAACGCGATCGGATTTCCCGGCGTTTGCTGAAGTATTTCCCGCAGAGTCGTCTCCGCACCCGCGTAATCGCCGCCGGTCTGCTGTGCCGTGGCGAGCGTCAACCGCGCGATCTGCTTTCGCTGCAGATCTTTTGCAAGCAAATATGCTTGTGTGGCGGCCGCAATCGCATCCTTTGTCCGATTTGCCTGTGTGTAAAGCTGCGAAATAAAAAGCTCGTTCGAAAACTCATCATAGATCGGCGGGGCTGCGGTGACCGTTGTCGAATTCCCGTTTGGGTTCTTAATGCCCGGGGCCGGTGTCTTTTTATAGATCGAGAGGCCGCGTATCATTCCGACCGCCTTATCGACCTGTCCGAGTTCTGTTAAAAGCGACGCTTCGAGCCGCAGAAAGCCATAATCAAAAGGCGAACGCAATCTCGCAGCCTGGACCGCGCGCAGAGCCTCTTCTTTCTGGCCCGATTCCCTATAAAACATTATCAGTTGCCGGTCCGCGAAAAGATCGTTTTGGCCCAGCATTTTTCTCGCTCGTAGAATGACGGCTTTCACGTCGTTCGGGCGGTTCGCAGTCTTGTAGGTTTGAATCATCTTCTCGAAAACGCCCATCACGAATTCGCGGTCGCGGTCGGCAACCGTTGCATTTTCCTTTACCCCGCGAACGCTGAGCGCCTTTTCATAAGCCAGGATCGCATTGTCGGTCTGGTCGGTCGAAGCATAAACGTCGCCCAGCGAAATCTGCAAAGCGGCGGCGGCCTCTTTGTCGGTCGATTCGAGTTTTGCGGATGTCGAGGTCAGCAGTTTCGCGGCGTCGCCGATCTTGCCGGTCCGCGCCTGAACCTGCGCGAGCAGCGTCACAAGCGCCGAATTTCCAGGATTCGCGTAAACCGCCTGCTGCAGCGCCGAAACGGCCTTTTCGCTATTATCCGGCGTCGCGTCTTCGACCGCCTCACGAAGTAGACTTAAGGCGTCGTCGCTGTCCGGATCGTCCGATATCAACTCGGACAGTACGCTGATCGCGTCGGCGGCCCGGTCAGACTTTATGTACGCCGCAGCTAGTTTCAATGAAGCGTTTTCCGGGGTTAACGCCTCGTTCCTACCCATTATTTGCCGGTAAAACGAGGTTTCGAGCGGCGTCGCAGACGCGACCCAACGCTGTAAAGATCTTAGCTCCTCGTCGGTTTTACCTGTTTCGGAATAAAACTCGGCCAAGAAAGCCCAGGCTTCGGCGTTCCGAGGATCAAGTCGCGTCATTTCCTTCCATTCCGCGATAGCCTTTCCCGCGTATTCCGGATCGAGCGTCCCGTTTCGCAGTTTGCTTCTATACGTATAGAGCCTTGCCAGTATCCTGTGTCCACCGTAGTTGTCCGGCTCGACTTTTACGGCGATCTTTGCAAGATTTATCGCTTCGTCCACGTCGGTCGGCGGTGTGCTCAGTTCCAGTTCCGCAAGCGCGGTGTAGCCTTCGGCAAGCGTCGGATCTAGCTCAACCGAACGCTGAAACGCCGCCTTTGCCGAGCGCGCGTTTGCCGCGGAAAACGATCCGCGTGTCGGGCTTGACTGCAAAAGATAGCGCTGCCCCTCAAGCAATTTTGCGTACGCCTGTTCGCGTCTTTCGCGCGGGATCTCCGCATTTTGGCCGGCTGCGTCCGCGATTGCCGCGAGCATATCCGATTTTTTAACGGCCGGCGTCGCTGTCGGCGTTTGAGCACTTGCCGACATGGCGCCGCCCAGCAATAGGATTGCGATCAGGATTCGTTTGGATATCATTAATGCGTCCTCTAGGTATTGCGAAGCGATTCGACTATTCGGCTCCAAACCGATTTTCGCGGGAAATTTATAAGGAAAGTAATAAGTGCGACGGCCTCGGCGCGGACCATGTCATAAACCGAGCCGCTCATGATGGTAATTACAAAACCAAGAATTGCTACGAACTCGGATATTGCGCCCAGCAATATCGCATTTGTCTGAAGCGTTTGCAGCAAGCCGTCCGGTCCGCGCAGCAGCTTTACGTTTTTCAGACGCTCCCATGTATAAAAAAAGCGCCGCGCGAGCAACGCTCCGACCGCGACAAAGATGATCAAGACCCATATCGCGGTTATGTTCACATTGGCGGCCTCAGTTTCTGAACGTCCGCGGATGATGACCGCGGCCACAACAGTAAGTACCACCGAAAAAACAATCTGCGACAAAAAAACGATGGCGGTCGTACCATATTTTCGTCCAACCGAACCATCGTCTAGCTGCTGAGTTTCATTCATCGATGCTTTATTTTTGCTCCTGCGTTTTCGGCTGGTTGGCGGGCGCCGGCTGGCGTTGAGAGATAACGGTAGTCAGCGCCTGCGGGATTTGATTTTGTTGAACGTCGCCGCCGTTTTCGATCACCTTGTCGATAAGCTCAAATTTCTTTTCGTCAAAATCGCGGCTCATCAGGACGCCATCCTTGTCGATGGTCATCGGATAAATGCCGAAAAGCTGGTTCTTAAAATTTTGAAAGAAGGACACATCTTCCGGCGGCAGAACGTGCGTCCGTTCCGGATTTGCCGGCGGTATCGTCGCGCCGATCAGTTGAAGCTGCTCTTTCGACTTTTCTACATAATCGCTGTTCGGATAATCGCTCACTATCTTTTGATAATATCTCGCAGCCTGGTCGGTTTCTTCTTCAAGCTGATAGGTTACCGCCAGTTTGAACAGGACCTCATCCATAAAGCTGAAATTCGGATATTTATCGATGATCTCGCGGTATCGTGACTGTGCACCCTTCAAACCGCCTTTTTTCTGATTGACCGAAAGATCGTAGTAATAATTCGCGATGTAAAGGTTATGTAAACCGACATTATCCTGAACCTCTTTTAGCCGTTTCTCTGTCTCAGCTTTCAGTATCGAATTCGGATACTGCTGCAGCAGGGCCTTCAGCCGAGCTTCGGCTCGTTTTGCGCGGGTCACGTCGCGGTCGGGTAGCTGAATCTGCCGCATTTCGGATTCAGCGATCTTGAACACGACGCGGTCGGCAAGAGGATGGGTCGGAAAATACGTCAGCCAGTCCTGGTAACCGCCGATCGCCTGTATCAGACTGCTGGTACCGCCTTCGAGATAGAATGAATCCGCGACTGCAAGCTTTGCCATCGGCAGGTACGGCGAATCGGGATATGTCGTTATGATCGTTTGAAACAGCAGACGGCCTACGTCAAAATTCTTCTTTCTAACCTCGCGCGTTGCAACGATAAACAGTTCGCGGTCACGGCCCGGCGTAACAGTTCCGATCAGTTCGTCGTACTTGTCGTTACCGCCGCCGCCGAAAATGCCGAGGAATTTTTTCTTTTTCTGGATCTCACGCGGCTTGCCGACATTTGACTCGGGATTTGCACGCGCCGAAGCCGTTTCGACAAGCACCTTGTCCGATCGCGACTGCAAGTCGTTGACAGTCGCCTCAAGCTGAGCAATGTCAGCGGCGTCGTATTTCTCGCCGCGATCGACCTTGCCGCGCAGGTTGTTGACGTCCGACTGCGTCCGCGAGATCTCTTTCTCCATCGCCTGCAACCGGGAAAGCGGCGTGTCGAGCTGTTCCTTGTCTTCCTTCTTTTTTTCGGCTTTATCTTCGGTCTTAAGTGCCGATTCAGCGCCGGTCACTGAACGCCGCATAGCGTCGAGTTTTGATCCCAGTACGTCAAGCCGCTGCAGCGGCGAGCCGTCACCGGTTTTCTGGCCAAAGCCCGTAACCGTTAACGCAAATATCGCAAACGCTACCGCCGTAATTATTGCTTTATTCTTCATAACAAACCTTTTGCAAAAGCCCGCACATTGGTAAGAGCAAAATGTAAACGCTGGATGCTTCGCCCTTGCTTGCGCGCAGGCTTTTGCAGACAGTCGTCACACCCAAACCGTTCCCTTCTCCAGTAATTCCTTTACCGCTTCGATCGGATCCTCCTTGCCGTAAACCGCCGATCCGGCGACGATTATCTCGGCACCCGATTCGACCACCCTTAAAATATTTTCCGAATCGATGCCGCCGTCGATCTCGATCCGCGTTTTCAGTTCGCGTGAATCGATCATCTGACGCAGACGCCTTAATTTATCGAGCGATGTCGGAATGAATTTCTGCCCGCCGAAACCCGGATTTACCGACATCAAAAGAATGAAATCCGCAAAATGTATTGCTTCCTCGAGTGCAGCGAGCGGCGTCGCCGGATTTATCGCTACGCCGGCTCTTGCACCAGCCTCGCGAATCGCCGTCAGCGTCCTGTGCAGGTGAACGTCGGCTTCGACATGCACCGAGACCATGTCCGCACCCGCTTTCACAAACTCGACCGCGTAGCGTCCCGGTTCCTCGATCATAAGATGGCAGTCGATCGTAAGCTTCGTCGCCTTTCTTATCGATTTAACAACCGGAATGCCGATAGTGATATTCGGCACAAATTGGCCGTCCATCACATCGACGTGCAGTATGGTTGCGCCGCCCTGTTCGACGGCCCTGATCTCGTCCGCAAGTCTTGTGAAATCCGCCGATAAGATCGAGGGTGCTATTTCAAACATTCGCTGATTTTGCTTTTACTTTGTTGCCCTGTCTTTAGCTAAAGTTGCTTGTTTATCAAGGTTTTGTCGGCTTTCGCGGCGGCACCTCGATGATGATCGGTTTCATCGCCGGTTTGGCGTTCGGCGAATTTGCCGGTTTCTTTTCGTTTTCGTTCTTTTTGTTGTCCTTGTCCGGAGTCTCAGCCGGTTTCTTAGCCGAATTTGCCTCGGTCGTCACGGAATTGGAGTTTGAATTTGCGTCCGAATTCGAATTATCGTCGGCTGTATCACGCGTCTTATCCGATTTTTTCTTGTTGGTGTTGGAGTTTGACTTCTTCTTTGGCTGATCCGAGATCATTTTCTCGATCTTGTCAGTGTCATCCTCTTCGATAGACGGCTTCAGCGAGCTCGGAGCCTGTTCTGTTTCGCCATTCGGTTTACTAACGACAACCAGTATCATCTGGCCCGTTTTGACCGTCTCGCCGGGACGCGGAAGCTGCTCAAGTATCGTATTCGGTGCGTCCGTGCTAAAACGGTCCGCACGTTTTTTTATTTTCAGGCCAAGCGAAGCGAGCTCTTTCTCGCTCTCGTTAAAATTCTTTCCGGTGATCTCGGGAACCTTGACCTCAGTTCCCTGCAGCGACATATAAACGACGCCTGCCAGCCCGAAAAGAAACGCAGCCGCGAGGCCCGCAAGTATCGCAAGCCTTCCCAATGCTGTGTAACCTCTTTGTAAAATACTCACTTGGTAAAACTCCCAAAAACAAAACGAAAGTCTATCATTTTTTGCCCTTTTCCAGAAGCCCGTCTGTACCACCTGCGGTAGGGGGTCGGCCTTTTTGCCCACGAATAACACAGAAGATGCGGATTAAGGAGTTGCTCTGCATAGATTCAGATTTATTAGTGTAATTCGCGTTATTCGCGGGTAAATTTAGCCACAAAAAACCCGTCCATGTCATCTCGTTGCGGAAACGTCCTGGCAAACCCCAGCTCGGTCAAAAATCTTTCCGGCACATTCGGTTTAACAAGCCTAAAATCGGCATTGTCCCGCAGAAACGCCTCACAAACCGCCTCATTTTCCTCTCGTTCCAACGAACACGTCGAATAAACGAGCGTCCCGCCCGGCGTTACGAGTTTTGATGCATTTTTCAGAATACGAAGTTGTTTGTCTTGTAACTCGGCAAAATCATCCGGCTTCAGAAAGTATCTGATCTCCGGATTATGCCTAATCGTGCCCGTCCCGCTGCACGGAGCATCGACCAAAACCGAATCAAATGCCTCATCCGCAAACGGCAGCGATCGTTCCGCGTCGTATTGGACAATATTCACAAAACCAACGCCCTGTCGCAGGCAGTTTTCCCGCAAAAACTCAACGCGGTTCCAATGAAGGTCGCCCGCGAAAAATTGCGTCGGGCCGGAGGAATCCGCAATCCGCATTCCGCATTCAGCAATTTGGGTTGTCTTGCTTCCCGGAGAAGCGCACACGTCCAAAAACCTTGACCCGCTCCTTAATTGAACAGCCGCCGCAACCATCTGTGACGCCTCGTCTTGAAAATATATGTCACCCGCTGCGGCCGCCTTTCGTAACTGGTCGCTAGGTCCGTCGGCGATAAAACACCCGTCAACATATTCCGACGCCCGGATATTTTCTCCGCGCTCCCAGCGATCTCTGTGTTGAAAATTCCTCGTAAATCTGAAAGCTGTTTCCGGGATCCGGTTATTCGCTACCGCGAGCCGCGCCATTTCTTCCCATCCAAATTCCCCAACCCATTTTTCCAACAGCCACGCCGGATGCGAGGTCTCAACCGAAACCTGTTCGATCTCATCGGCAAGATCAAATTTCACCGGCTCCCTTGTCGCCCGCCGTAAAACCGCATTGACCAATCCCTTCGCCGACGTCTTCTTTGCTCTTTGAGCCAGATTTACGCTTTCATTTATCGCCGAATGATGAGGAATTTTGTCGAGAAAATAGATCTGATAAAGTCCAAGCCGCAACGCAATACGCACGGCCGCATCGAGCCTTTTGCCCGAGAATTGGTCGATTAATCTATCGAGATAAATCTGCCGCCTCAAGATACCGAGCGTGAGTTCATGACATAGCGAACGGTCTCTTGTTGAGAGGTTTTCCTCGTACGCCGCAAGTAGATGAGATGAGAAAGCCTTTTCAGTTTCGATTCTTAACAAAACATCAAAAGCCGCTGTCCTTGCAGGCGAAATTTTCATACAAATAATTAGCTGATAGCTGAAGGCTAAGAGCTAACAGCTAATTTTCATTTGATCCGTGAGCGTCGGTCTGTGAGTGGTCGGGACCGGCGCCTTTTTCGAGATTTTCGTTAACCGTAATTCGATCATCGAAAACGAAACATTCGCCTTCCCAAAGCGAATCTTCCGGCCGTGTGATCTCGAGATACTTCAAAATGCCGCCCTCGAGTTGATAAACCTCTTCGAAGCCGAGTTGCTTCATATACGGCGCAAATTTTTCGCAGCGGATGCCGCCGGTGCAAAACATCGCGACCTTTTTGTGCGTTTTCGGATCGAGATTTTCGGCGACAAATCGCGGCAGATCGCTGAATTTTCTCGTTTGTGGATTTATGGCATTGCGAAAGCTGCCGTTTTTGTATTCGTAATCGTTCCGAGTATCAAGAACAATAACGTCGTCCTGTCCGATCACCTTGTTCCAGTCCGCGGGGTTGACGTGCGTGCCGGCCCCATTTTTAAGATCGACCCGTTTCTTGAGCGTGACAATTTCAGGTTTGATCTTTACATCGACCCGGCGAAACGGCATTGTCTCGTAAAACGAGGATTTAAGATCGAGCTTCGTTTCTAATATTTCTTCGGCAGCGGCAACAAATTGCACAATATTCTCGGGCCTTCCGCAAACCGTCGAGTTAAATCCTTCGCCTGCAAGGATTATCGTGCCTTTTATGAAATTTGAAAGCATCGTATCTCTAAGCTGAGATCTCAACTCCGGTAAATTTGCGAGCGGCTTAAATTCGTAAAACGTTATGATCTGAAATTCACTCATCCGTATCTATTATATTTGCTTTGATGCAACGGAACGAAGTTGTCGGTTATTACTTTTTCAGTTATTCCGGAGGTTAAATGTAGAAATAAACCGAGCTCGTCCTCTTCCGCGTCTCCCGTCAGATGATCTGTCCTGGTCTGAGCTTAATACCGTTCAGAAAATCGCGGGTTGTCATCCGGCGTTTCCCTTCCAGCTGAAGCTCGTCGATCTTGAGCACCGATCCGCCGCCGCACGTCACGAGCAGCATGTCGCCCTTTGCTTCGATGATCTCGCCTATCTCACCCGAAGATTCCGTATCCGTCTTCTCCGCTCTCCAGAGTGTTAATTTCTTGTCTTCAAAGTACGTAAACGTTGTAGGAAACGGCTGAAATCCCCGTACTCGGCGAGCGATCTCATCTGCGCCGAGCATCCAGCTTATCAGGCCGTCTTCTTTTTTCATTATAGGAGCAAAGGACGCGTCGATATCGTTCTGCCTTCTCGGAACGATGGTCTCGAATTTTCGCAAGGTTTCGGACAAAAGCTCCGCGCCGACTGACGACAGGCGTTCCATCAATTCGATGGCTGTTTCACTTGGGCCGATCTCGGTCTCTCGCTGCAATAAAATGTCGCCCGTATCCAATCCAACATCCATTTTCATCGTGGTTACGCCGGTAACCTTTTCGCCGTTCACTATGGCCCAGTTAACAGGCGCTGCTCCGCGGTATTTCGGCAACAAGGAAAAATGAACGTTGACCGCGCCACGGGGAAATGCGTTCAAGAAGGCCTCAGGCAATATGCGGCCGTAAGCAACAACAACCAATACGTCGGCAGCAAAAGACTTTAATTCCGCAAGAGCTTCCGGTGTCTTGATCTTAGTCGGCTGCAGCACAGGAATGCCCATTTTCAAGGCACTTTCTTTTACCGGCGAGAACGCAATTTTGTTGCCGCGTCCTGCGGGGCGGTCGGGCTGGGTATAGACGGCGACGACATCGTGGCCGTCGCTGACCGATCGCGCCAGACTCTGCACCGCGGCATTTGGCGTTCCCATAAAAACTATCTTCATTTTCGGCCCAGTTTCAGAGCATCCGCCATGACATAAAATATCCAGTTTTCTTCCATCGAACCCCTTATCAGATAAGCATTCACGCCAGTCGCAAAAATCGCAACGTCCTCTCCGCCGTGAGTTTCGTTTGGAAGCGGTATCGTCGCTTCCTGCAAATAATTCGGGTCTGTCGTATCGACTTTTGAAAGGTCCGGCCGCCCGTTCGTAATTCCTTTGTTCGGAGCCTTCGCGGGGTATTTCTTCGGTCCTTCAGGTTGGTCCGGCGCGGCACCTGTATATCCGGGACCAGCCGTGTAGTTTAGTGTTGTAAACGGCCGTCCAAGCCGGTCGCGGCTGTAGTCGGGCTCGATCTGACCATCCTCCCCGATCTGGCGCACAAGGCCGAGAATATTATTTCCCCGCGCCGGATAACCCATGATCGTCAGCGTATGGCTATGGTCGGCGGTCACGATTATCAGTGTATCGTCAAGATTTACCTTCTTGGCGGCGGCCCTTACCGCGTTTGAAAGCTCGACCGTGTCCTCGAGTGCCCGATACGCATTGCCAAGATGATGCGCCTGATCGATTCGTCCGCCCTCGACCATAAGAAAATATCCCTTTTTGTTTTGCGACAAAATGTCTATAGCTTTTGTCGTCATTTCCTCGAGCGAAGGCTCGCCGCCCTTGTCTGTCGGCCTGTCGTATTCAAATTGCATATGCGACGGTTCAAAAAGGCCGAGCAGATGCCGCGTCTTTTTCGGATCTATTGACTTGAACTGCTGCTCGTTCCAGACGTACGCCGAATTCTTGTATTTTGTCGTCCACTCTTTGGTCATGTCGCGGCCGTCCAATCTTTCGCCTGTGAGGTTATTGTACTCAGGATCCTTAGTTGTTTTTGGCAGAAATTTTTGGCGGCCACCGCCGAGCACGACCTCGAGTCCATCGCCGTATGGAAACGCCATAAGCTGTTTCGCAATGTCCGGAAATTTTGCATCATAGGCATCTTTGGCTTTGCGCAAAATGTCGGCGTCAGATTCCCAATCGCGGTCGGCGGTGTGGGCGTAGCACGCTCCGGGTGTCGCGTGTGTTACACGTGCCGTCGAAACAACACCGGTCGATTTCCCCGCTTCTTCAGCCATTTCAAGCAGCGATTTCGTCTCGTTGCCTTTCACCGTTCGGTAATCGCCATGCACGACGTTCTGATTTACAGACAACACGCCTTCGTCGGTTTTGACGCCGGTAATTATCGCACTCATCGTCGGAGCCGAATCTGATGTCTGCTGGTTGGCGCTGTATGTTTTTGAAAGGGCCGAATACGGAAACTCCTCAAAGCTCAGACGATTTTCCTCACCGCTTTCACCACGCTGCTGGCCCTCGAAAATGCGAGCCGCCGTCAATGTCGAAACTCCCATTCCGTCACCGATAAACAAAATAACGTTCTTTGCCGGGCCCTTTCGAATTTTTTCGAGTTTGGCTTTATCTATAGCGCTCCATCCGTCACGGCGCCATGTGTCGGCGGTTTCTGACCGCTTGACCGGAAACGGCGGAGCCACGGTTTGACCAAAACCGGAAATCAGCAAGCACAGAAGTGCGGCAAGAGATGCAAATTTTGATATATGTTTCATAAATTAATAATGAAGCGCGGACACTCTTATCCGATTGCGTTCCGCGCAAGAAGTGCGAACGAAATATCGTGATCTCTCAGTGTTAAAGTTTATCTGAACTTTTCTTGCGTCGTGCCGACTCATGCGGACAGGAGTGTACGCGCTCCGGCATCATCAATAGGCGCAGTGATAATTATACGATTCAAAGACTTTTTCCCAAATCCCGTTTTTGCGTTTGTAAACGTAGAAATTATTGCCCTCAAATGCCCGATCGACGGTAAAAATTTCGCTCACGCCGTCGCGGTCATAATCAAACACATCGATCAGCAATTTGCCGCCGAGGCTATCGAGGTCCTTTAGGTCACCGCTCATAACGTCATTCGGAGTGACCTTGGAATAGTCTTTATGGGTCAGTGAATAAGTGCCGTTCGCGCTCTTTTCTGCAATAAAGAATAACAGGTCGCGGCGGTCCGCGGCAGTTTCGGTCCAGTAAGACCCAACAAATTCTGGTTCGCCGTCATGGTCAACGTCAATCGCCGTAAGGTTCTGGTATCTTAGTTTCTTGAGCGCCGCGTCCGGTACATCTCGCTCCGTAAATTCGGCTCGAACAAGCTTTTCTATTTCGGCTCGTTCGTCGGTCGTCGGCCTGCGGCGATAGCTTGGCTGGGAGTTGGCGAGTTTAGCGTTTGTTGCCAAAGCCATGACCAAACCTTTGACGCCGCTATTGGGCGGAGAAAGCGTCGCCTCGGCTCGATTTCCGCTGCACTCGGCGCTAAGATCACCCGGTTTAACAATCACCTTTCCAACTGGACTCCCGCCAAAGATTAGATCGTAGTTTATCTTCGCTCGGTAGTATCGACTCTGAAACGCCTTTAAGTCTGTTGCGCCGCTATCGCCCTGAACCGGTGCGACCAAACTGCCATTTTCTAATACGGCAATAGGTTCAAGAGTGATAGGGCCTTTTCCGCTGTCGCTGCTAACGGCAAAGATCGGAAACCTTACAACGGCTACTGATTTTGATCGTTGTTTTGGCTGTTTCTTCTGAGCAGAAACTGCACCGAACAGCAGACAGATGCCTGCGAGAATGAGAATCGACTTAGTAAGAGGAGAGTTTTTCATATAGAGGGGTCGATAAACGTTTGTTGTATCAGGTTCTGTTGACACCTCAAGCAGAATTCGCTTTTTCCTTAGCCCCGTCCTTTAGGGCGGGGGCAACTCTCGATGTAGTTATTAAGGGCGTTTTAACGCCCTTAATCGTAAGGATTAAACCGCTTATCTTGTAAGCCCGTTGTAACGGGCTAAGAAATGGTCTCAATTCCTAACCCCGCCCTAAAGGATGGGGCTACACAGGACTACTGATCCAAGTATCAATAGAATCTATACCCGCTGTGATACAGATTTTGCCTGCATGAATTGCAACAGGTATTCGCGGCCGCCGGCCTTTGAATCGGTCCCGCTCATGTTAAAACCGCCGAACGGGTGAACGCCCACCAATGCTCCGGTGGATTTACGGTTAAAGTACAAGTTGCCGACGTGGAATTCGTGTCGGGCTTTTTCCAGATTTCCCTGGCTGGTCGAATAAACCGATCCGGTAAGGCCAAATTCCGTGTCGTTCGCGATCTCAAGAGCATGGTCGAAATCGCGTGCCTTTATAACGGCCAGAACCGGCGCAAAGATCTCTTCTTGTTCTATGGTGTCGCCAGGTTTAACATCGTCGATTATCGTCGGCTCGATAAAGTAACCTGTCGATTCGTCACCCGTGCCGCCGGTAACTACTGTTCCGCCCTCCTCCACGCCCTTTTTGATATAACTAAGCGTGTTGTCGAACGAGCGCTTGTTGATGACCGATGCAATGTTTGTGTCCCCCTGGAGCGGGCTTCCGAGCTTCAGATCCTGCGTAAGCTTCACAACACGTTCCATCAGTTCGTTATGGACCGATTCGTCAACGATAAGGCGCGAGCACGCCGAACATTTCTGTCCCTGAAATCCGAATGCCGAAGCAACAACGCCGCGTGCCGCCGCGTCAAGATCGGCGTCATCCGCCACAATTATCGCGTCTTTTCCGCCGAGCTCGGCCACAACGCGTTTGATCCAGATCTGGCCGTCACGTGCCTTTGCAGCTTCTTCGTTGATGTGGAGGCCAACCTGTTTTGACCCGGTAAATGAGATAAACCGCGTTTTCGGGCTAGTCACCATTGCCTCGCCGGTTGCGGCGCTTCCGGTAAGGAGATTGACAACGCCCGGCGGCAGGTTAACCTCTTCCAAAATCTCGACAAATTTTGCCGCGATCAACGGCGAATCGGATGAGGGTTTCAGTACGACCGTATTTCCGGCAACGATGGCCGCAGAAGTCATACCGGCCATGATCGCAAGCGGAAAATTCCACGGAGGAATGATCGCCCCGACGCCGAGCGGAATGTATTCAAGCCGGTTGTCCTCACCGTCGACCTTTGTAACGGGCTGATGGCCGGCCCAGCGGATCATCTCACGGCCGTAAAACTCGAGAAAATCAATGGCTTCGGCCGTGTCGCCGTCGGCTTCGGCCCATGTTTTCGCTACCTCATAAACCATCACGGCGGAAAGTTCGTGCTTTCGCTGCCGCATTATATCGGCAGCCCTAAAAAGGTATTCCGCACGCTCGGCAGCCGGAACGTTTCGCCAAAGCTTGAACGCATTCGTAGCCGCATCGATGGCTTTATCGACCAGGCTGGTGTCAGTATCGGCCTCGGAAAAAACGGCGACGACCTGTGATTTATTGGCCGGGTTTGTGCTCTGAAATTTCGCGGGCAGCGTCACTTTTTCGCCGTTGATCACCAGCGGATACTCGCGGCCAAGCTCACTCTCAACCTTGGCAAGAGCGGCCTTCATCGCTTCGGCGTTTTCGGCTTTAGTAAAGTCTGTGAAAGGTTCGTTCTTAAATTCGTCTAAAACTCTTTGTGTTTGCATAGTATTTTCCCAATTAATAAAGGCTTTTATACAGCCTGCAATACGTGGTGTCCTGGCTCTGGCAAAGGTGTCCCGTCTTTTTCGTATATTTCAACCCATTCATCGACTGCTTGAAGAAGTTCTTGAAAAGTTCCGGACACATGCCGATAAAGCACAGACCTTCGTCGCTCCAAAATACGATCTTTTCGTATTCCTCAGCTCGATTTCCCATTTTCCCTGCACTCTTCTAATATCCTCCTTAACTAACTTCGCCTGATACCTTCGGGCGTCTCGCCAAGTTTGCCCGAAAATTGCGATGGCTTCCTTTCCCGCCCTGATTTACAAAGCCGTTTCTTCAAGCAGCGCGATCAACTCGCGGATTTTGGGAGGCATAATTTTATCTGTATTTCTGCCTATCGATCTCGTTCAATTCCCAGGCGTCCAAAAGCTCGGGCCGTACCGGTTCATCGTCGCTCTGCCAGCCGATCACAAAACGCGGTTCCTGTGTGTCGTGCGAGTGTTTGACGTATCCGAGAATGAGCACCCAGCCTTGCAAAAGATAAAGATTCAACTCGCGGATCGAGCCTACCTCGGTTGTAAGTTTAGTGTTTTCCAGGCCCATCATTTTTACCATTTTCCTGATTTTTGTAGCGTCCTGATCTTTCTCTTGGCCATTTCACGCTTGAGCGTGGTCATTCGATCCAGAAAAACAATGCCGTCACAGTGATCGGTCTCGTGCAGGATGCACCGCGCTGCCAGGTCTTTCGCGTCCAGTTCGAACTCGTTTCCCTCGACATCGTGCGCGCGAACAATAACCCGCATCTCCCGTTTTATCTGTTGGTAGAGCCCCGGAAACGAAAGGCATCCTTCGTCGCCGGTTTGTTCCCCTTCGACGTGGATAATTTCCGGATTGATGAACGCCAGTTTGTTCGATCTGCCGTCCTCATCCGCCACATCCATCACGAAAAATCTGCTCGAAAGGCCAACTTGGGGCGCGGCCAAACCCACGCCGCCGGCGTCATACATCGTTTCGAACATATCACCGACAACACGTTTTAAATTTTCGTCAAATTCACCTTCCGCCACCGGTTTACCGATAGTGAGCAAAACCGGGTCGGGATAGTGCACAATTTTCAAGGGCGGCATAATCTATAAACATAAATTTTACAGAAAATTGACCGAAAATGCCATTGAAAAGTCCGGGAGCGCAGGCATCCCGGCTTCAGCGGTGATCCTGGGTGAAGACCTCGGTTATATAAACCTTGCCGTTACGTGCAACCGCAATGCCGATGCCCGTTGCGTCCCAGCCTCGGTCCAGGATATTTTCGCGATGCGAGGGCGATCTCATCCAACCGCGGACGGCAAATGCGGAAAGATCATCAAGGCCGTACGTTTCAAACAGGTTTTCGCCGATCCGAGCCCATCCTTTGATACGCAGCTGCTGGGCGCGTTGGACAACAGTTTCACCCGAACGGTCGTAGTGGCTAAAAAAATTCCCGTCTGCCATCTGCTCCGAATATGAACGTGCGAGATCGGCAAGCTGGTCATCCCATTGCAGCCGGCTCAAATGCATACGCGCTCGTTCGCGGTTGACGAGTTCATAGATATGATATTCGTCATCACCAAGATTGTCAGGCGAATTGAGAGATCCCCCGCCGGCCGCAAATGAGTTATTAACGGCGGACGACAATCCGAGCAAAAGCAGTAAAACAAAACACAATGCCTTTCGAAACATAAATCTCCCAAAAATCAGGTTTTAGCGAAATGGGGAAAGTCGGACGGAACTGGTTCCGCGACAATTTTAGCCAAAAGAACACCGGTAAATCAACAGAATTATTCCTGCGGCGGAAGCTTTTGTTTTTCCTGCGTCGCCCAATCGCAAAGCGCCTTTGCATCGGCATCGCTCAGCACGGCGTCGCGATGGATCCAAAGATATGATGGTAGAGGCATTTCTTTCGATTGTAGTTGCTCGCAAATTTCTTCCAGCTTCTTGCTTTTTTTCTTGTCCGTATAGGTATTCCAAACGCTGAAATTGAGGTGGCGGCGTCCGTCGCTGATGTGATTTGCCAAAAACCAGGAGAACGGCGACACGTTCGAGTACCACGGATAGCGCGTCTGGTTTGTGTGACAATCGTTGCAAGACCTGTCCATGATAAGGCTGATATCGCCCGGAACTTCAACACTGGACTGCAATGTTTCGGCCTCAACGACGGGCGGAGCCGTTCGGTCCGGACGATAAAACTGGATGGCAATAAACGCAACTGCGAGAGCAATAACAACTACCTTGAGTATTTTCTTCATCTAATAAAATGGCTTCTAGAAATTGGAATTACATATTAAAATAATTCCGTAAATATGTTAAACCCGATAGTCATTGCGATCCCTCTTTTTGCACTCGCAATCGCGTTCGAGGCCTGGTACGACGACCGCCAGAACGCGGACGCGTGCGAATGGTGGGATTCGTGGACGAATATCCTCATCGGATTCGTCAGCGTAGCGACCGCAGCGATCATCGGGTTTTTCATCGGTTTTATTTACGATGTTGCGTACGATTTTGCGCCGTTCAAATTTCCGGCTGACGCCTGGTGGACGTGGACTGCACTTTTCCTGCTTGACGATTTTGCCTATTATTGGTTTCACCGCGTAAGCCACGAATCGCGTCTGTTCTGGAATTTTCACGTCGTCCACCATTCGAGCGAACAGTACAACCTCAGCGTCGCCGTCCGTCAAAGCTGGTTCACGGGCATTTTGCACTGGATTTTTTACGCTCCGATAATGCTGTTGGGTTTCGCACCGTGGATGTTCCTCGCAATGCACGGGTTTAACCTGATCTATCAATTCTGGATACATACAAAATTCGTAAAAAATCTCGGTTGGCTCGAATGGATCCTGAACACACCGTCTCATCACCGTGTTCACCACGGAGTTAACGAACCGTATCTTGACAGAAATTATGCAGGTGTTTTGATCGTTTGGGACCGAATGTTCGGATCTTTTGTTTCCGAGACCGAAACGCCGCGCTATGGCATTATCAAACCGATCAAGAGCAACAATCCTCTATGGATAAACACGCACGCGTGGTTCGAGATGTTTGAGGCAATTAAAGAAAAAAAGACGCTTATCGGCAAGCTGCGATGTGTTTTTGCGTCTCCGAATATGGATTTTTATGAAACACATCAAAAAGATATTGCTGCTTAGTTTGTCGCTCGTCCTTCTCTGCATCTGTGCATTTGGACAGAGCGTGGTGATCAAACCCAAAACCATAACTTACAGGCGTCCAAAACCATTCTCCGAATACAAAAAAACATTCACTGTTACATACCCGAAAGTCTCTGGATCGAGTGCCGCGCTCAATAAAAAGATCGAGTCTTCGATCAGCTACGAAAAAGCCGCCGACGTGAATATAAAGGATGAACTCGGCGACGTCCAATGGCTCGAAGAAGCCACGTACAAGGTAAATTACAACAAGAACGGCATCCTCGGTATTACTCTTAGCGTCAGCGGCTCCGGCGCGTACCCTTCGAGTTACGACCGAACCGTCGTCGTTGATCTGGCTGCGGGAAATCGTGTTCGTCCGGCAGATGTCTTTGTAAATCTTAGTGGTTTAGCCGCGAAATGCCGCCGCATTCAGCAATCTGAGGTAAAACGTTCTTTGGCCGATATCAAGAAGAACGAACCGGACGCCGAGGACCCGGAATCTTTGTTCGCCGAGGCAAAATTCACCACGGAAGATCTCAAGGAATTTACGGTCAGCGACCGCGGCGTTGCCTTTTTTTATGATTACGGCTTTCCCCACGTTTTGCAGGCTTTGCAGCCCGAAGGACGCTACTTTATTCCGTGGAGTGAAATGAAGCCCTTTATCAAGCCGGGCGGTTTGCTTGCAAGGTTTGTTCACTAATATACTTAGTTGCTTATGAGTAACAGAAAGATACGGGTTCTGGTTGCAAAACCGGGACTCGACGGACACGACCGCGGTGCGAAAGTGATCGCAAGAGCGCTGCGGGACGCCGGGATGGAAGTAATTTATACCGGCCTTCGCCAGACCCCGGAGATGATCGCCGCGGCTGCGTTGCAGGAAGATGTTGACGCGGTCGGCATTTCGATCTTGAGCGGCGCACACAACACGCTTTGCCCGCGGATAGTCGAGCTGATGCACAAAAACGGTATGGACGATACACTGATCGTCGTGGGCGGCATCGTCCCGCAGGAAGATATACCGGAGCTAAAAGCCAAAGGCATTTCTGAGGTTTTTCTCCCCGGAACCTCAACCGAGGACATCGTCGATTTTATTAACAATAACGTCCGGCACGAGGTTTGACGACGCCAATAAATGTTGTATTAAAGTCGGACACCATATAGGATTCTAGCTGGATCAAAAAAGGAGCAATAAAATGAAAGCAATCGCTGCAATATTTTTCGCCTTCGCAATGATGTTATCCATTGTTTTTATCGGTGACGCGGTTTCCTCAAATGCGCCGTCTTCGGCCAACGCAATGTCCGCCCAGGTGACGGTCAGACATCGCCGGCACGGAGTCGCGAGACGCTATTACGGGCACAGCAAACGCGGCGTCCAAAAGGGATTTCACAAAACGAAGCGCGGCACCAAGTATACGGCACATAAAACAAAACGCGGTACAAAATACACCTACCACAAGACTAAGCGCGGCACAAAATATACATACCGCAAAATAAAACGCGCTGTTCAGTAAGTCGCGTTTCAGGTTCTGATAATGACGCGGGTTGATCGCCCGCGTTTTTTTGGCACCAAAAATGCCAAGCAATGCAACTTAGGATCATTTGGATTCAAAATTAAATATTCAAAAAAGGGGTAAGTTATGACAATCAATAGACTTGCGGGTTTGATGGTCTTTCTCGTGGCTGTACTGTTTTCATACTCGACTGTAAATGCACAGGTCGTTGACAAAACAAAGGACGCCGCGTCAAAGGCGGCGGATGTTACGGTTGATTCGGCGAAAAAAGTCTCTGTCGTGGTCACCGATAACCTGAAAACGGCGGCGGACAAGACCAGCGACGCTGCGGGCGCGGCGGCAAAGTCGACTGTAAAAAGCAGCAAGACCTTCGGCAGCCATACGGTTACGTTGGTTGAAAATATTTCGGGTGAACCTGAACGCGAAGGCGGAAAATATTACAACGTTTCAACCTGGGACGGAACAAAATGGGTTTCAAAACGAACCTGGTTCCCTGACAAAAAACCACAATAAACGGTACACGCTGTTTGATCTAAAAGACGGCAACATTCGATTCCAACGATCGATTGTTGACCGTCTTCTTTTTTTGTTTTCTAATTAAACCTTTATGAAGGAAAAAGTTAGAGTCGCCAGCGGACAGGGCTTTTGGGGTGACCTCCTGACCGCTCCGGTCGATCAGGTCCGCAACGGGCCGATCGATTATCTGATGCTCGACTATCTTGCCGAGGTCACGATGTCGATCATGCAAAAGCAGCGTGCGCGTGATCCGCAGACGGGCTACGCGAAGGATTTTGTCGCGCTAATGCGTGAGATCTTGCCTGATTGCGTTGAAAAGGATATCAAGGTCTTATCGAACGCAGGCGGCGTCAATGTGCAGGGCTGCGCCGAGGCGATCAAACAGACCGCGGTCGACCTTGGCTTAAGCGGAAAGGTGAAGATCGGCGTCGTGACCGGCGACGACATTCTCGGGCGCCTTGATGAATTTGCCGAACGGGGCATTGAAATAACCAACATGGAAACCGGCGAGCCGCTTTCCGAGATCCGCGATCGGGTGCAGGCCGCCAACGTTTATCTCGGCGCCCGGCCGCTTGTCGAGGCTCTCGATCAAGGCGCGCGGATCGTGGTCGGCGGACGCCTGACCGACACTGGTTTGACGCTCGCGCCATTGGCTCATGAATTTGGTTGGAGCTTTGACGATTGGGACAAGATCGCGGCGGGAACCATAGCCGGACATATCATCGAATGCGGAGCACAGGCCTCCGGCGGCAACTGTCAGTACGATTGGCAAAATATCCCCGATCTCGCAAATGTCGGATTCCCCATCGTCGAGGCAGAGCCAAGCGGAGATTTTGTCGTTACAAAACATAACGGCACAGGCGGGCGCGTAAACGTTCAGTCCGTAAAAGAGCAATTGCTTTACGAAATGGGCGATCCGCACGCCTACATCACCCCCGATGTCGTAGCCGATTTTACCTCGATCAATGTCGCCCCCGACGGCGAAAACCGCGTCCGTGTTTTCGGGATCAAAGGTAAGCCAAACACCGAGTCTTACAAAGTCTCGATCGCATATTCGTCCGGCTGGAAGGCTGTCGGAACACTCGTTTATGCTTACCCCGACGCGTACGAAAAGGCAAAAGCAGCAGATAAGATATTGCGTGCACGGTTGGAAAGGTTAGGGTTGAAATTTGACGTGATACTGACGGAATTTGTCGGCGTTAACGCAACTCACGGACGTCTGGCGGGTGACCCGCCGCCGGATATCCCCGAGGTCCAGTTGCGATTCGGTGTTCGCGGGCAAAATAAGGCTGATGTCGAGCGGTTTACAAAAGAACTTGCGCCGTTGATCCTGACAGGTCCGCCCGCCGTTACCGGGTTTGCCGGAGGCCGCCCGAAGGTCGAGGAAATAATGGCGTATTTCCCGGCGCTGATCCCAAAATCTCTGATCGAAACCAAGGTTGAAATTATCGAAGCGTAAATAATTATTTCTTTAAGAATTTTTCGATTCCCGCCTTGCAATCGTCCGTCATCCGGGCCGCGGCGTTTATTTCGGAGCCGAGTTCAAGCGCGTCGTCAAACGGCATGCCGTCCATTTCATAAAGCAGTTTTTTTGAAAGCATGACGGCTGACCGGCTCACTTTTTCATAAACGGCCAGATAATTTCTTACGTCAGCTTCAAACGTAGTCTCCGCAAAGATTCGATTAACAAGCCCATAACCCTTTGCCTCAGCGGCCGAAAATTCAAACCCTTGAGTTATAAGTTCGAACGCCTGTTTTTCCGAGACGTTTCGTTGCAGGATCGCCGTCACTATCGCGGGCACAAAGCCTATCTTGACTTCCGGGTACCCAAACCGCGCCGTGTCGGTCGAAAGCACGATGTCGCAGCCTGTCGCAAGGCCGCATCCGCCGGCCAATGCCCGCCCGTGAACAGCGGAAACAACAGGTATCTTTACATTTCGAATTATCGAAAACAGCTCCGCAAGTCCGCGTGCGTCTTCCAGATTTTCTTCGTAGTTGCTCTCGCTTATCTTTTGCAGCGCCGAAAGATCCGCACCGGAGCAAAAGTCTTTGCCCACTCCCTTGATCACTATCGCGCGAAGATTATCATTGGCATCAGCTTTGAGTAACGCCTGTTTTAGCGCTGCCACCAGGGCATCATTCAACGCATTGCGCTTTTCGGGTCGGTTGAGGATCAGGTAGCGAATCGGCCCGTCATCTGTGGTTAATAACTCAGACATTTTCTTTGGCTGTTTTTACAATCGAGGTGAGCATTTTCGCGATAACAACGCGATCTCCTTCGATCGAAGTGTATTCTGCAAATGTCAGCAATTCCGCTTGAAACATAAGTTGCAACCAATACTCGGTCTCGGATGCCTTACGCCGAGCGATAGCAAATTCGTTAATAAAGGTTTGCCTCGATTCCACGTTAACCGCCTCTTTCACATGCTTTCCAACGTTAGTGCCCGCAATTAGCAATTCTTTGCTAAGAATAAACTCACGCTTTTCCTCATTTAGGTATTTGCAAAGCTTGATTACCCTCAATGCAAACGCAAATGATTTTTCAAGAATCGGGTTTTCTTTCATAGAAAACAAAATAAAGATAATATCTGCTACTTAATTAGCTAATTATTAACTAATAATTAAACAATTAACTGGCAGAACTTCTTAGCTTTTAGAACAAACTCGTCGCCTTATCGATCTGCGCCGCAAAACCATCGATCGTCTTCGAAACAACCTCTATCTCTTCGGCGGCTTCCTTCCAATTTCGCTGTTCGATCGCTTCGCGAATTCCCGGTAAGGTTTTCACGCCGTAGCCGGTATAA
>DATJGV010000278.1:0-9261 GCA_035494575.1 Pyrinomonadaceae bacterium | reverse complement strand
GGCGAATTTGCGAGCAGTATCATCAGCCAGGTCCGCCGTTTGTGGATGTCGTCCGCAAGATAAAAAACGCGCGGCGGAAAATATATCAAAAGCGCGATGAAGCATAACACGAAAAGCCTGCCGACAAATTCCTCGACGTCGCCGGGTCTCGGCAGGTCAGCAAGCGACAGCATGTTCCATATAAGCTGAAATGAAAGCATGTTCAGAAAGATGCAGATATCCCCAAGAATTTCCGACCTTGGCGCACGCATAAATGCGCTCGCCGGAGGCTGTTTTGGCGGTGAGAAATATCTGTAAACCAGCCAAGTACTCACGCCGCACCAAACCATTCCGAAAAGTATCGACGCGACAAAGATCCCGCCGCCGGGGTCGTTATCGCCGAAAAAATACTGAAAGGCAAATACCTGGACCGCGGCGTAGATGACGAAATTAATGCAAATGTAGAAGATCGGGTTGAACAGGCAACCGAAGGCAACCTCGTCATCATTAAACTTATTGCCAGCAGCGCGAAGGCGTTCGTAAAAGTGCCAGCGTTTCAGCGTGGCTCCAAGCGGCGCCAGAATCAGCAGGCCAAGCACGAAAAGAAACATTGCGAGCCCGGCCCAAAAATCGCCGTCGCCCGCTGCCTTAGCAACGCTTAAAAAGCGGCGAAGCAGTATCCGCATCAGGAAAAGATTTGCGATAAAAACGACAATGTCGAGCAGCAAGCCGCGATTTTGTTTTAGGAGGAGAAAACCTAAACCGCGATGTGGCTTTGAACGATTATCTGAGTCTTCTTTTTCGGTCATAACGCTTCGCTGGTAACTTGGAACCACCCGCTTAAGCGGATTGTTCCGACAATGCCTCAGCAACTGCCTCACGCGTTTTTCGCAGCAGATCCATTAGGTCTTTTTCGGCATTCAATCCGGCGGTTTCAATCGGCGGCAGCAGGACCATTTCGATCGTGCCGGGATAAGCGACTCCGGTCCTTTTGCCCATCATCCAATCGGTGTTCTTGATCGCCACGGGAATAATCGGCGCATCGGTTTGCAGTGCCAGGTGAAACGCACCTTTTTTGAACGGAAGAAGCTCGCCGGGCATTCCGCGCGTGCCTTCGGCAAAGACGCCGAACGAATATCCGTTTTCCATCACCTCGCGGGCCTTTTCCATCGAGCGGCGCGAGCGTTCAGCATTCGTGCGGTCTATCGCGATGATGTTCACGAAGCTCATTCCCTGGCCGAGAACCGGGGCCTTCAGCAATTCTTTTTTTGCAACGATCCCAACGCGTTTTCCGGTATAACAAAACAGAGTTGCGGTGTCGAGATACGAGCGGTGATTTGAAACAAAAACGCATGCGCGTTTTTCCTCGAGATTTTCCAAACCCGTCACTTTTACCTTTGCCCCGCAAGCTTTTAGCCAGTTTCTTGCGCCCCACAGAGCCAACGGATAAAGCCACGTTCGCCGGTTAATGATCCATAGAAAGATCAGTGCAGGTGTTGCAACAAACAGCAGCAGAGCGGAAGCGACAAACCAGCACCACCAATAGCGAAGTTTCCCGATCCCGCGAGATTTGTTAGACTTCTGCAAAGGAAATGTCAATTTCTTGTTTTCCCTGATCGCTTCTAAGGAAACTTCATTCAAATGATCGGACATAAATGTGTAAATCGCCGAGATGCGGAGACGCAGAGCGTCTCAACAATAAATCAGCTGCGCAAAAACGTAAAATCCGCAAACGTTTTATCTCATCTTTTACGTGCGTTCCCGCGGTTAATTTGTCTTGATGTTTTGCGGGCGATGACCGCGTTCTTGCTGCTTTCGTTTGCGGCTGCAGCCCAGGTTCCGTCGCCGAAATCAGTTCTCGGGTTCAATCCCACGGACGATAAAACCATCGCGGATTGGCAGCAGATCACTGATTACTTTGCCAAACTGGACAAGGCAAGCGACCGCATTGTGGTCAAAGAGATTGGAAAAACGACATTGGGCAAACCGCTGATCGTTGCGTTTATCTCATCACCTGAAAATATTAAGTATCTTGATAAATATCGCGCGATAAATCAAAAGCTTGCAGACCCGCGAACCGTTCGCGACCAGGGCGAACTGGACGACCTGGTCAAAGAAGGAAAGACGGTGGTTTCGATCTCGTGTTCGATCCACTCGACCGAGATCGTCGCTTCGCAGATGTCGATGAATCTCGCATACGAGCTCGCGACGGCAAACGATGACGATACAAAAGAGATATTGAACAACACCATCTTGCTGCTGATACCGTCGTCAAACCCGGACGGCGTGACGATAGTCGCCGACTGGTACCGCAAGACGCTTGGGACAAAGGCCGAAGGAATGTCGCCGCCTGAGCTTTATCATTACTATGCCGGACACGACGACAACCGCGATTGGTTCATGCTGAATTTGAAGGAAACGCAGGCGATCACAAAATTTTTCTGGCAGGAATGGTTCCCGGAGATCGTGTACGACGTTCACCAGCAGGGTCAGAACGCATCGAGATTTATTATCCCGCCGTTTTTTGATCCGCCAAATCCGCGTGTCTCGCCTTTGATCCTTCGCGAGGTTGGCCTGATCGGGTACAAGATGGCAGCAGATCTGCAGGGCAAAAACATATCGGGCGTTGCGACAAATTCGACCTATGACACGTGGTGGCACGGTGGATTTAGGTCGGCGCCGTATTTTCACAATTCGATAGGCATTTTGTCCGAGGCGGCGAGCGCAAACTTGATGTCGCCGATAACGATCACTGTTGACGATCTGAAGCGAAACCGCGGAGTTCGCGGGCTTCCGTCGGTCCTCGAGACCGCAACCAATTTCCCGGATGCGTGGAGAGGCGGGCTGTGGCGTCCCGTGGACATTGCGAATATCGAGATGACGGCATCGCGCAGCCTTTTGCAAATGGCCGCGAAGTTTCGGCCGCGATACCTGAAAAATTTTTACAATCTCGGCAAGGCGAACCTCGAACCAAAATCAGACGAACCGCAAGCATTTATCGTTACCGCCGGTCAGCCGAACGCGGAAACTGTTTCGCGATTTCTTGAGATTCTGATGGTTCAGGGAATCGAGGTGCAACAGATGACGCGCGAGCTCGAGATCGCGCATCAACAAGGCAAAACCGACTATCATGAAGTGCCGCTTGGCAGCTTTCTGATATTTGTAAATCAACCGCAGAAAAATAACGTGCTTAGCCTATTCGAAAAGCAGGAATATCCGCATCGGGTGAACGCAAACGGCGAGGCTGAAGTGCCGTATGATGTTGCCGGCTGGACCCTGCCGCTGCAGATGGGCGTCGATACCGTCACGGCGTGGAGCATCAAGGATCTAGACAAACACCGCGGCGACCTAAAGCCTGTGCGAAATATCGATCAGGTTCGCTCAGTTTTGGACCTTCCGGCGGCTAAAGAACCGTTCGCGAAGAAACCGGATCCGGTCAAGACAAATCCGCGTATCGGGCTTTATAAAGGCTATACGGGTTCAATGGATGAAGGCTGGACGCGGCTTGTACTGGACACCTTCCAGATCCCGTTCAAATCGCTCTCTGATAAAGATTTTCGGGAAAACAATCTCGGCGTCGATGTGATGATCTTGCCCGCCGACAGCGAAAACACGATCGTAAAAGGCATAACCGGTGACCGCTACCCGGCTGAATATACCGGTGGTATTACCGAAAAGGGCGTCGAGAACCTAAAGAAATTTGTCGAGAACGGCGGGAAGCTGATCTGCTTTGACGATTCGTGCGAGCTTGTGATCAAGGCGTTTGGGCTGCCCATCAAAGACGTGCTGACCGGATTAAAGCGTAATGAATTTTACAACCCGGGCTCCATCGTTCAGTTAACGGTAAACACGTCCGATCCGCTTGCGAAGGGGTTGAACGAAGAAACTCCGGGATATTTTATAAACAGTGCCGCTTACGAGATAACCGACAGTTCAAAGGTGAAAACCATTGCCCGCTACGCCGATAAGAACGCTTTACTTTCGGGCTGGATGCTCGGCGAAAAATATCTGAATGGCAAAACCGCGCTTGCCGAAGCCAACTATGGAAAAGGAAAGATCGTATTGTTTGCGTTTCGCCCGCAACATCGCGGACAGACGTGGGGCACGTTTCCGTTCATCTTTAACGCTCTCGAAAAATAGAAAGATCTCTGCCAATCAATAGTTTAATTAGCAATTAATAATTAACTAATTAAGCAAAATCCGAATTTTTAGTGCGTGCTATCATATGTTTATGAATATTCGCGGTCTCTTATTCATACCTGCCTTATTCTTTTTATCAGTTCCTAAAATTTCGGCGTTCGACGGCCCACGATATTACAGGCTGGCGGCGGAGCCCGTAGTGCGGATCGGCCTGACAACAAATGCAAATACGGTGACGATCACGACGACTGATTCGTCGCTGGTCGCGGTCAGCCCTGAGGAGCCGAGCAAGCTGCTCGCGACAAACCGAGTTTCGATCTCGGCACGCGCGTACCGTCCGCCTGAGATAGATAATTTCCGTATCGAATTTCAAAATCTGCCATCACAGCCCGAGGCAAACGAGCTTGCGAAAGACATTCGCGAAGCGACGGGCGAGACAGCTTTGGTCAGTGTCGATATGGCGACAAACACATGGAAGATATGGGTCGGCCCGGTCATCGACACGAGCGAAGATGCGGACGCACTAAAGGCGAAACTCGCCGACAAAGGTTTTGACGACGCGGTTGTCGTTACGGAAAAAAAGGTCGTGCCATCGGCAGACGCCATCGCGCTGTCGCAGCAGTTGAAAACTATCGGTAAATCCGAAGTCCGGAGCCTGATCAAAACGACTGCAGTTTCAGGCCCGGCGAGCCCGGACGCGGTCGCTCCGAACCTTCGAGAGGTTCTAGTAAACGGTGCAGGCGACGCGGCAACATTTTCTTCGCTAAAGCCGGTTGCGATCAGTTCAACGAGCGAACGAACCATGCCGGTGCGTTTGAATGGAAAACCCTATCGCGGCAAGCTTGAAGTTTTTGTAAATTCGCGCGGCAATCTTACGGTGGTTAACGTCGTCTCCCTGGAAGATTATCTGCTCGGCGTGGTGCCGGGCGAACTAAGCTTGCCTCAGCTCGAAGCACAAAAAGCACAGGCCGTTGCCGCACGCACCTACGCAGTTGCGAACATCAATCAGTTCGTAAACAAAGGCTTTGACCTGTTGCCGACAGTAAGTTCACAGGTTTACGGCGGCGTAAACGCGGAAAGCCGGATGGGAACCGAAGCCGTGCTTTCAACACGAGGCATCGTTGCGACGTATGAAGGAAAGCCGATAAACGCGCTTTACACTTCGACCTGCGGCGGACGGACAGAAAATTCGGAAAACATTTTCGATTTTAATGAGCCGTACCTGCGTGGTGTCGAATGTTCGTTGGAAGCTCACCGTTATTTTGAGCCGTTTTTGATAAAAACTACACGGACACCCGCAAAATTGCGTGATGACGCGAACATCGAACTCGTTCGTTTGATGTCGCTGTTTGCTGTTAACGGATTTCAGCTGTCGACCGGCCAGATCACCGACGAGTGGCTTCAAGACGCTCCTACAGAAAGTGAGATGTCCAACTGGATGAACCAGCTTGCGATCAAATTTGGCAAATCGTTTCCGAACGTAAACAAGGAAACCGCGAAACCTGCCGAGTTAGCGCATTTGCTCGTTTCGCTGATCTATCCGCCGGGTTATGCGGATACGCTGCTGACCGATTCCGATATAGATTATCAGCTCCCGTTCGATGACGCGGCGGAGATACCAAAGGAACGCCGTGCGGATGTCGCGGTCCTGCTTCGGGACGGGTATTTTTCGATCCATCCCGACCTTACGTTAAAGCCCAACAAACCGTTTTCGCGTGCGCAGATGCTGCGGCTCATTCGTCAGATCTACGAAAAGAAAAAATGGATGCCGACCCTACAAAACGGCGTTGCAAAACCGACGGCTGACGGGAAACTTGTCTTAAAAGTGGGTAAGTCTGAGCGGCAGATACCGGTACGGCCTGATGTGTTTTTGTTTCGGCAGTTCGGTTCGGATATTTACCCGGTTCGCGAGGCGGCTCTGATGGGCGGTGAGGAAGTCAATTTCCAGACGGACTCTTCCGGCTCGGTTATTTATCTCGAGATCAAGCCGATCAACACGCCGACCGTTGCCGAAAATATGTCGCCGTTTACGATGTGGGAAAAAACGCTTTCGGCTTCGGCGGTGCGTTCGCGATTGTCTCGATACGTTCGCGGACTCGGTGACCTGTTAGATCTTAAAATTGCAAAGCAGGGTTATTCGCGACGCGTTACCGACCTTGAGATCGTGACGACGAACGGCACGTTTCATCTGACCGGAGGCAAAATTCGCTCTGCACTCCGGCTAAACGAACAACTCTTCGTTATCAACAAGCGCTACGGTGCTGGCGGCCAAGCCGTGAGCTACAGTTTCACTGGTCGCGGCTGGGGCCACGGCGTCGGCATGTGCCAATACGGTGCATACGGCCTCGCAAAAATGGGTCTTAAGTACGATGAGATACTAAAGCATTACTACACCGGCATCGAGCTTACGAGGGCGTATTAGCGATTTCGTCCCGCTTCCGCAACGTTTGCGTGAAACAGCTCGCCCACCCGTTCGCAGTCACGCTGTGACATTCATAAAGGGTTTCAACCTCATATTTCGCAGCGTATCCGGGGTTAAGCTATAGGGTCGCCCCGGATCCGTCAAGCTTCGCCCGCGTCACGTTCGTCAGTTTGGAGGTGAGCAAGGCAACAGATGGTTTAAGGATTTACCTTAGCAGTAAAAACCTCCTCCATTGCGATGCCGCGCGAACATCCGGCGCTCGGGGCCAATTGCTCGCGGCTATCGGTCCAGATCGGATGAGATACTCCGTTATACGAAACCAGACCTTCGTAATCGCCCTGCTGGTTTCCGTAGTTTATGCCGGTGCAGGGAAACACGCCGTCGCAGTCGTGCTCGTTCGAGCTGGCGGTTGACACGCGAATGTTTGGCGAAAGCCACGTTGCTCCGCCGTCGTTCGATTGTGTTAAATACGTATCTGTCATATAACGAAACCCGGTCGTATCGTTGCGCGTGTCGTAAAACGAGATGTTCACTTCGCCCGTAACCGGATCGACCGACATCCAATGATTAAAACGGTCGACCGGCACCGATAGAGCATCGGCCACGGTTTGTGGATGAGACCATGTCGCTCCTTTGTCGTCGGAATACGACAAGAATATGTCAGTCCCTGATTGTCCAAGATCAAGCCACGATGCATATATCCGACCGCGAAACGGCCCATTTGAACGGTCAACATCAAGCACGGGATATACAAGCGCTGCGCGGAACATTTCGGCCGGAATGGCGATATCGAACGGGACCGATTTTGGTGCAACCTCCTCTTGTTTGCCCCAGGTTTGCCCGCCGTCAAGCGAACGATTGAACTCGATAGCGTTTGCAGCGTAATCATTCCAGGCAACATATAACTCGCCGTTTGGACCAACCGCCGGCGATGCTCCGATCGAGCGTCCAGGGCCGAACGGATCGTCGGCACGGGTAACACTAAAAGTAGCTCCGTGATCGCTCGACCTGGCAACTCTGATTCCACCACCGGTCGATCCGCCCGATGCAGCGTCCCACGCAATATAAACGTTGTCACGGAAAGGACTGCCGATGTTTGTATCAGCCGTTATCATCGGCTTGTCGTTGAAATGATTACTTCCGCCCTCAAACGAGAAGTAGGTCACGTTTGGATAGGCCCTTCCGCCGTCAGTCGAACGTGCCACGGCCATCGCCGTTCCGTTGATGCCGTTACCGTTGCCGAAAAAGACGACGATGTAGCCGTAAAAAACGTTGTTGCTTGTATCAACAGCAAGCGTCGGATCGGACCCAAAATCAACGCCGTTCGTTCCGATAGGCGGCGGCAGCGGGAGATCGACGCCCCCCCAAGTTGAGCCGCCATCCGAGGAAAAATAGCCGCGCATCGGCAACCGGAAGATCTCATTTGACCCTGCTGAAAGAAGCAACGGAGCATTTTGGTTGATCGTAATGAACGTCTCGCTTTGCGGGCCGCATTCATTTGAAATATCAACGTTCGTGCCGACAGTAAGCGATGAGGTTTTAACGCTGCCTGGGGTGAAAAGGTTATTTTTGATAAATTGATATTTGTCCCACCACGTCGGATTGTGTGTTTTGTTGACTTGGGCGGCAGACGGGCCCGCAAGTACGAAAAGAAACAGAATCGAGATCGCGGAAGTGGTCAAGTGCTTCATAGAAAAACCCTCCAATCGAAATAGTCTGTTAACCAATTGTTTTGTGCCGTTAATACTATTCCTTTCCGCGGAGCTTTTCAAATAGAATTTTAGTGGCGGGTATTAGGGGATCGTCAGAATCTATGCGATTGAAAACTGCGAGAGAACTCCGTACTATCAAGCTCTGAGCAATATATGAAATTCTCTCGCAATCAGATCGTGGGATCGCTGATCTTACTTTTCACCATCATCGCATTTACGGTGGGCCGTTATTATCTGACGAAATAATAACGGGCTTTACAATTACTGTTCCGCGACCTGATATTGCTCGAGTTTTCCGTCCGGCATTTCGTACGTCCAAACCATCAAATTTTTGTTCGCAAATCTTGCTGTGTAAACGCGCAGCGTCATGCCTCCGCGCAAACCTTGCCGAACCTGATTGAAGGCCTGCGGTTCACCCAGCGGGGCCAGGCCTGCAGCAAAATCCTTCAGCGCCTGATCGCTGAAATAAAAGTTCGCGTTGTCGGTAAACAGTGAACGGTCGATCGCTCCCTTTTGCAGACCTTCGAATATTTTTCGCGCCTGCTCGGTCTTTTGCATGGCCGCCGGATCGTCCGCAGTTTTAAGCAGGAGCGACGCAATTCCGTCAGAAATTGCTCCCGAAGCGTTAGCGGCATCCTGATTTGTGAGTACGACGATCGCGGCGCGGTCGTCCGGAAACACAGTGTTTTCTGCGGTAAATCCTGAAACCTCACCGCCATGTGACACGGCACGATGCCCATTTTGCATTCGCACATCGACGCCCAGGCCATAATGCGTTCCCAAGCCGTTGTTAAGCTCAACCTCGGTTTCGAACTGCTTGTACGAAGCAGGTTTGAGCAATGCCCGATTTATCATCGAGATGTCCCATTTCGCAAGGTCCTCGGCCGTCATTGCCAATTCTCCAGCAGCAAAAAGCCATCCGTCGCCTGTCGCCGGCGCGGGACGAAGTGGGCCAAGAGCATACCGCAAATAACCAACCGGATCGGTATCGCCTAATCTTGCCCGGTC
>DATJGV010000277.1:0-3905 GCA_035494575.1 Pyrinomonadaceae bacterium | reverse complement strand
AGAGCCAGAGTACGCGGCTGTCTTTCTGCATTTTTTGTCCCATTTTGTCCCACGCTGGGACAAAATGGGACAAGGTTGTTGTTGAAAACAAAGGGTTTAGCTCTTGTCCCATTTGTCCCATTGTCCCACAAGAAAAACAGTAACCAGTGGTCGGTGGCCAGTGGTCAGAGGTTGTCAAAGATCGATCGTTCAAGCCGGCGGCGGCACAACCGCCAAAAAATGGTTTCAGGTCACGAGCCGGAAAGACACAGCTTTTAGGCAGCCCGAACAATTTATCACCTACAAACCGAGGTCTGTCGGATCTAATATTCTAGCGCTCGTTGCATCGATAGTAAATGGTTTTATGAACAGCATGGGGGCAGCGACAACATAAATTACTTCACGCGCCACGGCGGATCTTTTCGGTTCTCGCCGGCATAATACAAGCAGATCTTATTGTCACTGGGGTCCCGCAGGTAAGCCTCGCGCCAAAGCCAATCCTGATCGACAGGTTCGGTTTCGAACGAGAGGCCTGAAGAACTTAATTGCCGCACGGTTTCGTCAAGATCGGTGCATTCGAAATATAAGACGATGTTCTGTGCTGCACCGCCGTTTGCAGCCGCATGAATGGACAATGTCGAATCTCCGTCCGGGCATTCGAAACGGGCATAACGCGGTAGGGAATCGACGATGAGTTTTAATCCGAGCTTTTTGTAAAACTCGGCAGTCTCGGTCGGCTTTTCCGAATAGATCGTTACCTGGTTGAGATTCATAGACGCGTGAAGGTAATGTAATCGGTGTTGAGCGGCGTACCGCCGTCGCCGCGAACGAACGACGCGGCCTGTCCGCGATGATAAACACTGTGAAACGCGACGTGCATCAAAATGTCGCGAATCGAGGTTTGAAACTCGACGCCTTTGGTGTTCTTGTAGCTGATCAAACGGCCAAGATCGGTTTCTTGAATCCCGTTCAGAAAATCGAGATAGCCGTTTTGAATTTCACCCGCCATTGCCGAGCATGATTCAATGGATCGATCCTCGTAGGTCGGAACGGACGACGAATCTTCGTTATGCAGACGCAAAAGCCATATCTTTTGCGCAAGCAGAACGTGTGAAATTGCGGTGAGAGCTTTTTGGTTTGGATAGGCGCTCAAGAATTCGAGACTTCGCGAGGTCGCCCATTTATCGAAGGCAAACAGCTTCTTAAAATAGTCGAGCATATATCAAACTATTGCCCGGTCCTTATTTCCTTTAGCGCTTTTTCGGCGTCGTCTTTGTACTTACTCTGCGGATATTTATCGACGACCATCGAAAGGTACGCAACGGCGTCCTCTTTCAGCTTCGCCGGAGCATATTTGTCTTTTTCTTTTTCGTTCTTCAGATCGATCTTTTGCTTGCCTTTGTTTTCTGACAGGTAATAGCTGCTCATGCCGGCCATGTAGAGGAATTCGTCCATTTTGGAATAATTAGGATACGCGGCAAACGTTTCCTCGAAACGCATCAGAACGCCCTTATAGGCTTTCTTAAGCAGGAATGCCTGCCGGGCCACTTCGAGATTGTGGTTGGCGTCCTGTTCGAGCACCGGGTCGGTGTCGAGTTTGGGTTCGATATTACGCTGTGCAACGGCCGGTATGCTGAAAATAAAGAGCGCGGCGGCCAAGGCCAAAAGGTTTTTCTTCATAACTACTTAAAGATGATGAAAACGCGGGAAAAGTTTCCAAATAGCAAAATTAGCTGTTAGCTATCGGCTGATAGCTGTCAGCTGATCTTATTCCGGCCTGTATTTTCCGATGATCGCCTCAAGATTTTTCGCCGTCTCGGCCGGCCAAAGGTTTGGGGCAGTGAATATGGCGTTTTTGATAGCGTCCCGGTATTGGTTCGGAGTCTGTTTTGCCGCGACACGCTTCACCGCTTCTTTTAGGATCAGCTGAGCATTGCGTACGTTTTTATTCAGGTATTCGATGACCATTTCGACCGTCACCGAATCGTGCCCTTCGTGCCAGCAGTCATAATCGGTCACGAGCGCAAGGGTCGCATAGGCGATCTCAGCTTCGCGGGCGAGCTTTGCTTCCTGCAGGTTTGTCATGCCGATTATGTCCATTCCCCACTGGCGGTAAACGTTCGATTCGGCCTTGGTGGAAAACGCCGGGCCCTCCATACAAAGATAGGTCCCGCCGCGGTGCGTAGTGACGCCGACGGTTTTGCACGATTCTTCGAGAATGTCGCCCAGTTCATCACAGACCGGATGGGCCATCGGGACATGAGCGACAATGCCGTTGCCGAAAAAAGTGGATTCGTGAGCGCGTGCGCGGGTGCGGTCAAAAAATTGGTCGGGGATAACCATGTCGGTCGGAGCGTATTTTTCCTGCAACGAGCCGACCGCTGAAACCGACAAGATATACTCGATGCCGAGCAGCTTCATCGCATAGATGTTTGCCCGAAAAGGAAGTTCCGTCGGCGTTAACCTGTGTCCACGTCCGTGGCGCGGCAAAAATGCGACCTTTACGCCCTCAAGGTCGCCAACGATAAACTTGTCCGACGGCTTTCCGAACGGAGTATCGACCTCGACCTCTCCAACATTTTGCAGCTCCGGCATCTGGTACAAACCACTGCCGCCGATGATTCCTATGTTTACTTGTTCCATTACTTGCTATTAAAGGGCTCTTCTGTACGACCAATAAAAACCTCTTTACCGGTTACGGTGTTCAAATAGACATCTAAACCATCCTGATGCCTGAGAAATTTGAAGCCTTTGCGGAGCCTTTCTGGAAGAACATAACCCCCGTTATGACTCAAAGAGTTCTCATATTTCCATCCGTCCGGAGTCAAAAGAGTCATAACTTCGCTTCCCACAAAACGACAAGCCGCAACCTTATACTTTTCGTCTAATAAAATATTTCCGTATTCAAGCCAATCGCAATTTGTTGTAATTCCATTAAGTTGGTCAACAACCGCTATTTCAACTGCTTCTCCATTTTCTAAGAATTTTATACCTTTATTTTCGAGTTGCTCGATAAAGCTTTTTACGTCTTCGGGTACCATAAATCCAACTCTAGCGATTTCATCATCAGCGCATAAAGTTTCGTTCGGAACGAATTCCACAAATTTATTCCAATCTTGAGAAAATTCTCTCTCGATTGCACTTTTCTTAATGATTACTGAAATTGCTTCCACTAAAACTGCCATTATCTAAGCAAAAGATAGTCCATCTTTCCTCTCCCTAATTCTTGGGCAGTCTCAACCCATTCCTGAATGATAACTTTGCCATTTGCCAATGGCTTTTGGTATGTTTCTCCGTCGGCCATACAGCCTGCAAGTTCAGGCACTTCAGGATAAAAGCCTTGTCCTCCTCGCTCCAATGAATGATTACTTCGTATTTATTCATCGACAGGATGTGCTTTCAGCTTACCGTCAACTTCCATCAATCGGCAAAGCGGCGTCTCAAAATCGTGGTAAAAGAGGCACATCCAATTCTCGTTCACGGCCTTAGGCAGGATGGTTTTCTTGAATTCGAGAGTTTCCGCCGGGTAAAGGTCGTAACCCATTATCCACGGGAGCGAAAGATGATGTCGCGTCGGGATCAGATCGGCAAAGCCATACAGCGTTTTGCCGCCGCGGTCGAGCCGCCAGGTTTGCATCGTCTTCGAGTGACCGCGCACGGTTTGCATCGTCAGGCCGGGGACGACCTCGTAATTATCCGGCTTTAATTCAAGCTGGCCTGATTCCTTTAATGGCTGCCAGTTTTCCGGCAGATAGCTTGCCCGGTCGCGTTCGTGCGGATTTTCGGCGTGTTCGAATTCGGATCGGGAGACGAAGTAACGAGCGCCCCTGAATTGCGGATTTGGGATTGCGGATCGCGGATTGGAAGAGAGAACCACCCCGTCAGCCGAAGCGGCTGCCACCTCGCTCCTCGCGTAAGGAGGGGAG
>DATJGV010000276.1:0-3781 GCA_035494575.1 Pyrinomonadaceae bacterium | reverse complement strand
ATACAAAAGACGATCCTTTGCGCGATATCCTCAAGCCTTGAAAACGAACGTGAGATCGAGCTTCCGGAAAATTTCACCAAGGTTGTCGTTGCCAACGCGGAAAGTCGTGTCAGCGGCCTACGCCGGCCGAGGGAACGTTATAACGCCGTGTTCATCTGTGCCGGTTTGTTTTTCTTCTGCTTGTTTGCTCTAGGCGCCGATTCGACAAAGTTTTTTGGGGCGGCAGTGCAGGTGTTCGATCAGATTGCCGCGGTCGGAGTTTTTGTGGCTCATGTGGCTTATGACCTTGCGATCGGCGCAGTGATAATTTTGCGTTCTATCAGCTCGCAGTTCCTGTCGGATACAACCTTTTCGTTCGTGGTCCCCGGAATGTTTGCGGTTTCGTTATTTATCCTGTCGCGATTGGCTCTTCTACACCGCTCATGATCGGACGGGCTGTCAAAAGTGAAATATTCCTTTACCAGAATACAAAAACAGTTTGTTCCGAGATTTTGCACCGCCTCGCTCTTTTTCCTCGTTACGTTTCTTTTCTCGCTTAATGTAGTTGTTCCCGCTCAAACACAACTTGAAACATCGCCTGATGAAAAGACGCTGATCGTAAACGATGCGCCGGATATGGAGGTTTACGCGATCGGGAAATCAGTGATCGTCAAAAACCGCGCGAAAGGCGTGCTCGCGTTCGGCGGTGACGTCATAATCGAAGGCAGGGTCGAGGGCGACGTAGCCGCGATCGGCGGATCGATAATTCAAAAAGAAAACGCTTATGTCGGCGGCGATATAATCGTGTTTGGCGGATCGTATAAACCTGAAGCCCGTGAGCCGCTTCGCGAAAAGGGAAAGGAAACGGTGATGTTCGGGGCGTTCGAAGAAGAGCTTCGCGACCTTGCACAAAATCCTTCACAGATACTTGCCCCGACTTTTTCGCTCGCCTTCCTTGCTCAACGCCTGCTATCGGTTTTGTTCTGGTTCGTTGTGACGCTTGCCGTTGCGACGATCGCTCCGGGAGCAGTCAGCCGCTCAGTCGCTCGGTTCCACCTGTCGACACTCAAGGTCGTCGCTATCGGATTTGTAGGGTTTGTTCTGACAACGATAAGCGTTATCGTCGGCTTGCGGTTTTTGCCTGACTATCTGAGCGTGATACTTGGGCTGATGGTGCTTGCGCTGTTGATGCTTGCGTACGTGTTCGGACGCGTTGCGCTTCAGGTGACTATCGGTAAATTGTTCCTCAAACATTTGGTTTCGGATCGAAATCGATCAGAAACACTCGCGATTCTTACGGGCGTTTTGTTCTGGACAGTACTACTCTCGATCCCGTATATTTGGACCCTCGCGTTGATAACTTTGTTCGCCGGCGGTATCGGACTTGTGCTCACCGCACGTGCCAAACGAATGTGGCCGAATACCTCTATCTAAGGCGCAAAAAGGTTTTACAATTCTTTACATTTTCGGTCGAACTTTCCCTGCAAAATCAACGTCTTACACTTAGCTCATGCAACATTTGCGGGCGCGGTGCGTATAAATTTTATAAAAATTTGGATATCATAAGTTAGAATGCGCAAACTTAACTTAATTAAAATCACTTTTTTCATTATTGCTGCTGCGTCCGCGACCTGGGCGCAGGATAATCCGCAGAAGCCAGTTTTGATCACCGGCGAGGTTGTATCGGTCAACAACGATTCGATAGAGTTGAATACCAAGGACGGAGCGACAACCGTATCGCTTACGGACAAAACCGAATACAAGCGTGTGTCCGCCGAAAACCCAAGCCTTAAGACTGCTACGCCCGCTGCTTTGACTGATATCGGTGTTGGCGACAAGCTGGCGATAACGGGTGTCTGGCCGGCAGATAAAAAATCGCTTCCGGCAAGAGCGGTTTATTTGATGAAGAAAGCCGATATCGCGGAAAAAAATACCAAAGAAGCCGAGGAATGGAAAACACGCGGAATCACGGGACGTGTTTCTTCGATCGACCCGGTCGCAAAAAAGATCGGCATCGAGGTTCGCGGTTTTACCGGCACCACAACTGTTGAAGTTACTGCGAAGGACAACGCGAAATTCATGCGTTATTCGCCGAACTCGGTAAAATACGATGAAGCCAAACCGGGAACGATCGCCGACATCAGCCCAGGCGATATGCTGAGGGCATTGGGTGATAAAGGAGCTGACGGTACAACATTTGCGGCTGAGGAAATCGTCACCGGAGCGTTCCAGACAGTTGCCGGAACCGTTAAATCGGTCGATACCGCTAAGAATGAAGTTCTCATCACGGATCTTAGAAACAAAAAAGATATAACGATCGCCGTTGGCTCGACGTCGCTGTTGAAGAAATTTCCTGAGGAAATGGCCCAACGAATGGCACAATTCCAAGGCAGCGGACAGGGAACAGCGCGGCCTGCAGGACAGGGAAATGCTCCTGTAGGCGCGCGGCCGCAGGGCGCAGGCCAGGGACGCGGCTTTGGACAACGCGGCGGCGGCGGAATTGATGAGATGCTCGAGCGATTTCCGACCATCACGGTCAGTGATCTTAAACCGGGTGATATGATCGCGGTTTCCAGCACAAAAAACGATACGGACCACATCACTGCGATCAAGTTGCTGGCTGGCGTCGAACCGTTTCTGCGTGCCGCGCAGGCACAAGGCGGCCGGCAGGGACGCAGCGGTAACCAGGGGCTTGGCGATTTTAATATTCCGGGATTGGACGGTTTCGGCACTCCGTAATGTGCCTTTGCAATTTTGATAAAGGAACGCAGCACCCGCGCCTGCGTTTGTGATTTGCAGCGGGAAATGTAAACAGGCAATTTATCATGAAATTTATCAGTACTTTTATTTTTACGGCACTATTTTCCTTATCGCTGGCGATTCCGGCGTTCGCACAGCAGCCGGGAAGTCTCGGCGGCACTGTCGTTGATTCGCTGGGAGCAGTCGTAGTAGGAGCAACCGTCACGGCGGTCGCGGATGACGGAACGTCAAAAACAACCACCACAAATAACAGGGGCGAATTTGCGATCACAGGATTAAAACCGGGTAAATATATCGTCAACGTTATCGCCGCTAACTTTGCCCCGTTTCAGCAGCCGGATGTCGAGATCACGGCAGGAAAACGGAATGAATTGACCGCATCGCTTACGGTCGCGGCCGTTGAGCAAAAGGTCGATGTTTCGGCTGACGAGGGCGTGTCGACCGATCCGACGAATAACGCCGGAGCGACTGTTTTAAAGGACAAAGACCTCGACGCGCTGCCGGATGACCCAGATGAATTGGAGGCGGCGCTGCAGGCTCTTGCAGGTCCTGCGGCAGGCCCGAACGGCGGACAGATCTACATTGACGGATTCACTGGCGGGCGACTTCCGCCAAAAGAAGCGATTCGCGAAATACGCATTAACAGTAATCCGTTTTCGGCAGAATACGACCGGCTTGGCTTCGGGCGCATCGAGATCTTGACCAAACCAGGTTCGGACAAATGGCGCGGAAGTGCCTTTGGCAATTTCAACGACGAAAGCCTTAACTCGCGCAATCCGTTTGCGTTGAATCGTGCACCAAGCCAGACGCGTTTCTTTGGTGGAAATATTTCAGGCCCGGTCCAGAAGGGTAAATCGTCTTTCTTTTTAGATATCAGCAATCGCGATCAGGACAGCAACACTGTATTGAACGCAGTGATACTCGATCCAAATCTTAATCCGCTCATATTTAATCAAGAGTTTGTTGTGCCGAGCCGCCGATTTTCGATAAGCCCTCGGTTCGATTACCAGATAAACGATAAGAATACGCTGGTTGCAAGGTA
>DATJGV010000275.1:0-3468 GCA_035494575.1 Pyrinomonadaceae bacterium | reverse complement strand
CCACTTATCTGATCTGGCTTAAGGTCGAGCCGCTTTTTGATCCGATGCGCGACGACCCGCGTTTTCAGGATTTGCTCCGACGCGTCGGCCTGGAGCAATGACCCCGCCGATGACACATTTCGTGTGCAATTCATGTAAATAGTCGCTAAGATTTCTCCTATGCGGATGATTCCAAAACCAGAGACTGGTGAGTATCCCGAATATGCCGAGATCTACATGTCGCTGCTGCCCGGCGACGGCTATCGGGCATTGCGGTTTGCACGGAACACGCAGCAAAATCTTATTGGGTTCGATCAGACGTCTGGGCGGAACTCTTGAGAAGTTTCGTCGCTTTCAACTTATCTCAAAGCGCTTATTCTCCGTTTGATCAGCCTGTAGGTTGGGTAAGTTAGAAGAATGACCGCTAAGGCAATGGCGCTTGGGAAGGGATTTCCGACTGCGTACCCGACGAACACGGACGCTGAACAGATAAGGACGATTCCCGGAAGCAGCGGATATCCCCAGGCCTTGAATGGGCGTGGAGTTTCCGGCTCTCTTCGGCGTAAGCGAAAGAACGACACGATAACGATTATCGATATCGAAACCGAAAAGAATTGAGCAATGGCGAGCAGCAGCTCAAAAGAACCTAACGCTGCGAAAACAGCAGCGAAAATTGTTGTGAAGAGCAATCCGATATAAGGAGTTCCACCCGCATTTATCGCTTTCGCCTGTTGCGGAAAAAGCCCGTCGCGCGCCAAGGCGAGGCTTATGCGCGGATTTGCCATCAGATAAGCGTTCAATATTCCTAAGATCGAAAGCAGGGCCAGCACGGTCAGAATTTGTCCACTCCGTTCACCGTAGATCAAACTCATCGCATCGGCACCGGCGAATTTTGAGCCAGCGAGCTGCGTCATCGGCAAGACGTAAATGAGTGCAAGATTGACAAGCAGATAGATGGCCGTGATGAGCAGGATGCCGCCAAAAAGGGACTGGGGAATGCTGCGCGCGGGATCGACATTCTCCTCAGAAAAATATACCGGGCCCTGCCAGCCTTCGTACGTGCCGAGCACCAACTGAAACGCAAGAATAAATGCGACGACCGATGCAAATGCTCCGGATGACGCGGATTGAACGACCGGATGCGCGACGTTTTCCGATGACGTCTGCCCGCCGTACATAAAGCAGGCCACAACAAACGCAACTAATGCGAGGGCTTTTAAGAAACTCGTCATCTTTTGCATCGTGCTGCCTTCGCGAACCCCTTTCCAATTCAGCGCGGCTAGCACAACAAGAACCGCCACGCTAAATGCCGGTCTTGCACCGGCAACATTCGGCGCAAAGAGGGATGCCGCATATTCGCCAAAGACCACCGCCAGGAAAGCCAACGCCACCGCCGTCTGAAACCAATCACAGACACCGGCGACGAATCCCCAATAATCGCCTAATGCTCGATGAGCGAAAACATACATTCCGCCGGACTTTGGTGTTGACGTCCCGAGCTCGGCTAGAACGTTTGCGCCCAAGATCGCATAAACGGCGCCCAGCGCCCACGCAAACATTATCAGCCCAGGTGAACCGAGATATTGCGCGATCAATCCCGGCGACCGCAAGATACCTACGCCGACCGTCGCACCGATACAGATGGCAAGGCCGAAACCAACCCCCAAGATCTTTAATAGTTTTCCGCGCTGCGGGATTGCTAGCTCGTATGCTGCTTCCATCGATCTTCTCCGACTTAGAAATTGGACGAATCCGGGTGAAAATATAACTCGAACGTACTCTAGCACAGATTTGATCAAAAACAGCGAAATTACAGTGGGTAATCAGCAGCGGACTATTTCGCTGCGGCGGTTCAAATCTGCCTATTCGTAACATTCGTGAATTCGTGGCAAAATTCCCCTAATATGAAACTCAAATACCAAACCGGTTTTGGAAACGAATTTGCAACAGAGGCTGTCGAGGGCGCATTACCCACCGGGCAAAACTCGCCGCAAAAGGCTCCGCTCGGGCTGTACGCCGAACAGTTCTCCGGAACGGCATTTACCGCCCCGCGCGTGTCGAACAAACGCACTTGGACTTATCGCATTCGCCCATCAGTCTTGCACAAGCCGTTTGTTCAAATAGACAACAAACTTTTTAAGTCCTCGCCTTTTGACGAGGAGGTGACAACGCCGAACCAGCTTCGTTGGAACCCGCTGTCAATACCAGAAACCGAGACAGATTTTATCGACGGCATCACGACGATCGCAGGTAACGGCGACCTTTATTCACAATTCGGCATGGCGGTGCACATCTACGCGTGTAACACGTCGATGAGCGACCGCTATTTCTACAACGCCGATGCGGAAATGCTGATCGTACCGGAGATGGGCGGGCTTGCCATTTATACCGAGCTTGGGATGGTCGAAGTCAGTCCCGGTGAGATTGCATGTTTACCCAGGGGATTGAAATTTAGAGTAGAAGTCGGCGACGTTAAACCAGCCGCTACCGCAGGTGGTACTGACTTAAATCCGCAATCCGCGATCCGCGATCCGCAATCCGTCGCGCGCGGTTACATTTGTGAAAATTACGGCGCGCAGTTTCGTCTGCCCGATCTTGGGCCGATCGGGGCTAACGGTCTGGCGAACCCCCGCGATTTCGAGACGCCGGCCGCGTGGTACGAGAACCGGGACGAAAAATGCGAGATCGTGGCCAAATTTGGCGGGAATCTGTGGGCGTGCGAGACAGATCATTCTCCGCTCGATGTCGTCGCCTGGCACGGTAATTACGCTCCGTACAAATACGATCTGCGGCGGTTCAATACGATCGGCTCGATCTCATTCGATCATCCGGACCCAAGTATTTTCACGGTTTTGACGTCGCCGTCGAGCGAGCACGGCACGGCAAATGTTGATTTTGTGATCTTTCCCGACCGCTGGCTGGTCGCCGAAAACACGTTTCGCCCGCCGTGGTACCACCGCAACACGATGAGCGAATATATGGGCCTGATCTACGGCCAATACGACGCCAAGGAAGAAGGTTTTGTACCCGGCGGCGGCTCGCTTCATAACCAAATGTCCGCCCACGGCCCGGATCTCGATGCGTTTGAAAAAGCCTCGAATGCCGAGCTAAAACCGCAGAAATTAAGCGGCACAATGGCCTTTATGTTCGAATCGCGCTACATCATCCGCCCGACAAAATTTGCGATGGAAACCGCACAATTGCAGCACGAATATTTCGAGGTTTGGCAGGGACTAAAGAAGAATTTTCGCGAGTGATTATCGACTGTCTTTTTTCGCATACAGACATAATATTCCGCAAGATCACGCGTGTGAGTATGTTATATTCTCTGCTCGTAGGAGGAGAAACTGATGGAAACTAATCTGACACCAGCGAGAATCATGGAAGTCGGAATGGCGTTCTGGCCGTCCAAGGTATTGCTTTCCGCCATCAAAATAGGTGCTTTTACAGATCTCGGCAACGGGGCTAAGACCAGCAACGAACTGCAAG
>DATJGV010000274.1:0-5876 GCA_035494575.1 Pyrinomonadaceae bacterium | reverse complement strand
AATATCCGCGTCAGCATGTCTTCAGTAGTTGTTTCGCCGGTGATCTGGCCCAAATAGCGCATCGCATTGTGCAGTCCGATCAAAACAATTTCCTCACTCGTTCCCTGTTCCAACAGTGCGAGCGAATTTTCGATCTCGCCTTGTGCGCGAACGAGCATATCGTGATGCCGCGCGTCAGTTACAAGAAATCCGGCGTCGGAAAACTCCCGCGGTTCAAACGGCTCAACGATCGCGCGCTTCAGGACATCGAGGCCTGCGCCGGTTTTCGCAGAAATGTGTGTGATCGTCGATCGCGGATCGCGGATCGCGGAATTTACTTGCCCAACAATTTCCGCAGTTTTCAGTGGATTCGCCTTATCAATTTTGTTGATCGCGATCAGGTGGTCAAGTTCGCTTACGCTTTCAAGAATTTCTTTGTCTTCCGCTGAAAATCCTTCTGACGCATCTAGCATTGCGATCACCAGGTCAGCGTCAGCCATCGCTCGCCGCGCGCGTTCGACGCCGATACTCTCAACCGTGTTGGAGGTTTCACGCAGACCGGCGGTGTCGATCAGCGAGATCGGAATATTGTCGATCGTAAGTTTTTCGTGAAGCTGATCGCGGGTCGTGCCGGCGATCTCGGTCACAATTGCGCGTTCCGAGCCGAGTAGCGCGTTGAAAAGACTCGATTTTCCAACGTTAGGCCGGCCGACGAGCGCAACTTTTAACCCTTCGCGAATCAATTTGCCGGCTTGGAACGTCGAAGCTATTCTGCCGATCTCCTCAACGATTTCTTCCAGACGCTTTTTGATATTTTCGGCCTGCGTTTTGGGAAGGTCGTCCTCAACAAATTCGAGCGCCGATTCGAGAACGACAATAACGTTCAGCAGATCGTCCTTTATCGGCTGCAGCTGGTTGGAAAATTCGCCGCGAAGCTGCCGTACCGCTTGCCTTGCCGAAGCCGTCGTTTGCGCGTCAATGAGATCGCGGATGGCTTCGGCTTGCGCAAGATTCAATCGACCGTTCGCAAGAGCACGTAAGCTGAATTCGCCCGGCTCGGCAAGCCTCGCGTCCAGCCGCAGACAAATATCAATTACCTGCCGGAGCAAAACAGGCGAACCGTGACAACTGATTTCGACAACATCTTCGCCGGTGAATGAATGCGGCGCTTTGAAATAAGTCACGATCGCTTCGTCGACAGCGTCGCCGGTCTGCGGGTCGCAAAGCTCGGTGAAATGTGCGTAACGCGGTCTTAACGAAGCCTCGTTGGTCAGCTTTTGTATGATGGCCAGCGAATCAGCGCCACTTAGGCGGATGACGCCTATACCGCTGCGGCCAAGTGGTGTTGCGAGTGCGACGATTGTAGCCATAATGCAAAAAGTGAAAAGGCGAAAGAGTGAAAATGTTTCCTTTCCACTTTTTCACCTTTTCACTTTTGAACCAAAATTATTTGAGCCGAACCTGCAATCGTCTTTCGCGTCCGTCACCGACCGATTCGGTTTCAAGGTCCTCTTCGGACTGCAGCGTCAGGTGAATAATGCGGCGCTCGGTCGAGTTGAGCTTTCCGAATCGGAACGGCCGTCCATTTTTGCGGACATTGTCGGCGGCAAAATGCGCCATCGCATGCAGCTCGGCCTTGCGCGTTTGCCTGAAACCCTCGGCATCGACAACAAACCGATGCTCGCGGTCCAGTTCACGTCCGAAAACCTGGAACAGCAAAACCTCGAATGCATCGAGCATCTCACCATTTTCGGCCAGCGCAAAATGAGCATCACCACCGCTCAGATCAAGCAAACAACCCTCGTCTGTCCATCTGGACGCGACAGTCAAGTCAAATCCCATCCCGCCTATGATATCGGTAAGAAATTCTTTTGCGTTTTCGCAGGTTTCGTTCATAACAATTGTGTGAAAAAGTGAAAAAGTTGTCCGATCGTTTGTTTAGTTACCTTTCCACCCTTTCACGTTTTCTCTTTTCACGAAGTGCTCAGTTTCGCCTTTACCTTCTTCGCGTTCGTCGGTACCGAATCGACCACCTCAGGCGTCGGCGGCGTGTTGGTCTTGTTCATCCTGTTAATGACCATCTGCTGGCCAAAGCTCACGAGGTTGCCGAAAAACCAGTATAGCAAAAGTCCCGATGGAGCCGACCACATGACCCACAGCATCATGATCGGCATAAAATAGGTCATCATTTTTTGCTGCATCTGCTGTTCGGGTGTGACAGTTGCGGTCGTCGGCGTGAACTTCATCGACAACACCATCGATATGGCAAACGCAAATTCCAGTATGTGATACGGATCCGCCGCAGACAGGTCGGGCAGCCACATAAAGCTGGCCTGGCGAATATCGAGCGAAACCGTCACCGCGGTATAGAACGCGATCAGCAAAGGGAACTGCAGGAGCATCGGAAGACAGCCGCCTATCGGCAGCGCGTCCTTCGTCATCTTTAGCTGCTCCATCTGCAGAGAGCGCATCCGCGGATCGTCCGCCGGCACGCCTTTTTTCTGCAGGTCTTTGATCTTGTCCTGTATCTCCTTCATCTTAGGCGCATTGCCCGAAGCCTTTTTGAAGGATTTGCTTTGCGACCACCTCAGCGGGAACAGCAGTGAGTAAAACAGGAACGTGAAAAAGATGATCGCGATACCGTAGTTATGCGTAACGCTGTTGAAAAAATTAAGCGCGTAAAGAATCGGTATCGAAAGCGGTTTCGTCAGCCATCGCAGCCACGAATAGTTGCTGAAATTGATAAGGTCAACCAGATCTATCTGCCGCCCGACGGTGTTGGTAAGGTCGTTGCTGTAAGCACGCAGAGCAAAATAATCCTTTGTACCGGTGTAGATCCTGGTAACGGTTCCGTCGGCATTAACGGGAACGTACGCGGTTATCAGATGCCGCGTCTCGCTGTTTTTCTTTGTTCCTGTTATCCAGCTAATGATCCCGTCGTGATACGGTTCGGTCGGAAATTCGTACTTGCTCGCGCGATATTCAAGCCCTTGCGTCTGCGTCGCCGGTATCGCGGCCATCGCAAAATATCCGTCGGCAACACCTGCCCAGTCGACATTGCCCGGAACTGCAACGGTGCTTTGGTTTTGGGGGTCGAAGGTAAAGTACGCCCCCTGATGGCGGTAAACCGTTTCGTTTGCGTGAGCTATTGCCTCAGACTCGGGATGATAATAGCTGTGATGGACGATCTCGTGGTCGCCAATGCTCGCACCGATCAGCAGCTTTGTGTTCGGCACGATCTGGCCGTTTTTTGTAAGGCTGATCTTAAGGTCCTGAATGTAATTATCGGCGTGAAAGGTGAAGCTCTTGGTCACATCGACGCCGCTTGCGTCCTTAAGCGTAAAGTCGATCTGCTTTTCCTGGCCGTCCGCGAGCTCGATCGTATCCTGTTCCGCAGAAACGGTGTAATTGCGGTCGTTGATTATGCTGTTAACTGCCTGATCGTCGGTCGATAAGCGAAACGGAACTTCCTGCGGCGCTCGTTTGAGTGCCTCGGGCGAGATCAACTGTAATGGCTTTTCGTTGCTCGCCGTCGAGCCGTCCGCGTATAGCGGCCGCTCTTCCTTAGGCGATTTGTTCTTAAGCAATATCCAGCTTGTCGCCACCGCACCTTTCGTATCGAGCTTTACCTCATACAGGGGCGTTTTGATCGTGATCAGCTTGTTCGGAGTAGTGTCGGGAGTGGTTGCGGCCGTTTCCGCCTGGGGCTGGGGTGCCGGGGTCGCCGGAGCTGCGACAACGGGTTGCTGCGCATTTGCCGTGGAAGCGTTGGCATTCGAAGCCGCAGTATTCGCGTTAGCAGCCGTGTTCGCGTCAGGCGTCGGCTTTTTCGGCGCAAAAAAATATGACCACCCAAAAAGCACTATCAACGACAGCACACCGGCGATCAAAAAACGATATTGATTAGAATTACCAGAATTTTCCATCATCTATATTTTGGATTTTAGATCGTCGATTTTGGATTATTCTCAAACTCTTACTCCAATCCAAGATCCAAGATCCGAAATCCAAAATCACTTCACAGGATCGTACCCGCCCTTACAAAATGGCTGACATCGTAGAATACGTTTTATGCCCATCCAGGTTCCTTTTAGCGCGCCATATTTTTCGACGGCCGCCTTGGTATATTCCGAACAGGTCGGCTCGAATCTGCATGCAGGCGGCAAAAAAGGCGAAAGAAACGCCTTGTAGAGGCCTATAAGATCCAGAACCAAAAATTTCATCGTAAAAAAACATTTTGCCACAGAGACAACCGAGTTAACAGAGAGTAAAACGAAACTACACGCTTTCACCTAAATATTCTCTGTTCTGCTCCGTTTACCCTGTGGCAATTGATCTTCGCCTAATTTGACCTTCTCCGCGATCTGCCGAAATTCCAAAAGCGGCTTTTCAAGTTTTACTTTCAGTAAGCTGCGTCGCGCGTTCAACACCCAATCGTATTTGACCAGGATCGCGTCAAGCTCGGTCCGGCTCAATCTGAACGACTCGCGCAGCAGACGTTTTGCCCTGTTTCGGTCGTGTGCCTTTCCTATCGCTTTTTTAGATGCCGTAATGCCGAGGCGGTGCGCCCGATTTCTTGTAGGCAAAATGAAAACCGTCATAAAACGGCCTTCAAAACGTTTGCCCTGCTCGTAAACGCGACGAAATTCGGCAGGCTTTGCGAGCCGCGCCGATTTCGGCAAGCTAAAGCTTAATAGTGCTGAACCGTCAGGCGTTTGCGGCCTTTCGCACGGCGGCGTTTCAATACTGCGCGGCCGTTTTTGGTCGCCATCCTCGCCCTGAAACCGTGCTTTTTCGCACGGCGGCGGTTGTTTGGTTGGTACGTTCTCTTTGGCATAATTGCTCTCCATTAACTTCACCCGAAAGTGAAAACCTAAAGTTTACGGAAAAATAGGGTTTGTGTCAAAGAATCAAAGGCAGAAACACGACCGGTAGGGAGTGTGTTCTTCCGTCGAAACAAGTGAAAATGGGAACTGGTAAATAAGGACAAAAAGCTTTCCGCCATTTTCAGTGATTAGTTCTCACTCTTCAGTTATTCCGAAAAGTCTTCATCAAACTCTGCGTTCTTAGCGGCCTCTACGTTAAAAACGGCCTTCCGCCCTTCAATCCTCAAAGCGCCGGATACGATCCGCCGCACAGCCTCGACGTACGCTTCATGCTCCTGTTCCAATATTCTCGTCGACAGCGTTTCTTCCGTGTCGTCGTCCCGCACCTCGACCGCTTTTTGCAGGATGATCGCTCCGTTATCTAGCGCCTCGTCAACAAAATGCACCGTGCAGCCTGACACCTTAACGCCGTGTTCGATCGCCTGCCGCTGAGCATCGAGGCCCGGAAACGCGGGCAGCAAACTCGGGTGAATATTTACGATCCTGTTGGGAAACGCCTGTATAAAATCGCACGACAGCAGCCGCATATAACCGCCAAGACACACCAGCTCAACGCCGCGATCTCTCAGTTCTTTCATAATAGCCGCATCATGTTCCTCGCGTGTTCGTCCCTTTCGTCCGACAACGACAGTTTCAACGCCGCGCGCCTGCGCCTTTTCCAGACCGGCCGCATTTGCCTTGTCGCTGATCACGACCGCAACTTCCGAATCCGGTATCTCGCCGCTCTTTACCGCATCGACAAGCGCGACCATATTCGACCCGCGGCCTGAAATCAGAATACCTATTTTCATATAGATGAGTCCTTCCCGTCAGAAGTGCGCTTTTCATCGACGCGTCTAATATCTGAATTGTATAATACCCAATGTCTTACTTCTGGCGTCTTGCCGCGACGGCTGATTCAAGAATATCGAATTGTTTACCTGATTAATAATGTAGCTTTGGCCAATTTTTAACATGCGCTTCAAACCCCGATTGTTTCTCATCTTGTGGTTATCAGGCCTGACAGGCGTT
>DATJGV010000273.1:0-4067 GCA_035494575.1 Pyrinomonadaceae bacterium | reverse complement strand
CTTGATGATGATGCATATAGTCCAGCTTGATTTTGGCGATTCGCTGAAATACCAGGGACAGTCGGTCAATGAGATCATCGCGCGCCACTTGCCGTATTCGGCGACGATGGGCATTCTCGCGTACATTCTCGCGCTGATCGTTGGATTGTCGGCCGGGATAATAGCTGCATTAAGGCAAAACTCCGCATTCGATTACGCGTCGATGGCGGTTGCGATGCTCGGTCTTTCTATCCCAAATATTGTGCTCGGGCCGCTGCTCGTGCTTGCCTTTGCGCTCGGTTGGTATTTGTTTCCGCCGGCGCGCTGGGGCGGATTTTCGGGTCTGGTGCTGCCGGTCATCACGTTGGCGGCGATCTACGCTGCGTATATTGCGAGACTGACGCGCGCGGGAATGCTGGAAGTAATGCGGTCGGATTACATACGAACCGCTCGGGCAAAAGGGCTGGATGAGTCAACCGTTTTGCTCAAGCACGCACTGCGCGGCGGAATAATTCCGGTGGTTTCTTTCACGGGACCGGCTTTGGCATCGCTTCTTGCCGGAACGGTCGTGGTCGAGCGCGTTTTTTCGATCCCCGGCCTCGGGAATATTTTTATCCAATCGGTTCTGAACCGCGACGAACCCCTGACGCTCGGCATCGTCGCATTTTTGTCGATACTGATCATGATCTTTAACCTGGCCGTGGATATTTCGTACGGGTTTTTAGATCCAAGGATCAGATATGAGTAGGAAGTGAGCGGTGAGCAGCGGTAGGCAGTATTTACCGGACGTTTGAAAAATCTACTTGCGCAAAATTAACTGCTGCTTACCGCTCACAGCTCACTTAATAATTTATGGCTGAAAATATTGAACCTATCAAGGGCACATCGCTTGGGCGCGACGCATGGAAACGGCTGCTGAAAAATAAGCTGGCAGTTTTCGGGCTGATCGTGCTTGGGCTGATGGTGCTCGCCGTGATATTGGGTCCGCCGATCATTCGCTGGACGACGGGTTTGACGGCAGATTACATTCCGTCAAGCGGCGATCTGATCAAGTCGTTCCCGCCGTCACGAGATCATTGGATGGGAACCGACGAAGCCGGCCGCGACCTGTTTGCCCGTGTGCTGCAGGGCGGGCGCATATCGCTGATGGTCGGGATCATCTCGACCATCGTTTCGCTCATAGTGGGCGTTTCGTACGGGGCGATAGCGGGCTATCTGGGCGGCAAGATCGACAACGTTATGATGCGGATCGTCGATATCATCTACGCCATTCCGTATATCCTGATCGTTATAGTTCTGCTGTCGGTCTTTGGCGGCCCGAACACGCCGGACTGGATCGCGTGGCTTTCCGCAACGGTCGGCGGAGCGGGTAACCAAGGTTTGAATCAGATCTTTCTGCTGTTCTTTGCGTTAGGCCTGGTTTCATGGTTGACGATGGCACGCGTCGTTCGCGGTCAGGTGCTGTCGCTGAAGAATCAGGAATTTATAATGGCGGCGAAGGCGACCGGCGTTTCGACCTTTGGGATAATCTTTCGCCACCTGGTTCCGAATACGCTCGGGCCGGTCATCGTTTACGCTACCCTGACGGTGCCGAGCGTTATGTTGACGGAAGCATTTCTCTCATTTCTCGGCCTCGGCGTGCAGGCGCCCTATGCATCGTGGGGAAGTCTTGCTTCGGACGGTATAAAGAACATCGCGATATTCCCGTGGCAGCTTATTTTCCCCGGCGTGACGATGGCGTTGACGCTTTTCTCGCTAAATTTCTTAGGCGACGGACTGCGTGATGCTCTCGATCCGCAAACAAGGAAGTTTTAGAAAACACGAGGTTGTCTAAAAAGTTGTTTTTCCGTGTCTTCGTTCTGTGAATTCTGTTTTCCCTTCTTGTTCCGTGGTCGAAAAAGACGTCACCACTGAAGACACAGAAGAAGACGCGGAACAAGAACGAAATCACGAACCAGATCCTGCTTTTCGGACATCGTCGATCAATCGATAATGAATAATAACGGAACAATTTTATCGGTCAACGACCTGAAAACGTATTTCCAGACCGAAGACGGCATTGTAAAAGCGGTTGACGGCATCACGTTCGAACTCAAAAAGGGCGAGACGCTCGGGATCGTCGGCGAATCGGGCAGCGGCAAGTCGGTCACGAACCTTTCCGTAATGCGCCTGATCCCGGAACCTCCCGGAAAAATCGTGGGCGGGGACATCGTTTTTGACGGCATCGACGTTCGGCAGCTTTCGATCGACGAAGTTCGAAAGATCCGCGGCAAACGCATCGCGATGATCTTTCAGGATCCGATGACGTCGCTCAATCCATTCCTGAAAATTTCGACGCAGTTGATGGAGGTGACGCAGCTCCACCTCGGTCATACCAAGAGCCAGGCATACCAGCACGCCGTAAAGATGCTCAAGATGGTCGGCATCCCGGACGCCGAAACACGCGTTGACGCCTATCCGCACGAATTTTCCGGCGGTATGCGCCAGCGTGTGATGATCGCGATGGCTTTGAGCTGCGACCCCGAGTTGCTGATAGCGGACGAGCCGACGACCGCCCTTGACGTGACCATACAGGCTCAGATCCTGGAACTGATAAAGGACCTTAAAGACCGGATGGGAACGAGCGTCATCCTGATAACGCACGACCTTGGAGTTGTTGCCGGCATGACCGACAAGATCATCGTCATGTACGCCGGAAAGGTTTTTGAGCAGGCTCCGACCCGCGAGCTTTTTGAAACACCCGCGAACCCGTACACCCGCGGATTGCTGCAAAGCGTTCCCGACCCGGCGCACGAAGAGGGAACCGAGCTTTACCAGATACCCGGACTGCCGCCGGACGTTGCGCACCTGCCGCCCGGATGCCCTTTTGCCGAACGATGCTATCGTGCCGAAGACATTTGCCGCAGCGAGTTTCCGCCTTTCGTTCAGATCAACGAAGATCGTCATTCGCTGTGCCATTTTGCGAGGGAAGTTTACGAAGATTCGAAAACTAATCCGCCGACGACCGCGGCGAAGGAGCATAAATGAAAAAACTTGCCTTGATCTTGTTGGTTTTGGGTTTCTTTGCCGTCGGCTGCAAATTCGGTTCGCTCAAAGACCTGGTCTCCGGCGGTGCGTCGGGAAACAGCAGCTCGTCGAAAGGTTCCTCGTCAACTGGTGGTTCCGATCCGAAGGCGGACATTGTCGCCGCATCCAAAAAGTTCATAGACCTTCCGGCGTTTTCAGCAAAAATGGAAGGCCAGGGCCAAAGCGAGATCAAGTCGCAGGTCGATTATGTCGCGCCCGACCGTTACCACGTGACCTATCTTGGCGGAACCGGTGCGGGGATGGAAATGATAATGATTGGAAACCAGACGTATATGAAAGTCGCCGGCAAATGGACAAAGATGCCCGGAAATGCGAAGGCGATCCCGACGCTTCGCGATTCGTTTACGGAAGAGGGGTTAAAGACGCTTTCCGATGTTAAATTTGAGGGCGACGACAGCGTCAATGGAAAACCTGCCTTGCTTTACAGCTACAAGAACGTGACACCCGTCGGCAATTATCCGTTCAGCTCAAAGATCTGGATAGGGAAGGACACCGGCCTGCCGATGAAGATATACGTGGAGTATTCGAACGGAATGCTAAAAAATATGACGGTAAATTACGATACCGAGTCGCCGGTCACGATCGAGGCTCCGATAAACTAGATGGAAACAAACGGTAACAATTTGATTTCGCTGCAGGAACTTGAAGTTCACTACAAGGCCGGCGGCGGTCTGTTCAAGGAAGCAAAACGCGTCCGCGCGGTCGATGGCGTTTCTCTTGAGATAAAAAAAGGCGAGACGCTCGGGCTGGTCGGCGAATCGGGTTGCGGAAAATCGACGCTCGGGAAAGCGATCCTGCGGCTGACGGAACCGACCGGCGGCAAGGTTTTGTACAACGGCAAAGACCTCGCTCATTTGCCGCAGTCGGCGATGCGCGATCAGCGAAAAAATCTCCAGATGATCTTCCAGGACCCGTACGCCAGCCTTAATCCGCGAATGACGGTCGGAGCGATCATTGGCGAGCCGATCCGTACTTTTGGTTTGGCAAAAGGCCAGTCGGTC
>DATJGV010000272.1:0-5086 GCA_035494575.1 Pyrinomonadaceae bacterium | reverse complement strand
CACCGCCGCATCGCGGACATAATTCTTTGTCACCAAAACTTCCCATCGTCTTTTTGCGTTTAAGCACTTTCAGTTTAATATTTTAGCGTCGGTTTCGAAAATAGGACTCTGCCCAATTCCAAAATGAGAATTAAAATTTGTTTTGCTGCACTTTTAGTTTGCCTTGTCGCATCTGCGTTCGTTTTTGCCCAATCTGAAGAAAAATTCGATTTCTACGCTCGCGGCGATTACCGGCCAAATGTTCCGCGCCCGCAGAGCATGCTGCGGTACGACGTTGGCGATTTTCACACGACGTATGCGCAGATGGAGCAGGTGATAAATGCTATTGCCGCGGCTGCACCTGACCGAGTAAAAATTTACGACATCGGGCTGACGAACGAGCACCGGATGCAGCATCTGGTGGCGATCTCAGCTCCGGAAAACATTGCGCGAATCGACGAGATCCGGGCAAACGTTGCGCGGTTGACCGACCCGAGAAAAACCTCGGCGGCCGACGCTCAATCGATCGCGCAAAACAATCCGGCAATCGCCTGGATGGCGTACACGATCCACGGCAACGAGTCGGCTTCGTTCGAAGCGATGATGCAGGTGATGTATCAGCTTGCCGCGTCAAATGAACCAAAAACGCAGGAAATTTTGAAAAATACGGTCGTTCTGCTGCTGACAGGCGAAAACCCCGATGGGCACGAGCGCTTTGTGACCTGGTACAACTCGGTTGCAACGGGCGATCCGAACCACAACGCAATTGAGCACCGCGAGCCGTGGAGTATCTACGGCCGCTTTAACCATTACCGATTCGACCTTAACCGCGACACGCTGGCCCAGACGCAAAAGGAAACGCAAAACATGATCAACGCGTTTCTTTACTGGAACCCGCAGGTTTCGGCGGATCATCACGGCCAGCCGTCGCAGTTCTTTTTTCCGCCCGCCGCGTTGCCGATAAACCCGAACCTGCCGCAGCCCGCGACAAACAAATGGCTTGAAACTTACGGCCGCGCAAATTCTCGCGCCTTTGACGCGAACAAATGGGATTACTACGTCCGCGATATTTACGATCTTTTTTATCCGGGCTACTGGGACTCGTTCCCTTCGCTGAACGGCGCGATCGGGATGACATACGAAACCGACGGCGGGGGATTTAAGGGCCTGCGTTGGCTGCGCGACGACGGCACCATCGCCACGCTGCGTTCGGCGATAGCAAAACACTTTGTTGCTTCGATGACGACGCTCGAAACCACGGCTGCGAACAAGGTCCAGCGGTTGATGGATTTTTACAATTTCCGCGCGAACGCCCTCGCCGATCTTCCAAAAGGAAAAATGAAGCGCGTCGTTATCCTGCCCGACAAAGACCGAGTAAAAGCCGCCGAATTGATCGAGTTGCTTCGGCGGTCAAAGATCGAGGTAAAGGTCGCGACAAGTCCGTTCACCGCCTTGCGGGCGCACAGCTACATGCAAAAGGACGCACCAGCTGCGTCGCAGACGTTTCCTGCCGGTGCATACATCGTCGATCTCGACCAGCCGCAGCGGCTTCTGATAAAGGCGATCCTCGAACAGGACACCCCGCAGGACAAAGCATTCGTCGATGACAATATGGGCCGATTCCGACGCAATCAGATGAAGGGGAGCGGCCAGGCAAAGGAAGATTACGGGTTTTACGACATTACCGCATGGTCGCTTCCGCTCGCGTTCGGCGTCGATGCATATTGGAGCGAAGATGCCGACGGGGGCGCAACACAACCTGTCACCGACGAATATATTGCGAACTCCAAGCGCGGCTCCGTAGCCGGCCGTGCGCAGATCGCTTATATCATCCCGTACGAAACGGACGCAGCAAGCGCGATGGCGATTCAACTGCTGCAGCAGGGTTACCGTGTTTCGGTTGCGACAAAAACGATGAACGCCGCGGGACGCAACTGGCCGCGCGGAACATTCGTCGTTCGCGTCACGCGCAATCCCGAATCGATTCACGAAGCCGTGTCAAAACTCGCAACCGAGCTCGGCGTTAACGTTATTGCAGCCAACACAGGCTTTGCCGACGAAGGCGACACAGGCGTTGGCGGCGAAAGCGTTTATTCGCTGCGAGCGCCAAAAATTGCGATGGTCGCCGACGAAGCTGTCGATCAGACGTCGTTCGGTTCGATCTGGTGGACACTCGATCGATATCATATAACGCTCACGCCCATGACGATCAATGCGATCAAGAACGGCGGGTTAAAGGATTACAATGTTTTGATAATTCCGGACGGCGGCGCCGGGCGGTATTTTTCCGGATTTGGCACATCGGGAATTAGCTCGCTCAAGGAATGGATCTCCGACGGGGGAACGGTCATAACCGTCCGGGGCGGTTCAGTTTTTGCCGCGTTAAAAGATGTCGGCCTAACAACATCGAAATTGGTCGGAAGCGACGCCGATGAGGAAAAGGGCAAAGCAACGGAAGAAGCGGAGACCGACAAACGCGCCGAAACCGAAGCTAAACCGACGCCTTCGCCATCGCCGAAAAAAGGCTCGAATAAGAACACTGCGGTAGAGCCGAATCCAAATCCGTCTGAGGAGTTGAAATTTGATAAGGCCGACGGTGTTGCCCCAAGCCTGCCGCCGATTGCGTCACCATCGGCAAATGCAAACAAAGTGCCCGAGGCAATTCCCGGTGCGATAATGCGGGCAACCGTTGACCGCACAACTTATCTGACATACGGCTTGGAGCAGAACACATTGCCTGTTCTGCTTGCGAGCGGATATTTTTTCCGTTACTCAAAAGAAGGGTCGAACGCGCTTGTCTTTGATGCCAAACCGAAATCACCGCTGACCATTTCCGGTTTCGTTTGGGAAGGAAACACCGAGAACCTGCTGAAAGGAACCGCATATATAATCGATGAACCGAACGGCCAGGGACATGTTATACTTTTTGCTGAGGAGCCGTTTTTCCGTGGGATATTCAGGTCCACGACGCGGCCGTTTTTTAATTCGATCTTGTTTAATGGAACTTTTTAGAGAGTTCGGAGAGTTTGGAGAGTTTTTGGAGTTCATAGAGTTGGAGACTTTAGAGAGTGGGATATAGAAGATGAACTTTCAAACTCTATGAACTCTATGAACTCTATGAACTCTAAGAACTCTTATAATGTTATGTTTACAGTACGAGCGGGTTATAGCGACGATATTGAGGTCAAATCTAACATTGACCGGGTTCGTGATTTCTTCCTTGATATTTCAAATTTTGTTGACCTGATGCCGGGCGTTTCGAGTATCCACACTGATGCAAAAGGCATCGCTCATTGGAAAATAACTGCCGAGATACCGGTCGTCGGCCCAATGATGCAAAAATTTGCAGTCGAACTCGCGGAAAATTCCGAGGAACGCATCGAATGGTTTCCCATCTCGGTCGAAACCCAAAATTTCCTTCGCTACTCAGCCGATTTTTTCGAAAAAGCCAAGGACGTAACGCTCGTCCACTTTTCACAGATGGTCGAGCTGCGGCGCAAATCCGCACGTGATCTTCACATGCTCGCGGGCCTTGCGGGCGAAACGCTTATCAGCAACGAGATGTCTAAGAAGATCACCGAGATGATAAAGGTGTTTATTAATCGAGCAAAGGAACGCCTTGAAAAATAATTCAGCGGTCAGTTATGAATTTTCCCAGCGACCACGCTTTTAGTTTTCAATCCGCATTCCGCGATCCGAAATCCGCGATCAGGTAACCGCTCCGCCATCCACGATCACGACTTCCCCGTTCATAAAACTGTTCCGGTCGCTGACCATAAAAGCGGCAAATTCAGCAAGTTCCTCGGGTCTTCCGAGCCTTCCTTTCGAAACCCAAAAATCGTGCATCTGCAGCAGCCGTTCCGGAAGCGTGTTGCCGAGGTCCGTGTCAAAAATTCCGGCGGCGATCGCATTGACGGTGATTCCAAAATTAGCCGCCTCGCGTGATAGGCATTTTGTAAATCCGATCATCGCGGCTTTCGAGGTCGCATAGTGCACTGACGTCGGCAGCGAACGGATCGCTCCAACGGAGGTAATGTTGAGGATCGATCCGGCGCGTTCGCGCATCATCTGTTTATAAAACGGTTTGGTTACGGCAAACAGGCTGTTGACGTTCGTATCTACTACCCAATCCCAGCTTTTGTCAGTCGTTGTCGCAAAATTATCAGCTTTGTTTACGGCCGCGTTGTTGACCAGAATGTTTATCGCTCCCCATGCATCCAAAATCTCACGTGCGATGTGCTTCATTCCGAAGCGGTCCGTCACCGAAACCTTAAATGCCAATGCCTTTCGGCCGTAAGCTTCGATCTTTTTCTTTACTTCTTCGGCAAGATCGTCACGTGAATGGTAGTTAAAAGCAACGTCGGCTCCCTCGCGTGCAAAAAGCTCGCAAATCGCCGCTCCGATACCGCGCGTGCCGCCGGAAACGAACGCACGTTTTCCTTCAAGTAAAAGACTCAATTTATTCTTCTGCTCCGAAATATTTCGAAATTGTTATAAGAACGGTAAATTATATCGCGGTTACGTGGCAAGTACGAATTTAAACATACGGTCAAACAGGCGTTACGGCAGCGTCTGGTGAAATAAGAACGTTTTGCGGCAGCAGTGCCGTTATCTCGCGAATTATGTATTCGGTCGAACCCGGTATTGTAAGTCCGATAGTTGCCGCCCGCATATTTGCATATTTGTCCCTGTCGGTTATCAGGTTGCGGATCGTCGGAACGATGTCAGCCGATTTTTTAAGCGAGATGCCGGCTCCGCGCTTCTCTATCATTTGAACCGTTCCGGCCTCTTGCGGCATCGGCGGCGTTGTCGAATCGGCAATGATCGGTAGCTTGCACGCAAGTGCCTCGAATGTCGTCAACCCGCCCAATTTTGAGATCATCACATTTGCCGATTGCATCAGTTTTTCGATCTCGTCCGAGTAGCCGATGACTTTTACCGGAAACTTTGCGGTTTTTGCGATCTCTTCGGCTTCTTTTTTCAACGCCTCGTTTTTACCGGCGAGAAATATCGCCTGAACGTCGAGTTCGCCGCGCACAAGCTCTCGGAATATCTGCGGAATATTCCCGCCGCCGACCCAGCCCGCGTTTACAAAAACGGTGAATTT
>DATJGV010000271.1:0-2952 GCA_035494575.1 Pyrinomonadaceae bacterium | reverse complement strand
GAACAGCAGATCACGGCGTTTTCGCGTCAGATCGATCTTCCGCTGAGCCTGGCGATACTGATCGATACGAGCGGGTCGCAGGAGAGAACGCTTCCTGAAGAAAAGGCCGCTGCGATCTCGTTTATCGAGTCGGTGGTCAGGCCGACCAAAGACGAAGTTTCGGTGATTTCATTTACTGGCGATTCGACGCTCGAACAAGGAATGACAAACAACCTCGCCCGGTTGCGGCGTTCCATCGAACGGATCCAGTTTGTACCACCGTCGGGTTACATCGGCGGCGGCGTCGTGACCGGAACCCCGCCGATCTCGGGCGGCAATCAGGCCGCCGCGGGTTCGACGGCGATATGGGATGCTATTTGGGTTACATCGGACGAAGTTCTGGGACCGGCCCCTGACAAAACCCGACGTGCGATCATATTGCTTACAGACGGTTTAAACACTTACGGTAACAAGAAGCTTGATGACGCCGTACAGGCCGCGCTGAAAGCCGAAGCGGTGATATATTCGATCGGCATCGGCGATAATTTTTACTACGGCGTTGACGAAGGCGTTTTGAAAAAGATTTCCGAGAGGACCGGCGGCCGCGCATATTTTCCGCGTGACGAGGTCGAGCTCCGGCAGGCGTTCCGGCAGATACAGGAAGAAATGCGGTCGCAATATCTTATCGCCTATGAGCCGAGCAACCCTGCAAAAGACGGCACATATCGCACAATTGATATCGAGCTTACCAATCAGCAGATGCAAAAAGACAAGATCAAACTGACACACCGGCAGGGATATTTCGCCAAGACCGAGAAAAAGAAATAAGAATAAAACACAATTTGCCCGCGAAATACACAAAATTGTCGAAAAATTTCCTTTAGAAATTTTCGATTATTTCGAGTGTTTCGCGGGCAAAATGTTTGCCATCCTTGATTTTTCGTTTACATTATTGGCGTGAGCTATTACGAGTTTGTCACGGTATGGAACCTGGAAGCCCCCATCGAGAGAGTCTGGGAAGAGATTAAGCGTTCCGAATCGTGGCCCGAGTGGTGGAGGGGTGTGGTCAGCGTTGTTGAAATCGAACCCGGCGACGAGGACGGTGTCGGCGCGATTCACCGCTCAATGTGGAAAAGCGCTCTGCCGTACAGACTCGAATTCGACTCTGAAATCATTCGTATCGAGCGATTAAAATTAATAGAGGCACGAGCGTTCGGCGAGCTCGACGGAAAAGGCCTTTGGCAATTTGAAACGGTTGGCGATAACAAAACCCGAGTTCAGTACGATTGGCAGGTGAGCGCGACAAAGCCATGGATGCGACACCTTTCTCCGCTCGCGGGACCGCTGTTTCGGTGGAACCACGACGTGATAATGGGTTGGGGTGAAAAGGGCTTGAAAAAACGCCTATCTGTTCAAGCGTAACGCCGGCGTTGGCGCTTTTTCGGATTAAGAACTGTCTCAAGTTTCCATTTTGGATCGGCAAAATGATCGTCTGCCTTGATTATGAGCCAGTTCTTTTTCTGATTTCTCATCTTGACCAAAGCAAACTCTCCGCGCAGTTTTAATCCAAAAAAGGTAAACACGAGCTTTCCTTTTTCCAATTGCTTTTCCGGATCGGAATCTGTCTCGTATTTCCCGCTGTCCCAGACGCGCACGTCGCCTGCGCCATAGGTTCCTTCAGGAAGCGTTCCCTCGAAATCGATGTAACTCAACGCATGATCCGGCACGGCAACGGCAAGTCGTTTGTCGGCAGGATTCATCGAAACGCCTTTTGGCACGGCCCACGATCTTAATACGCCGCCCATTTCAAGCCGCAGATCGAAGTGAAGATTTGTGGCATGATGCTCGTGAACGACAAACCGCTTTCGCATATTTTTAACTTTACAAAATTAGCAGTCCTTTGCGCGAGATAATTTAATGCGCGAAGCCAGAAAGTGTTGGGCTTAACCGCACACGGCGGTATAATCAAGACTTCGGCAAACATTGATCTTAGGCATTAGAACAAGGAGGTAAGAAATGACAAAGGCAATCAATGTGATGAGCGATGCGTTCGACGACGGCGGCATGATCCCGAAGGAATACGGGCAAAAGGGACAAAATCTCTCGCCGCAACTGTCGTGGGACGCGGTTGAAAATGTAAAAAGCTGGGTGCTGATCGCCGACGATCCGGATGCGCCCTCGGGAACATATACGCACTGGGTTTTATTTAATTTGCCCGGAGATAAAACGAATCTGCCGCCGGGAGCGTCGGGAACGAAAGATCAACTCGAAGGCGCCGTTGAGGGCAAAAACAGCGCAGGCACGATCGGCTATACAGGCCCGAATCCGCCAAGCGGAACACATCGGTATTTTTTCAAGCTGTTTGGGCTCGATTCGACGCTCGATCTGGGCGCGGGAGCGACAAAAGAGCAGGTGCTTTCGGAGATCGGCAACCATCAAAAAATTGCCGAGGGGCAGATAATGGGCCGCTACACAAACGCAGGCAGCGAAACCGCAAAAGGCGCTATTCCGAGAGGATAAAGTAAAACGAATTCTGAGTAGCAAAACGCCGGAAAGTCCCCCCGGCGTTTTCTCTTTACACACTGTTCTCTGGCTAATACTGAAGGATCTCCGTTCGCGGCTCCTTTCCCGTTTTTAGCCTGACGATAAAGATCGTGCCATACTCCGATTCATCCAGCGAATGGAACAGGTCCTTTTTGATCAGCATATTTACAAGCGACGGAACGGTGTTGCTGTGGCCTACGATCAGGAACCGCTTTGTCTTGCTTTTCATTATCTGGTCGATCAGAACATCGGACTTTTTCGCGTCGTAGATCTGAACCTGTTTGTGCCGCCGCTTTGCCATTGGTGCAGCCGTGTCGAGTGTGCGCAGGTAATTTGTCGAATAAATCGCTCCGGGTTTGTACTTTTTGATTTTTTTGACGAGCCGTTCAGCACGCTGCAGTCCTTCGGGTGAAAGACCAGGATCGCCCG
>DATJGV010000270.1:0-8142 GCA_035494575.1 Pyrinomonadaceae bacterium | reverse complement strand
GTACGACTTCCGAAGGTGCGCGTCGGTCATGTGCGTGTAGATCTGTGTCGTCGAAATATCGGCATGGCCAAGCATTTGCTGAACGGAACGTATGTCGGCGCGATTTTGGACAAGATGCGTTGCGAACGAGTGCCGCAGCGTGTGCGGCGAAACTCCTTCAAACCCGCATTTTTCGGCGAAAGCCTTGATAAATTCGTAGATTAATTGCCGGTTTATCGGCCGGCCGAGCGGCGTGACGAAAAGATTACCAATTTCGATGTTTTCCTTTCTGCGGCGGACGGCGAGATAGCTCTTGACCCATTCGACGGCGCTTTTGCCGATCGGAACGCGCCGGGTTTTGCTGCCTTTTCCCGTGCAGGTCAGGATTCCGGCCTCAAGATCGAGGTCCTGCATTTGCAGGTTTACCGCCTCGGACACGCGAAGGCCGCAGGCATACATTAACTCGAGAATTGCGCGGTCTCGGAGACCGATCTCGGCTGAAACATCCGGAGCGGCAAGCAGTGTTTCGATCTCGGCTTGATTTAAAAATTTCGGCAAATAAAAGCCCTTTTGCGGCGCGTCGAGATTTTCGGCCGGGTTTTTTGTAACGTGCCCGTCGAGCATCAAAAACTTATAAAACCCGCGTAACGAGCTGATCAGCCGCTGTTTTGACGTCGCCGCCAGCTTTGAGCGTCCAAGATCGATCATCCATTCGCGCAAGTCCTGACGCATCAGATGCAGTAGATCAATCTTGTTTTTCTCAGCCCAGGCGCGCAGCTTGTCGAGGTCGCGCTCATACGCATCGATAGAATTGGCCGCAAGTCCCTTTTCTACTCGAAGATAGAGCAGGTACTCGCGGATAAAATCGCGTTTTGCCGGGGCATCAGTCGGCATAGAATGAACCAAAACCTAATATACACACTAAAAATTGGAAAGGAAATGGCAAGACATTTGTGCCAACGTTAATAAAAAAGACCGCCCAAAAACTCTCTTTTCAGACGGCCTTAACAAAAAGTTCCTCCGAAGGGAAATCGTTAGAATTCGAATCGGAAGCCAAACTGCGAGCGCAGTGGGCCGCTTGTGGGAGCGCCGGCTCCTTGGCCACCAAAGTAACCGGCCGGGGTTCCAAAGTCCGGGTCGCACGGGGCACCGGTGGCAGAAGTAAATCCCGCCCCACAGACGACATTGAAGTTATTGCCAAAATTATTGGTGTTAAACAGATTGTAGAACTCCCAATAGAGCCGAAAAGCCATTCGCTCTTTATTGAATTTAAAGGCCTTGGCAAGGCGAACGTCGAGTTGGGCCAACGGGTCACCCCGCTGAGTGTTAGGCGATACTTCCTGGCATCCTCGGGTAACGATGGCCTGCTGCGACGTACTGCCAATACAGACACGATCATTCAAGTTAGTGACCCCGTCACCGTTGACGTCCACTCCCGCCTGGAAGGGATATGGGCGTGCTGAGGCAGCCTGAAAGATCGGTGAAACCTCAAAGCCATATGGAAGGTCAAAGACACCGCTGACCACCACCCTATGACGCTCGTCGAAAACGGTAGGGCCGTATTCCTCCGGTTTGAACTGGTCGCGGAAGTCGATGCGGGCGCCTGTGCCACCGTAGGAAGCGGTGGGAACGCCGCCCCAGGATCGCGACCAGGACAGGACGTAGCTCGCTTGCATCGTGTAGTTGTGGCTGAAGCGCTTGCGGAGAACGAAATTAATACCGTCATACCGTGAGCGATTGTTGGCCGTCAGCTTACGGATCTCACCGACTTGGTTTGGGTCAAGCTCCGCCGCCTGAAACGCGGCGGCCAGGAAGCGCGTACCCGTTCCGCTAACACAGCGCGGATCAGCCGGATTCCCGCCGTATGCTGGGTCACACGTGGTCCTGATACGCGGGTTTGCATTTATGGCTCGTTGCTCGTGGATGCCGAGCGTGTGGTAGTAATCCACTGAGAATGCCCAGTCGGGCCTGAACTGCCAGGCTCCGCCAATAGAAAACTGCTGAGAATACGGATCGGTCAGGTCCGGGTCGTTGATACGCACCGGAGATGAACCAACCGGCAGACTTGTAGAAAATGCCGGCGGCGCAGGCAGCGGATCCGTGAAAGGACGATACGCATTGAAATCAGGACAGTTACCAGCTGGATCGCCGGTACAATCGAGCACCGTGGTATAGATAAATTGGTTGGAAAGTTGCAGCCCGAAAAGCGTCAAGTTCTGGAAGACCTGGTCGAAGGCAATACCATAGCCGCCACGGACGACGAGTTTGCCGTTGCCGTTCACATCATAGGCAAAACCGACACGCGGCTGGAACTCCTTCCAGTTGGCCGTCGTTCGACGCAGGGCTGACTCGTCTCCCCAGGTACTCTTTATGTAATTCAGTCCATCCTGAGCTGCCGCTGCGGACGGATTGGCAGCCAGCACTTGGCGCATTACCAACACAACGCGATTACTTGTCAGAGGATCGTCAGTTAGTTGTTTACCAAGGAATTTTATATTGGCGTCCCAACGCAGCCCGAGGTTAAGCGTCAGGCGCGGAGTGACCTTGTAATCATCCTGGAAGTAGAAGGCCAGTTGGTGCGGCCGCTGACTAAAGTCGCCCTGGCCGCCCGTGAACGTCAGTTCGGTCAGGCCCGCCACACTGGCAGGACAGTTGGTCAATGTAAAACTCGCCGCGCTACAGTTCGCTATAATGCTCGACGGTGTATCATTCACGAAGTTCAATTGATAGCCAGTGCCCGCAAAAAAGAAGTTGCCGCCCAGCTTGGCGTTGTAAATCCAGTTCCCGCCGAACTTCATCGTATGGCGACCGTGCGTCCAGACGAGGTCGTCCCGGAACTGGTACTTGCGGATCAACGTTTGCTGAGGGACGTTAACGTTATTGCCGATCTCGAACTCCGGTAAACCATCCCCACAGTTGCCATTGAAACATATCTCAGGGTTCGTCACCGTGCCGCCGCCTGCAACGGGTAGTGTAAACGAGGTTAACGGTTTGGCCGAAATGTTATTGACGGAATCCTGGAAGTGAAACGTGAACGAATTTACCATAGTGGAAGAAAGAAGGTAGCTGTGACCGACCACGAAATCATGGAATTGGTTGGTGTTGTTCGTCCCACCCGATCCGTCGGAATTGAAAGGATTACCTAACTGGTCATTCGGCACCGTCCAACGCTGGTACCCGTACCGGTAGTATAAGGACTGTTTGCTTCCTATGCGCTGGTCGAACTTGACCGAAAGCAGATGATCGAGGTAATTGGTCGGCAACTCGCGAACCGGTTTGGCGATGGGCAAAAGGGAAAGTTCGGCAAAAGTGTCGTCGTCGACGCCGATCTTGGTTGGCTCACGCTTTTGTTCGTAAGCTGCGAAAAAGAAGAGCTTGTCCTTGAGGATGGGCCCGCCAGCCGAGCCGCCAAAGTGGTAGCGGTGTTGAGGAGTACCTTTCTCTCCCGTAAAGAAATCCTTTGCGTTAAAGTTGGGCGCTATAAAAAGGCCAAACGCGCTGCCGTGAAGATTGTTCGTACCCGATTTCGTGACGACGTTGATGATCGTAGCTACTGAACGTCCCGATTCGGCAGTATAACGATCGGTGATGACGTTGAATTCCTGAATACCTTCGAGGGTGAACGCCTGAAGCATGCCGCCGACAACATTGTCCTTGTTGTCACCGCCATCGACGTTGACATCAACGGCTCGGCCATCGCCGCCGTTCGAAGTGAAATTCCCCACTCGAGTCTTGGTAGGATCGAAACCTTCTGCCGGACGTACGCCGGGTATAACGTAGGTCAGGCCGGCAAAATTGCGGTCCAATATGGGGAGCTCCCTAACCTCCAACGGTGAAACCGCGGCACCGATCTCCGATTTGGTGGTATCCACCAGAGGCACTTCCGCGGAAACCGTAATGACCTCGGTCACTGCACCGGGTCGTAAACTAATATTCAGTGTCTGTCGCTGTCCGATCACCAAGGAAACTTTCTGTACGACAGTTGAAAACCCAGCAGCTCCCACCTTGACCTCATAGTCTCCGGGTGGCAAGAGTGCGATCGAATAATCGCCTGTACCGGTAGTAACTGTTTGGCGCTCCAGACCGGTGCCGGTATTCGTAACCGTCACGTTCGCCCCGGCCACAACAGCACCAGCTTGATCGACAACCGTTCCTGTGATGTCTGCCGTTGTCGCCTGCGCAAAAACAGAAACATTTATAAAGAAAGCAAGAATAAAAAATCCTGCTAATAGATAGCAATACTTTCTTACATTCATTTTTTTTCTCCTTAACTTAATAGCTTGGCGGGATAACCGATATCGCTATTTTTGAGGTGGGGGCAGCTATGGGAGCCGTTGGGGAGTCGATGTCTGCCTGGAACTTTTCCGTTACACGCAAGCGACAAATAAAAGGTCATTTGCAGCCACAACGGGTTCCCTGCTTAACTAAAAATTCTTTACGGCAAGATAGGTCTCGCCACGGTAGGTGACCAATATATTAGCTCACCATGGATTTAACCAATTTTTACGCAATAGATGTGCCATCCGCAACCTTTTCCGAAAGTACCTAGTACCTACTGAAAAAGTGCAGAAAACACTAACCGTTTTCGGACCTTGGGGTGCGGATTATCCGAAATAATGAATTTATTCACTATTTTGTAAAGATTTGTAAAGCCAAAGTGGCGGCAGGTTTCGTTTTCCAGAATGAGTTTATATCGAGGACAGACCGAACTTTTTGAATAGGTTAAATCGATGAACATCGTTAATAACCTCTTAATCAAAAGGTGTATACGACTGGATATTTTTACCTCTCAGATCGTAATAGACCTCTTCGAGAGCATGCGCCTTTTCTGTATCTCTCGCTTCCCGCGGCATTCTCCAATAATCCATCTGCAGCTCACTGGCATCGACCAGCGGCGCGACGAACTGAAGCTTTCGGCCTTCGGCGCGGACAGTTTGAGCATCGCCATATTTTATCCCTTCAAGGCTTCGGACGATCTCGACATTAACAACGTACGGAACGACAAGCGCGAAAATACCGGCAACCGCGGCGGAGTAAATAAGAGTGTTTCGCGTAAGCGCGATCTTTGCCGAGCGAAAGGCCCTTACGGAGTTTCGCAGGTAAATAACCGAAGTAAAAAGAGGCGTGAACCCAAGGACACCGATTAATACGATCAACCCAACCAGGCTAAACGGAAGAAGCACAACGCCGATCGCGAGCGATGTTAGCGATGCAACGACAAAAACACCGGCAATGACCGCGCTCAGTCCTCCGAGACGTTCACGCCAAAGCAGCCATGCCGCCATCAGCAGGATCGAGAAAAAACTTAGCAGATAGACAAACGGCCTGAACGTACCAAGCAACGTCGACCACGTGTCCCACCGATTCGCAAACACGAACGGATCGAAAAATATGCAAACTGTCGGCATCACAACGCCGAAAATCCAGTCAAACCGCTTTTGCGTCATTGTCGGCTGCTCCTGAAACTGCCTCACCCAGAACTTTTTCGGGATCTCGTTAGCGTCGTCATCATTTAAGCCAAGTGTTTGCATAAGGGTTCGCTCCTTTATGTTATATGACACCGAAAGGCGGATTTTGTTCCAAAATTTTCGAAAGAATCGTTAAAAGGTCATTCACGCGGTGGCGGCGGGGTTTTGGATTCGCACTCGCGATTCGCAAAAATCTCGTATTGGTAAATCGCCGACGACGCCTTACTCCGCGCAAGGTTCAAACTGCGCCAATCGTCGGTCCGTTTTTCGCAGGAGCGCCTGGCTATCTCACGAAAGATCTTTACCTGATCCTCCGCATTAAAATCGGCAAAGTTTTCGATCAGTATTGGAAGCGCATCGTCGCTTAACCTCGAATTGTAACGGGCGTCAAACGGGCGTCCCTGTTGCATCAGTGCGATGTTGGTCTTGACGATAAACGCGTCCGGGTTGAGGAAATGTGTCGCTCCGAGAACGAAGATCGCCATCCACAACGCTCCCCAGGCAAAATATTGCCGCGCACCGCGTAAAACGGTCAGAGCAAACCATACAAACACGACCGCAAGCCACGTCATAAAGATCATCGGGTACAGACGGGTGGTCGTAAGACCGTAACCGAGATTGCCGGTAAGCAGCACAAGCCGCTGCACGGCCGATGCCATGATGACGAACAGGAGCACGATCTGAACGCCGGCGAGCGCACGAAACAGCTTTTCGGTTAACGGGTTGTCTCTGCGAATAAGCCAATGTGCGGCAAGCAGGATCGGGAGCACGAGAGCGGAAACCGCAACTAATTCACCAAAACCGCGCCGGGCGTACTCGGCAAGCTTAAAATCGGGCGTATTTTGAACCAGATCCATGCCGCCAAACAGGTACGGCACCTGCACAATGACGAAGCTTAAAAATAACAGATCGATCGCACCGAAAATAACGCCGATCTCGACCGGCCCGAGGGTGAACGCAGGCACCAGCGAATTATCAATTCGCGCCCATTCCCAAGTGGCTTTCTTGCCGTCCGCTGACGAAACGGGCGCACTGGCTGCCGCTCGTGTTTCAGCCTCTTTTTCGCCTGCGTTGGGCGGATCGCTGATATTTATATGTTCAAGAATCGTTCGGTTCTCAGGCAGCGTCGGAGCATCGTCGTTCGTCTCAGTCCTGATCTGTTCAACCTTGCTTTCACTCGTCGGGCTATTTTGAGGCTTGGGCTGAGACACGACGGCAAATCCCGGTTCGTTGCCAAGCAAAATGCCGCGCAGATATCCGGCCGACAGCCACGCAAACACTAAGGTCAAAAGAACGTGCGTGAAAACGGTTTCGGGCTTGATATAGACAATCCGCTCGACCATTCCCTGATAAACAGCGTCGGCTGCGACGAACAGAGCGCCAAAGATAAATATGATCGGCGTGACGATCACGACGCCTCGCAAAACCGCGACCAGATGCTTCGACCGGCCCGCCTGTGGCATTCCCTTCCACTCGATATCGGACACGAGCAGAACGGCCGGCGCAAAAAATGCGTTCAACGACGACCAGATGAACCCTACAACGTAATGAAAAACACCGGCGACACTAGCTGCGATCTTCATTTTTGGTACGAAAATGACCGACAGGATCACGACGATCGCAACGGCATCGGCAGTTAGCAGCTCCGGCGCTCCGCGCCAAATATACATCGCCGAGAAAAATAACTGCGCCCCGAGCAGAGCGATCGTTTGCCGCGTCAACATCTCGCGATTATTTCGCAACAGCAGTATTGACGTGCCGGTGACGAATATCAGGTTGAACAAGAATACGTTCAAACCCCACGGCGTTTGCCGCAATAGAATATCGCCAAGAACCCCCAGGATCGCAGCGACCTGTATTATTTCCAAACCTACTTTTGTTTTGCCGCTCATATCATCAAACCCTGTCTAATTTTCTTCCACAAACATCTGCCTGTCCTTGTTCCGAATGTTGATCTCGACATCCGGAAACGAACCTCTGCCAAAGAAAACGTGCTTCGCGAATCTCTTTCCAAAATTGGTTCGCAGAATGGCACATCCTGCCTCGAGCACCGTTTGGTTCGAAAGAAATGCGATCGTTCGACGCATCCACAATCTCGAGATGAACCTCGTTCGAAAAAACTTGCCTGAATAACTCAGCATCAGTTTAGGATCGTTAGTCCTTAAACTTTCAGTGATAACGTTCGCTGCCACCGACGAAAGCCTTAGACACGGATCTAGCCCACCGGCCGTAAGCGGCGATACCGCACCTGCTGCGTCACCAACCAGCAATCCGTGCTCGTTTGCGATTCGGCGAAGGACACCGCCGACCGGAATCCGTCCACCGCGGGTTTCCGTTAGACGCTCGGCATGAAGATCAACAAATTGCGGAGCGATCTTGTTGCGAAATTCGCTTAAAGCGACCTTTGGCTCAAATTTGGCGGGATAACCTCCTACGCCGACGTGAATTTCTTCACCGTCATCGGCAATCCATGCCAAATATCCGGGTGCGAGTTTTGCGTCCAAAAAACAATGACGCGTTGGCTCACCCGAGCGTTTTTTGCTGCTGTAAACCTCTTCGTAACCGACGATCCATTCGGTGTTCTTATCAAGGCCCAGATCAAGGGCCACGCGGGAATTTGCGCCATCCGCTCCGATCAAGATCTTTGCGCCGACTTTAAAACCGATGCCTTTGTATTCGAGACCTGCTATGACGT
>DATJGV010000269.1:0-5584 GCA_035494575.1 Pyrinomonadaceae bacterium | reverse complement strand
GGCAAGCAAAAAGCTGTAAAAGCGATATAGCGACCGGTCGGTGTCATTTCCAAGCAATTCCTGAAGCGACTGCTGCGCCTCATCTACACGCCCTGATCTCAGATAGGACTCGACCACATTGCCCATCGCCGTCGCGTTCGTGGGAGACAATCGAACGGATTCCTTAGACTCGGCAAGTGAATCCTCGAATTTTCCCGCCATCGCATAGTTGACCCCGAGGTTATTGTGGGGAATATAATCATTCGGATAGTCTTGTACCCATTGCTTTAGGACCTTAACCGCCTCGTCTCGGTCACCGGTGACATAGCTTGCATACTTTTCTTCTATGTAATAGCGCTCGCGTTTGCTGACGCGGTCGCGAAGCTCATAGGCTTTCTGCGCGTACTGTTCACCTACGTCCATCTGACTTCGATTGGTGTAGAGCACGGCCAACCGGGCGTAGGCCATCGCAAAGTTTGGATCAAGTTCGACCGCTTTTTTGAAAAAAGCAACAGCCTCCTCGTCGTGCCCCGCGAACCGCTTTTCGGTTCCTTGGGTAAAGGCCTTCAAAGCGTCGAGCGACGATGTGGTTGCCTGCTCGACCGGAGCGTCAAATTTCTTGAGCGACGCAAGTGACTCACCGAGTTTCTCGCGGAGCTGTGAGGTAGCCTTGCCGAGCGCGGTGAGGACATGTTCCTTACTGTCGGCCTCAACTTGCTCTTTAGCAATTGAGTCGCCGTCGTTGGCGTTCACCGCCTCGAGCGTAAGGACGTAGTGGCTGCCGAGGCTGGCGATCGAGCCGACTATCATTGCCTTGATGCCCTGTCGCTGACAGATCTCGCGTGCAACTTCCTTGGTAACGCGTTCATTTGGTTGTCGGCCCATGAACTTAAGGGCCTCGTTAATGCGCTCGTCAGGAAAAATATTCAGGTATGGCGATTGGCCAAGCTGGATGGCAAGGGCCTGCTTGAGCGTACCGTCAAACACGGCTTCGCCCGTCGTATTAACAAAGTCGGTAAGCAGAACTGTGTCTTTATCGGTCAATGCCGGTGTACGGCGGACAAAATAGAACAGCGATGCCGCAGCGATCAGAACGACGACTACGCCGCTCGCGATATAGGCCCCTTTCCGATGCTGTTTGATCTCGTTGACTATGTACTCGGCGCTCGAGGCACGCTGCGCCTGAGCGCTGATGGTGCTTGTGCGGTATGCGCCCGAGGCGGTCGCGGCACCCGGATGACTGTGTGTGGCCGCAGAGGCGCGTATTTCGGGCGCCAGTGTCCGGTCGATCTCCGCATTCACCTCCAGCTTGCGTTTCAGGTGACGCAAGTCAATGAGAAGATCTTTAGCCGTTTGATATCGCTCATCGCGGTCCTTGGTCAGAGCCTTTTCTACGATCCGGTCGAGCTCTTCAGGGATATCGCTCGCAAAACGGGCCATCGGCGGTGGTTCCTTTTGCAGGATCAGCGAGATCGTTTCCGTCGGCGTCTCGCCCTGAAACGGCAGGTGGCCGGTTGTCATTTCGTAGAGCAGCGCCCCCAAGCTCCACAGATCCGTCCGCTCGTCGACGTGCACGCCCTTTGCCTGCTCCGGCGACATATAATTCGCCGTGCCCATCACGGTGCCCGCTCCGGTCTTTACCATCGCTCTCGTGGGAGCTTCGGCGTCGGCTGCTGCTTCTTTGGGTTCGGTCAATTTTGCGAGGCCGAAATCGAGGATCTTCGCATAGCCGTCCTTGCGGACCATGACGTTTTCAGGCTTGATATCCCGATGGACGATGCCAGCGGCGTGCGCGGCCGCAAGAGCGCTTGCGATCTGGCTCGCGATCTCCAGCACCTCAGACAATCTCATTCCATGATTCATTCGCTGGCGCAGAGTTTCCCCATCGATGAACTCGGTCGCGATGAACCGCGACCCGCCGGACGTACCGATCTCATGAATAGTCAGTATGTTCGGATGGTTCAGGGCGGATGTTGCACGAGCCTCCTGCTCGAAACGCTGAATACGGTCGCTGTCGGCGGAGAGATCATCAGGCAAGAATTTTAGGGCCACCTTGCGCCCGAGTTCTATGTCCTCGGCAAGGTAAACTTTCCCCATGCCGCCGGAACCAAGTTCGCTAAGGATACGGTAGCGGCCCAATTCCCCATCTGAGGCTGCTGCAGTCTTTGTTTTATCGTCCATTGTAGAGGTAACCGGAAAACTTCGGGTTCACTGGATTTTAGCGCAAATTCGGTGACAAAGGTGCATTAAATTTCTTTGAAAGCACCAAAATTAAGTACGCTACCGGTGTGAGCCTGCTAAATGATGGACATTCCTTAGTAGCCCCCTTTGCTGACTAAGGAAGATATTTTTTCTGAAGGCCTCTGGCTTAATAAAATGCGATCTGCAACCGCCTAAGCAATCACAGATCGCAAATCTAAAATATTCGAATTGAACTACTGCTTTCCTTCCAAAAACGCCTTGAGCCGGCGCGAGCGCGACGGGTGCCGCAGTTTTCGCAGGGCTTTGGCCTCGATCTGGCGAATACGCTCGCGGGTAACGGCAAAATGCTGGCCGACCTCTTCGAGCGTGTGTTCCGAGCCGGTATTACCAAGCCCGAATCGCATCTTGATAACCTTTTCCTCACGCGGCGTTAGTGTTGCGAGAACTTCGTCGGTGATCTCGCGAAGGTTCGAGAAGGTCACAGATTCCGCCGGATTCAATATCGAACGGTCCTCGATAAAATCGCCGAGATGCGAATCTTCTTCTTCGCCGATCGGCGTTTCGAGCGAGATCGGCTCCTGTGCGATCTTCAACACCTTTCGGACCTTGGAAACCGGAATGTCCATGCGTTTTGCGATCTCTTCACTGGTCGGTTCGCGGCCGAGTTCCTGAACAAGCAGCCGCGAGGTGCGGATCAACTTGTTGATCGTCTCGATCATGTGAACCGGAATACGGATCGTCCGGGCCTGGTCGGCAATTGCACGGGTGATAGCCTGGCGGATCCACCACGTTGCGTAGGTTGAAAACTTGTAACCGCGCCGCCATTCAAACTTATCGACGGCTTTCATCAAACCGATGTTGCCTTCCTGGATGAGATCGAGGAACTGCAGCCCGCGGTTTGTGTACTTCTTGGCGATGGAAACCACCAGCCGCAAATTGGCCTCGACGAGTTCGCGTTTCGCTTGGTTCGTTTCGTATTCGCCGACGCTTATCGTCTGATACGAACGCTTGATCTCAACCGTCGGCAGGTGATATTTCTCCTCTATCTCCGCCAATGCGGCTTTTGCCTCGGCAATTTTTGCATTAAGCTCCCGTTTTTCGGCCGCCGGAACCTTTGCCCGTTTATTTTCGAGACGCTCTTCAGCCTTTTTGACGACCCGCTCGTTTTTGCGAATCTCCTCGACGACCTTGCGGATGGCTCCGATCAGGACCTGCATGGCATGTTCGGTCAGGTTCAGGTTTTTGATCTCCTGAGCGATCTCGAGCCGCGCGCGTGCCGTCTTGCGTTTCAGGCCAAGTACTTTTCGTGATTTTTTCGCCTTGTTTTTCTTTTGCTCGCTAATGAGCGCATTCCACGTTTTTAGTGCCGCCTTATAGTTTTGGCGGATGTTCTCTATGCCTTCGAGCGTCCAACGCAGGTATTCTTCAGCCTTGTCCTCTTCTAGCGAGATCTCAGCCTGTTCCGAGAACGAAACTGTTTCGCGGATACTGCCTTTTCCCTTCGCAAGGTCCTCGCCGATCTTCAACAGCCGTTCGACGGCGATGGGCGAACGTGAGATCGCTTTATGTGTTTTTATCTGTCCACGTTCGATGCGCTGTGCGATCGTTACCTCGCCTTCACGTGTTAGAAGCGGAACGATACCCATTTCGCGGAGGTAAAGCCGCACCGGGTCGTTCGATTTATCGAGAGTTCCGGCAGAAAGGTCGAGGTCGAGATCGTCATCGTCAATCGCCTCTTCCTCATCGTCCATCGCAAGGTGCGACGCCCGTTCGAGAAGCTGCGCATCGGTCTCGGCGACCGAAATATTCGCACCCTCGAGACGGTCGAGAACGTCCTCGATATCGTCGGGAGACATCATGTTTTCGGGAATTTCCCGGTTGAGCTCATCGTAGCTCAAAAATTTCTTGCGCTTGCCAAGGGCAAGCAGTCGATCCATAAGATCTTCTTTTTCGTCGTAGTCAGCCATATTTGTGAATCAGATAAGATTAAAATTGGGCGTAATTCGTTGTCGATAAAAATATTAAATAACGCCGGCCGCAGTAAAAAAGTTTCCAGATGCGACCTTTTTAGTCAAAAGATTGAGTATATCAGGTTTCTCGTATTTTTCGCAGTAACGTGCGGTTCATTTTTGCAAGCTCTATCTGATCGGCGACAAGAGAGTTTATCAGGTCTGCGTCCCCAACCTGTTCGGCGGCTATCAGGTCCTGGCTAATTTGCACGATATGGTTCGAAATAGCCATCGAACGTAGGGTAAATACGCAATTTTCGGCGTCATGCAGCACTTCGTCTATAGACTCACCGTTTGCGCGGCGGTACTCCGCCATCATCATCAGGGGCAAAAAATCGTGGGCCATTTCGTCATCGCCAACTGCTTCAAGCAACATTTCCAGGGAGATATGGTTCGATTTTGGATGGAGTTTGTTGAGGGCCCTAAAGATCGATGCCGTAGCAAGCGCTTCGTAATCAGTTTCTTCCAACTGTGGCAGAATTATACCCCTCAACTCGTAATCGTACGCTAAAAGCTCAAGCAGGTGTTGTTCAGCGACGGTCATTTTAATCCGTGTCGCCCGCGAAACGCGTTGTTTTACCGTGTCGGGTTCAACACTTTCGCCTGTTTTTACCGTGTTCCACAGCTCGCGGCGAAACGCAGGATCGTCAACCCGGAAAAAATTCATCGCCTGGTCGAAGCTTTCGCGTTTTTGTATGTTGTTCCTGATCGAAGAAAGCACGGGCAAAACGTCCTCGATAGCGTCCGCTTTTTGCTTGGCAACCGCAACATTTCGGCCTCGAACGGACGAATCGAGCACAAAATCGAGATAGGGAAACGCTTTGCCGCGAGCCTCGTTATAGGCGTCCTCGCCGCTCGTGCGGACAAAATCGTCCGGGTCTTTGCCGTCAGGTAAAACAAGCACCTTTATCTCGAAATCGAGCGGTAAAAGCTGCTCGATAGCCCGCCGAGCGGCCTTTATACCGGCGCTGTCGCCGTCATAATTTATGACGACCTTTTTTGCAAAACGGCTCAATAATTTTGACTGTTCCGGGGTGAATGCAGTGCCGAGGCTCGCTGCGGTATTGGTTATTCCGAATTGGTGCAGCGCGATCAGGTCGAGATAGCCCTCGACGAGGATGGCGAATTTCTTCTTACGTATTTCGTCTTTAGACTGGAAAAGCCCGTATAGATGCTGACCTTTGACATACGCGGCGGTTTCGGGTGAATTGATATATTTTGGCTGTTCATCGCCCATCGCGCGGGCGCCGAAAGCGATCGGGTTGCCGTTTACGTCGAGTACCGGAAACATTATCCGTCCGCGAAAACGGTCAAAAACCTTTGTTTTGTCTTCGTTTTGCGAGACAAGGCCGCTCTGTTCGATCAATGTCTCGTCCGCACCTTTTTCGCGGAGA
>DATJGV010000268.1:0-9803 GCA_035494575.1 Pyrinomonadaceae bacterium | reverse complement strand
TTAGTGCTGTTTGGTGCGGGTTAGCGGTTTTACGTGTTGCCGAATTGCTCGAACTACGAACAAATACGAAGAGACACGAAAGAGAACTCAAATCCGCAATCCCAAATTCGGTTGGGACAGTGGGACAAATGGGACAAGAGCTAAACCCTTTGTTTTCAACAACCATTTTCTCGAACTTGTCCCAGCTTGGGACAAAATGGGACAATTTTCGAACCGATCGCACTTTATGAAAATAGTTACATCCATCCTGTTGCTGCTGCTTGGCGCTGTTTCCGCTTTTCCGCAAAGCGATCTGCAAAAGCTTGTCGACACGGAAAAAGCCTTTGCAGCGTACGCGGCTGAAAGATCGACGAAGCAGGCGTTTCTTGAATTTCTGGCGGACGACGGCGTTGTGTTCAACCCGGACCGGCAAAACGGCAAGGAAGTGTGGCGTGCGCGGGCGGAGAACACCGCGCTGCTTTCATGGTATCCCGCGGTGGCCGACATTTCGTCGAGCGGTTTGATCGGCTACACGACCGGGCCATGGGAATATCGGCCCAAGGGAAAGACAGACGCACCGGCTGCGTTTGGCCAATATTCGACCGTGTGGCAGAAACAGCAGAACGGCGAATTCAAAGCGGTTCTCGATATGGGAGTGACGCACGGCAAAAACGCAGCAAGCGAAGCTCCGTGGACCGCGCCGGTTGACCTCAAACGCGACAAGAACGAAAAGAATTCCTATGCGGGCGACACAGCGGCGATGTTTTTCAGCATGATGCGCGAAGGAAACGAAGAAAAGGCTTACAAGGCGTTTGCGGCCGACGACATAAGAATGCTGCGCAACGGAAAATTCCCGATAACCGGCAAAAAAGCCGTGCTAGGCGAAGTCAAAAAAGACAAGTCGAAGCTTGAGATCGCTCGTCGCATTTCCTTTTTCGGTTCGGGCGATCTTGCTTACGTCACCAACACATACACCCGCACCGACAAAGACAACAAAGTTGAAAAAGGAAATTTCATGCAGGTATGGAAACTTCGCGACGGCCGCTGGCAGATCGTTTTGGATGTTTTCAACCCGCTTCCGAAATAGCAGAATTAAGCTCCGTAATACGCAAACGTCACCAACTGCTAAGGCTGTTTCATAAATAAAATCTCTTTACAACGATGCAACGTTTTGATACACTTTTCATGCTTCGGCTTCCGCCGACCGGTCTTTGAAAATCCTTTTTTTACTTGGCCACAATGTGGCTCGAAAAGTTTTGCAAAGATGTAAGAGATTTCAGTCTGGTACACTGTTAACACTTGTCGTTTCAATCGGTTACGTGTCCCAAGACGTCTTGGGACACGTCTGGGACACTAGTGGGACAGTGCAGGTCGCTCTCTTCGTTAACTGAAGATATTAAAAGCCTTAACGAAAAACCGTGTCCCCAGCTGGGGGGCAAGGACGTCGCGGTTTGGGACGGCCTGAAACACCTTAATGCGATGCGGCTCGGCAGAACCGACTCCGCTTGCCAAATCATCCTGATTTCAGCAAACTTCATTACGTGAAAAACAGTTTTGAAAAAGTCGCGGAACTTTTGAAGATCGAAGCGACGGCGATCGATTCGGCGTCGCGGCGGCTCGACCAAAATAGCGTCGAAGCAGCGATCGAAGCACTGGCTTGCTGCGAGAGCAAAGTGATCGTGACCGGCGTCGGGAAATCCGGCATTATCGCACAAAAGATAGCCCAAACGATGACGAGCACCGGAACGATCGCTGTATTTGTTCATCCATCGGACGCGCTGCACGGCAGCTTGGGCGTGGTAGCAAGAGGCGATGTAGTGATCGCTCTTAGCAATTCCGGTGAGACATCTGAGGTGCTTGCAATTTTGCCCGCGCTGAAATCGCGTGGAATAACTCTGATCGCGATCATCGGGAACACGGAATCTTCGCTCGCGCGGCATGCCGACATCATCCTGGACGCGTCGGTCGATAAAGAGGCCTGTCCGCTTAATCTCGCACCGACGACATCGACAACCGTAGCGCTCGCTATCGGAGACGCCATCGCGATGACGTTGATGGAAGCAAAAGGGTTGACGGCCGAAGATTTCGCCGCAAATCATCCGGCCGGCCAGCTCGGGAAGCGGCTGACCCTTAAGGTTGAGGACCTGATGCACCAAAGCCCCGACATCATTCCCGACGCGGGCTGGCTTGAGGTTGTTAAAAAGATATCAAAACATGCTCTCGGAGCCGTAAACGTTGTCGATGCCAACGGAATGCTGCTCGGGGTGGTCACCGACGGCGATCTCCGTCGGACCATCGAGCGCACGCCCGCAGAAGGCCTCTCGTCGCTTACCGCCGAGCAAATGATGACCGCGCACCCGATAACTGCCACCGCAAAGATGCTTGCTTACGACGCTCTGCAGCTGATGGAAAACCGTCCGTCGCAAATATCGGTATTGCCTGTAGTAGATATGTCCGGCCGATGCGTCGGGCTGCTGAGACTACATGATATTGTGAGGAGTGGATTATAAAAATGGAAGATAAATTACTTCCAGTTCAGGTCTTGCACGGATTTGTCGATAAATTGGAGGCGCTGCAAATCGACTACATGCTCTCCGGGTCGATGGCAATGATGCTTTATTCGGTTTATCGCTTTACCGCAGATATCGATATTGTCGTCGATTTAACCGAGCGGGACTCAACAAAGCTGATCAATTTCCTGGAGCCGGATTATTACGTACCACATAATGCCGTCAAGCAAGCGGTAATGTCGCGGAGTATGTTCAATATCATTGATCAAAAAACCGCATTCAAGATAGATTGTGTGATGACAAAGCCGGGACGATTTCAGCGGATCGCATTCGGACGTCGTAAGCCAGCGGATTTCCTCGGTAAAGAAGTCTTTGTTATTACTGCCGAAGATTTGGTTCTTTCCAAGTTGCTGTGGGCGAAGGACAGCCATTCTGAAAAACAATTGACGGACGTAAAGAACTTGTTAAGAAACCAAATGGATGCTGATTACATCGAAAAGTGGGTTGTGGAATTAGGTTTGAGCGGGTTGCTGAACGAGGCTAAGGCTAAAAATGAATGATACGCCGAAAAAAATTGAGGAACTGCAGTTCCAAATGATGATGAATTTGCCCGCAGCGAGGCGTATCGAATTGGCATGTGAGATGTACATGTCCGCAAGAAAGGCGGCATTCGCATCCATTCCGGGAAATGTGAGTGAAGTTCAGCGAAAAAACATCTTTCTTAAAAAGATGTACGGAGAGAGTCTGGTCGATTCGATCCTTTCGGACGCTCCGCCGATTCGTTAAATCCTTTCTAAGGTAGTGCATAAAGACAATGAAAATGACACTTGGTGCGTTTCTTGCGATATTTTTCCTCGTCACAGTTGTTCCGGCGCAGAAGACCGAGATCACCATCACACTGAACGAACAGTTTTTCGATGCATTGCTTGATGCGATCTATCAAAACGGCGGTATGGCGGACATACCGCTTGCGCAAAATGACACGCGCGAAGAAGTAATTAAGACTGCATACTTGCCAACCGAAAAAAACGTTTGCAGCGATTCGATCAAGATCCTTCGTGAATCGAATTCGGTCCGGACCGCAGTTCGTTTCCGCGACGGAAAAATATATTCGCCGATCGCGTTTTCGGGCAGCTACAGTCCACCGTTCGTCGGATGCGTGGATTTTTCAGGCTACGCGGAAACCAATATCGATCTCGAGTTCGACCAACAAAATCAACGACTCGTCGGACGAGCAAACGTGCTGAATGTTTCGTTGAACGGAACAGCCGGCGTGGGCAGCAACATTCTCGCCAAGATGGTCCAAAACTCCATCGACAAGAAGGTGAATCCGGTTGAGATACTCCGACTTGATAAGATAACGTTTCCGGTTCCGGTTCAAAACTCGAAAGGTCTAACGATGAAAGCCATCGGGATCCGGCCGGAGATCGGGAACGGGACGCTGAACATTCACATCGATTACGAGTTTGTCGGGCGCTGACCCGGCTCCGACGAAAATGTAACGCCAACTTACCATTTCGTGTGAATATTTCGCAATAAACCTCTTATATTCAGTATATTTCGCTTTGGAACGACAATTGCACTGAATTGAGCAGAGTCGATCATAATTAGGTCGAGATTGAAAAAGAGGGATATCCATGAAAGCAAATCAACTAAAACGTTTTGGTTTGACCTTGTTCGCCGGTGCGGCATTATTTGTTGGAGCCGGTGTAACGGCCAACGCTCAGAATAATCACGGCCGCGGTCGAAATCAGGGCGATCAGAACCAAGGGCAGGAGCGCCAGGCGAACAACCAACAGCAGCAGCAAGACCGCAGAGCGCAGCAGGACAGGGGCGTCAGCAGCGTGACCAACAGCGCCAACAGCAAATGGAACAGCGTCGTGCTGCTCAACAGCAGCAGCAACAGCAGGTCCAGCAGCGTCAAAACGACCAACGTCAGCGTTGGGAACAACAGCGGCAACAGGTTGAGCAGCGCCAGGCGGAACAACAGCGTGCCCAACAGCAGCAACAGGTTCAGCAGCGACAGCAGGAACAGCAACGTCAATGGGAACAGCGGCGACAGAATCAGCAGAACCAGCAGGACCAGCAGCGGACGTGGCAGAATCAACGTCAACAACAAGTGGAGCAGCAACGTGCCGACCAGCAGCGTCGTGGAAACGACCAGCGTCAGCGCGGATGGCAAACACGTCAGCAGCAAAATGGCGACTGGCAAAACCGCCAACAGCAGCAGCAAAATCGCGATTGGCAAAATCGTCAGCAGAACCAGGATCGGCAGTCCGGTCAGTGGAACCAAAATCAGAGGACGGGCGATCAGCGCTGGGGCAGCGGCAATTATCAACGGTATGACCGTCAGCAGCAGGAACAGCTTCGGCGACAGCGTCTGAACGACTACAACAGCCGTTGGAGCAACTGGCAGAACATCCGGCAGCAGCGGCAGCGCGAACTCGAACGGGAGCGCCGTTTGAATTACTTACGGTACCAGCAGAGTTATTGGGATCGGATCCGTCGCGATCAACTCCGTCTCCAGCAGTCTCGTTACTACGACAACCTGATCAACAATTATCGATACTATCGAGGCGGAAATTATTACTACACGAGCCAGTACGGAGCCCAGATGCTCCGCGATGCTCTCAATTACGGGTACGAAGAAGGCTTTCGCGCCGGACAGGCTGACCGTGAGGACGGCTGGGGCTACGATTACAACGATTCGTACGGATACCAGGACGCCTCGTTCGGTTACGACAGCTACTACGTCGGGCTGGATGAATATAATTACTACTTCCGTGAAGGTTTTCGTCGCGGCTACGATGACGGCTACTATGGCCGGTATCAGTATGGCAACTACTACGGTGGCAAGTACCAGATCCTCGGAGCGATCGTGCAGACGATCCTCGGACTGACGCAGTTCTAGTTCGTTCTGTGATTCAGGAATTAAGGCCTTTCGCCTAACTCAATGGCGAAAGGCCTTTTGTTTACGGTATCGACGCAAATTCGCCGACCAATGCTTGGCGAAAACCAACGGTATTAGCTGCAACAGACCAGCGATATGGTATTCGCTCATACTGCGGCGGAGGATTTTTCAGACTAAAATCGACCCAGTCAAGATGGATGTGATCGCTGTGACGCGTGTCCTGCGTGTAGGGGTTGCGTTGAAGCAAGCCGTTTGGTCCGCCAAAGCCGCCGCCGGCGGGAATATGGAAATACGTTACGTTGCTGCCGTCAAAATCGGAGTAAATAAGATCCGACCAGTGCAGCTGCGGATGCAGCCTCACAAAAACCTCAATAATTGCGTGAGCGCGAGTCCGTTCGGCGGTGTTCCTGACATTTAGCATTATGTCGATCGCCAGACCGGACGTATGCCGTGTGCCGGGCGATTCGTTATTGGTTGTATAGAGCGTTACCGCCGGATAAGCGTTTTCCAGGGCTTCCGCGACCTCTTTTATCGCCGGGCATTCGGGATTCGTTGCTGATACTCCAGATCTCATAATAAAACCTCCGCGTTGTTAAAACGGTGACGTTTTGCAAAACGCGTATTTGCTATCTATTCTCTAATTGATGAAAGCACCACTGGTTGCCATTATCGGCCGTCCAAATGTCGGGAAATCTACGCTGTTCAATCGTCTCACCGCGAGCCGCAAAGCGATCGTCGGCGATGAGCCCGGCATCACGCGCGACCGGATTTACGGCGAAGTCGATTGGAGGGCAAAATCGTTTCGCCTGGTGGACACAGGCGGGATCGTTCCCGATGACGAAGCAGTTATTCCCGCAAACATTTTCAAGCAAGCATCACAGGCAATTGACGAAGCAAGTGCGATCGTCTGGGTCGTCGATTCGCGTGCCGGCGTGGTTCCGCTCGATGAAGAGTTGGCAGTTCTGCTGCGCAACACCGGCAAGCCCGTCTTCATCGCCGCGAACAAAGCCGAGTCGCGAAAGGTCGAAAACGAAGCCGCCGAATTTCACCGTTTTGGTTTTGAGCTGGTTCCAATTTCGGCAGAACACGGCAACGGTGTCGGCGACCTGATCGACGAAGTTTTCGATGTTCTCGATTTTGAGCACGAACCGGACGAAGAAAAGACCGGCGAAATAAAACTCGCGATCATCGGCCGGCCGAATGTAGGAAAATCTTCGCTGCTTAATAAAATATTGGGCGAAGAGCGCGTCATAGTTTCGTCGATCGCCGGTACGACGCGCGATGCGATCGACACGCATCTTTTAGTTGACGGACAGCACTATTTGTTGATCGACACGGCGGGAATTCGCCGGAAAGGAAAAACGACCGAGATGGCCGAAAAGCTGTCGGTCATCATGGCCAAAAAGTCATTGGAACGGGCCGACGTTGCCGTCCTCGTCATCGATGCCGTTGAGGGAGTAACAGCGCTCGACGCAAACATCGCGGGTTACGCGGTCGATTCCGGCTGTTCAGTTATCATCGCGGTCAACAAATGGGACGCGGTTGAGGAAAAAGAAACCAATACGATCTACGAATTCGAACGCGAACTCCGCCGTCATATGAAATTTCTCGATTGGGCGCCGATAGTCACACTCTCCGCTCTCACAGGCCAGCGAATCACCAAAATTTTGCCGCTGGTCGAGCAGGCGTATCACGCTCGGAATCTGCGGCTGCAAACGTCGAAGCTTAATCGATTTTTTGAGGATTCGATATCGCAGCCGAAAGGCGGCACGGCTCCTGCTCCGGTCAAAGGCGGATTTTCGCGGTTGAAAGTTCAATTTATCACGCAAGCCGGCATTCGTCCGCCGCTGTTTATATTGTTTACTTCTGGCGGAAAAGGGGGACTGCACTTTTCGTATCTTCGCTATATCGAAAACCGTCTGCGTGAGGAATTTGACTTTTTCGCCACACCTATTAGATTGGTTGAAAGACACAAAGTTAAAAAGGGAAAATAATGGATGTACTTTTATTACTGATACGACTTTTCCTTGCGGGGATCTTCGGCGTGGCCGGAGTCGCAAAATTCCTGGACCAACCCGGAGCCGAAAAGGCGGTGACGGATTTTGGTGTTCCGGCCGAATTTGCAAAACCGGCGGCATATCTATTATCGGCGGCAGAAGTTTTTCTCGCTTTGCTGCTGCTTTTTACAACTACGTCGTGGCTCGGTGCACTCGGGGCGTTAATACTTTTGCTGATCTTTATCGCAGGTATGATCTACCAACTGGCGAGCGGAAAGGAGGCTGATTGTCATTGCTTCGGCCAACTTCATAGCGAGCGCGTCAGCAGTAAAAGTTTGATACGGAACGTTATTTTTTCGGCGCTTGCCCTGTTTCTGGTCGGTCAGGGAAGCGGCCGCCAGGGACTCAGTTTTACCGACGACAGAATGGACTTTATGCAATTTGCTTTTGGCCTGATCATTTCCGGCTTGCTTGGTGCCGTTATCTTTTACTTAAAACGAATATCCGCGCAGCAGACGCAGATATTACGCCGGATAGAAATATTGGATGTGATCTCCCGCGAAGGCGGAGCAGTCGAACGGCAAGAGGCCGGCGATCCGAACGAAGGCTTGCCGATCGGTTCACCGTTTCCGGATTTTGAACTGCCGGACCTTTCGGGCCGTGTCGTTTCGTTTGAGCATCTTCTTGCCGAACGTAAACCGACACTGTTCCTTTTCGTTGCTCCTACCTGTTCACCATGTAAAGCTCTGGTTCCCGAGATCGCCGAGTGGGAATCGAAGCTGGCCGACAAGGTTAATATTGTTTTGATCAGCAGGGGCAAAGCGGACGAAAACCGGGAGAAGTTTTCGATCTCTGAGAAATCGCGGGTCCTGCTGCAAAAAGACCGCGAAGTTGCAAATCTTGTGCATGCAAAATGGACGCCGACCGCGCTGTTCGTCGATGCGGCCGGGAACATCGCGAGCCACATTGCCGCGGGCGACTCGGCGATCCGCGAACTGGTCGAAAAAGTTTTCGAAGCGGATGTGAGCAACGAATTCGTTTATTTTACGAACTCGAATGGCAACGGCCGCGCGCCAAAGATCGGCGAAGCCGTTCCAGACTTCACGCTTGACGATCGCGAGGGGCAAAAGGTCGCATCAAGCGACCTGAAAGGCTCGCCGACACTAGCTGCATTCTGGAGCACGACGTGTCCGCACTGCATCAATATGATGGAAGACATCCGCGAGTGGGAACAGAGCCGTTCAGCCGCAGACCCCAAACTGATAGTCTTCTCGGACGGCGATGTCGAGGAGCTGAAAAAAATAGAGCTGACATCGCCGATCGTATTGGATAAGGATTACAAAACGGCAACGAAGCTCGGTATGTTGGGCACACCGTCTGCAGTGTTGATCGATGAACATGGACGAATCGTTTCGGAAACCGCGATCGGTGCCCAGAACATCTGGGCACTTATCGGGCGTAGGATGAATTAAGAAACTTCTGCTTATTAGTTTGCAGATGTCTGCTGCATGAAACCAATAGATTGGCAGGTTACCGCTCGCGACGGTAGAGCCAGAACAGGAATTTTACGCACAAGGCGTTCCGTCATCGAAACGCCTGTTTTTATGCCGGTCGGAACGCAGGGAACCGTTAAAGGCGTGCGCTTTGAGTGGCTCGAACAGGAACTCGACGCACGGATAATTCTAGGCAATACATATCATCTTTTTCTGCGGCCTGGACCGGAGATAATCAGACAGCTTGGCGGGCTTCACAAATTTTCGACTTGGAATCGTTCGCTCCTAACGGACTCCGGCGGCTTTCAGGTTTTTTCGCTTACTGATCTAAGGAAACTAACCGAAGAAGGCGTCGAGTTTCGCTCACACCTCGACGGCAGCAAGAAATTCCTCTCGCCGGAAGTATCAATGAAGGTTCAGGCAGCGCTTGGTTCCGAGATCGTTATGGCGTTCGACGAATGCACGCCCGGTGACGCCGGATTTGAATTGACCAAAAAAAGTTTGGAGATGACGGCCAGGTGGGCGAAGCGTTCTAAAGATCAGTTTGATGGTCTCCAAAACGACGGGATGGACAGCGGTTTTCTGTCGGTACCGTATGTGATAACGGACGATTTAGGTCTCGCTGCAGAACGGTCCGATTCTGATGTTAAACCACCCGCTAACGCAGGCGGTACTGACTTGTCCGGGCGACAGGCGCTCTTTGGTATTATACAAGGTTCGGGCCATCTACAATTACGAAAGGAAAGCCTTGACCGAACAGTAGAGATCGGTTTCGACGGCTACGCGATCGGCGGTTTGAGCGTTGGCGAAGAAAAATCGGTAATGTATGACGTTATCGAATACATTGCGCCGCAAATGCCCGACGACGCTCCGCGATATTTGATGGGCGTCGGCACTCCCGAAGACCTCATAG
>DATJGV010000267.1:0-5084 GCA_035494575.1 Pyrinomonadaceae bacterium | reverse complement strand
GGAATGAAAGGCAATCTTATTATCATCACATCTCCTTCGGGCGGCGGAAAGGGAACGTTGATCCGCGAAGTGCTGCTCAGCGTTCCGGACATCGGCTACTCGATCTCTTACACTACGCGGCCCAAACGCATAGGCGAACAGGACGGCCGCGAATATTTCTTTATATCGCCGGCGGAATTCGAACATCGTCGTGCCGACGGAGAATTTCTCGAATCGGCCGAGGTTCACGGCAATCTGTACGGCACGTCCAAAGCGACCGTCCAGGAGATCATCGAATCGGGCCGTGACATCATTCTCGAGATCGACGTTCAGGGCGCAAAGATCGTTCTGGAAAAAATGCCCGACGCGGTCAGCATTTTCATAATGCCGCCGTCGTTTGAGGTCCTGAGGGCAAGACTGACGGCAAGGGCGACTGAGAGGTACGACGACCTCAATCTCCGGCTTCGAAATTCATTCACCGAGGTGCGCGAATTCGAGCATTTTCACTACGTTATCGTAAATCAGGAGCTATTTAAGGCCGCCGCCGAACTAAAAACCGTAATTTTGGCGGAAAGGCTGCGGCGTGATAGACAAACGGTCGCGATTTGCGATATCCTAAATAATTTCGATGTTTCGAAATTAAGTAAAATTGGAGACTAACGTATTTTATGGCCGATAAAAAGGATAAACCCGCCGAGGAATCGGGCGAAGAAGTAGTGGAAGAAGTGATCGATCCTCCTGCGATCGATTCAAAATACCGCATGATAATTCTTGCCGCCCAGCGCAGCAAGCAGCTGCAGCGCGGTGCTGTGTCCCGAACCGATATCGACATTCGTAAAAACAAACCGACCCGCGTCGCGATGAAGGAATTTAAGGAACGCAAAGTCAATTTCGAGATACTCGACGGCGAAAAATAGGGCGCCAAAGAAATTCTCTTTCACATCCCTGCAAGATCGAAAGCCGTCGGAATGACGGCTTTCTGTTCGTTGAACTTCGGTTTTTTGCCGTTATCGATTCACAGCGTCCGCGACGTCGTCGATAGCGTTCGAGACGTGGCGTTTCACCTTGCCCCAGCTTTCGCGTGTCTTTCCGCCGGCATTTTCGGCCTCACCTTCGGCCTCCATTCGGCGGTTTCCCGTTGCTTCGCCGACTTTGTCCTTAATTTTGCCTTTTGCCTGTTCAAATTTACCTTTTACTTCGTCTTTGTTAACTATAGCCATAAGATCTCTCCTTTTCGTGCGTTAGTGTACCGATTTAACACAGACGCGTTTGTAATTTGTTGTGTGCAAATGCCGTACCGTTTCGGCAGGACGCGTTGGTTTGCAACCGCGCAGCGTTATATGGCATCTTTTTAAAAGCACACCTTTTCGGAGAAAAAAGCTACATGAGTAATTCACGACCGGTTAAAGTTCTCATATCGTTTTTGTTCGTAATATTCATTGCCGTCAGCGGATTTTCACAAGCGGATATTCCACGCCGGACGACCGCTGTCACATATCCGCTGGACGAAGTTGTGAATGTTCAGTTCCGCGGCACGACGCGCTTTCCCAGAATGAAGGGTGAGGCCCGCGTCAAACGCACGAGCCGCAACGGGACGCAGATCGAGCTTTCGGTTTCGAAAATGCCAAGGCCGTTCGAGCTCGGTGCCGGCTATGCGACCTATGTGCTCTGGGCAATTTCGCCCGACGGGCAGGTGGATAACCTGGGCGAGATCAAACGCCGCGGCTTCTTCGAATTTGATTCGAAGATAAACGTCACAACGCCGCTGCAAACTTTTGCCCTGATCATTACGGCCGAACCGCATTTCCTGGTACGCCAGCCGAGTCAGGCAATAATGCTCGAGAATCTTAATCCGACAACAGTCAGCGGAAAGACCGTCGCGACAACGCCGTCGATTCAATATTTCGGAAATTCAAGCGATTATTTTCGCGATTCCAGAACTCCTGAAATTGCCGAGATCGATTATTCAAAAACGCCTTCGACGATACTGCAGGCAAAACAGGCCGTCGCCCTTGCGAAATACGCCGGAGCGGACCGTGACGCCGCCGATGAACTGAAAGAAGCCGAGTCGCTGCTGGACAACGCCGAAAGCTCCTGGAAAGCCGGACGGGACGAAACCACGGTTGACGTGACCGCGCGTAAGGCGATCAGCAGCGCCGTCAAAGCCGAATCTACCGCCGAAATGCGGAAAACGGCACGCGAGCAGCGAAATGAAAAGGCGCGTGCGGATGCCGAGACGCGAAAAGCCGAGGACAGATATCAGGACGCGCAGGATCAGATCGCGGCGCTCAGGAACCAGCTTAATGATGAGACGCGTACACGCGAACTCTCACAGCGCGATGTTCAAAACTATATTCAGCAGATAAAGGATCTTAAAGACGAAAATGCGAAGCTTCGCGAAGATCTCGTCCTCGCCCGGCAGGAATCTGACAACGTCAAGTCACGTCTCGCGGCGATCGAAAAGGAACAGGACGCCGCAAAAGTTCAGCAGGAACGCGAGCAAAAGCTTGCTGCGATCCAGGCTAATGAGGTCGTTTTGATCAATTCGCTCCGACAGTTCGGAACGGTTAAAAAGACTGAAAATGGAATTGAGCTGACGCTTCCCGAAACCTACTGGTCGGGTATCAGAGCGAGTACTTTTGCCGGAACAGCCGATACAAAACTCGCTTCGCTTGGACAACTATTGGCGGGTAATCCGGATTACAAAATAACGGTCGAATCGCATACGGATGGCAAGGGAACGCCCGAAGAATTGCAAAATCTCACGCAGGCCCGTGCTCAGGCGCTGGTTGACAGGTTTTCTACGCTTGGCGTTGCCGGGTCGCGGCTCGAAGCAAAAGGAATGGGAGCCGCCCTGCCGATAGCTCCCAACACGACAACGCGCAACCGGGCACGAAATCGGAGAGTCAATTTGATATTGTCGTTGAATGTTCAGTAGATCGGTTTTCGTGTCTTTGGTCTTCGAAAAAAATGAGCTTTACCCTTTGGCGATGCTTTACAAAACCGAAGGCCAAAGACCTAAAAACAAAAAACATTCCGCCAAACATCGGCACTATTAATTTCCCAACACCATTATCCTGTCCGGCGGAAGGCCGAGCATACATTCGTCGCCGACATTCAATCCGACAAGTCTTAACACCAACACTTCAAGCAGTAAACCGTTTGAATCAAGTGTTATAAGCGTCGTCGGGCCCTGCGGCATAATTTTCATAACGGTCGCTTTTAGCAGGTTGTCTTCGGGAAAAGACGCTCCGAATGAGATCGAGATGTTTTCGGGCCTAATGGCGAGCGTTGCGTTCTTGTTGATCGAGCCGAGCGAGTTGATCGAAGCCTTTTGCGTAAAAACACGATGACCGCCTTCGATGGTTTGAAATTCGGGGATCTCGGCTTTGCTCGACGTTAATCTTCGTGCTTCGAAAAGGTTATTTCTGCCGACAAGGCGCGCAACTGCGACCGAATTTGGCGTATCGTAAATCTCCTGCGGAGTTCCGGTTTGGCGTATTTCTCCATCGACGATCACCGAAACGCGATCAGCGATGGCAAATGCATCGTCGTAATTATTGCAGGCGTAAACGACCGAAAGGTTTTTCTGTTTGACAAGGCTCCTGACACGTTCAAACTTCGCAAGCCGCATTTGTTTGTCCATATCGCAGAACGAATTATCCAGCAAAAGAACGCCGTCTGCAGTCGCCATCGCGTTATCAACCGCGAGCGCCTGTCCCACGCCGTCTGCAAGTTGAGAAGTTTTGTTCGATTTGAAGAGGTTTCGCCAGATGGACTCGTTCGTCAGCGACGGGAAGTGAAAATTGCGGTCTTCGCACGAGAGTTTTGTAACGTCGTCTCCGCCGTGGAAAATACTACCGCCGTTACAACCCTCACTTCCGGCAACGATCTTGATAAACGTTGTTTTTCCCGATCCTGACGGGCCAAAGAGGGCCAGGATCTCTCCCGGCGCTACCTCGACCGAAACGTCCCGCAACACCCATTTATCGTTAAATCGCTTTGAAATTCGATCGGTTCTGAGCGACATATCCTGAGGAAATTGAAACTTTTACCGCAATTCCACGTGCAAACAAAAGTATGCTGTTGTCATCAGATTAAAGCAAGTATAGACTGTCCATGCGATGACGGAGCAAAAGAAAAGCCTGCGACGAAAACTGGTGCATGCCGGCGGCTGGCAGGTCGCTAAACGGGTTGCAAAAATGGTCCCGTTCGGCGGCACGGTGATCGTTGTCGGGCTGGTTGGGCATGATATAAGAAAAAAGGGGCTTGTAAAAGGCGTTGTAAACTCGGGGATCGACGCGATACCGGTCGTCGGTTTTTGCAAAAATGCGGTTGAGCTGTTCACGGGCGATTTTATCCCGGATAAGCCGCGCGACAACTCTAAACGAGGGAAATAAAATGAAAAAAATATTGGCAGTTCGTCTGATTTCGCTGTTTGCGGTTGTGGCTTTTAGTGTCGCGATGACTGCCGGCGTTGCGTCCGCTCAAACCCGCAAGAAGCGGCACACGACCAGAAGCACGCCTGCTCAGACAGTTCCCGTTCAGCCGCAGACTCAGCCCGAGATAGTCAGCCGAGCGGACGACTTCGGAAATGACAACGGCGTGATCAACGTTCAGACCGACCAGCAGAATAGGACCCAAACCGAGCCGTCTGACACCACAAAACAGCAGCTTTCCGCTCTAAAGGCGCGTGTCAGAAACCTCGAATCGAACAAGGATAGCGAATACGACCTAAAGCAGAAACGTCTCGCCCTAAACCTCGAGATCCTGAACCGCGCCGAACAGCGTGCCGAAGCTCTGAGAAAACAGCGCTTCGACATGATCGAAAAAGAAGGCGTCATCAAAACCAAGATCGAACAGATCGACAATGACCTTCGCCCCGAGATGATCGAACGTACCGTTGCGACGACGGGTTCGCTGCGTCCCGAAGAGCTTCGCGACGCGCGAAAGAAAGGCCTTGAGGCCGAGCGCTCCAGCCAGGAATCTCTGCTTACCGAGGTTCAGTCGACGCTTGCTCGGCTCGATGACAGCGTCAGAAAAGCAGACGATCTGGTCGACCGTCTTCGTGCAAAACTCGACAAGGACATCGACGCGGCGCTTGT
>DATJGV010000266.1:0-5903 GCA_035494575.1 Pyrinomonadaceae bacterium | reverse complement strand
TTCAGCGGCGACAATTTGCCCGAACCCGAAGGTGACGATGTAAAACTTGAGCTGATCGATCTTGGCGGCATCCACGATACCGCAGAGCAGGACAATGATCAGGATACTGCCGAAATCCTGTAGGCAGCTTATTCACTGTTTTCGCCACTCGGGAAGCTCGTCCCTTATTCTTCTCACATATATCGACGAACCTTTTATCTGCACCACCTCAACCTTTTCGCCTTCGACAAGTTCGCTTTCGCCGTCGATGGGATAAGCGGTCCAGGTTGAGCCATAAACCTTGACCGCGGCTTCGAGCAGAGCACCCTTACTTGCCGAGGTGACCGTTCCGACCTTGCCGGGTAACGCATCCATTCCGGTTTTCACATTATTTTCGTCGTCGCCAAGCGGCAGATATTTCAAAAAGATCGTCCGCGACATCGCCGTCAATGCGATCGAAATTACCGCAAAAACCAAAAATTGCCAGCCAATTCCGAGCCCAAGAAAGCCTGCAAACGCTGCAGCCAGCGCGCCGATTCCAAACCAGAACAATACAAAACCCAGCGTAAAAATTTCGGCGACTATTAACGCGACGCCAACTATGAGCCAAATTATCCAGGCGATCTGATCCATTATTTTCTGTAACCGATTTCGAAATAAATCATAGCATAGATGCTCTCTCGGACTTGATCGGCCAGGGTTTTGAAGTTGAATTTTATACGTGCTACTCTCTTAAATCGTGCTGGGGTGGCGGAATTGGTAGACGCCCAGGACTTAAAATCCTGTGTCCTTAGGGGCGTGCGGGTTCGATTCCCGCCCTCAGCACCAAGCAAATAAAGAATTTACAGCCCCGAAACCGACGGGGCTTTTGCATTTGGCACGCATATTGCGAAAAGAAAATGCGGTTTTATAAAGACTGACGAACATGAAACACAATCTTATAAAAATAGCTTCGGTCGCAGTATTGTTGTTTGGATCATTGTCTGTTGCCAATGCACAAAATCCGTCCGTACTTGCAAAGGCGGAGCGCGTTTCGGGTGACCGGTTTTCATTTTCGGCTCGAACCCAACGCGGGGCGCGCGTTTATTCCGTTTCGCGTCCGTCGTCCGGTGAGCTTACTGCGATCGATCATGGATTGACCGACCTTTTTGCTGTCGCTCGCAAAAACGGTTACCGCCGGCATCTCAATTATTCTGATTACACCGTCTACATTGCAAGGGACGACGTAGGCGGTGACACGCCGGGCATTTCTGTCGGTGCGGCGCAATATCGGGGCAGCGTGTACGACCGTGGCGGTTATATCTACGCGGCCGGCATGGTGATCGATTTTCCGTCCTCGTCATTTATCATCGCCGAACACACGCGGAATTTTGACGGCATTTCGACAGTCGTTCGATACGAGGGGGAACATATCGTACTGTACTATAACGACCGGCAGCGGTTCGAAGAAACCAAGGACCACAGCCGCGGCGGTGGCCATCCCATCCTTCAATAGTCAGTTATGCCCGATTTCGTATAGGGTATAAACGATATTGTAAGCAGATCAAAATGGGCGATTCCCGAACGGACCGTTAAACCATTGAAAATTAAAGAGCCGTGAGTTTTGTTAAGAATGGCACGGCCGTTGCAAAGACAGCGACGGATGTCGTTTGAAAATCCGCGGAGATCGAAGCCACAAAGAACTTCCTAATACGTTCGGCCGAGATCTCCGCACCAACAAACAGAGCAACGGATATTCGAGTTTTGTTATCTTAAGAATTTTATAAGTTTGGTCGTTGGCGAGAGAAAATCCGCGGCCATTATAGAAAAAGCCTGGTGTGAAGGGGAGAGCACATCAGGCTTTTTCTTTTTACTGGTTTACGAGGAAAAGATTTTTTGGCGGCTCCGGAAATTCGACATCGAGAAACACTTCGGACAACAGAAGCTCAACACCGAATGACAGCGTCAGTTTTCCATCCATTCCCACGGCCTCCCGTTGAATCCATTCATTTTCATTCTGCTTGATAAATTGCGTTATATAAGGCTGACTGGTCGAGATCAGCAGATATTCGCGCAGGCTTGGGATCGACTTGTAGTACGTAAATTTCTTGCCGCGGTCGAACGCTTCGGTTGATGGGGACAAGACCTCGACGATCATCTGCGGATTGGTCAAAACCTCAAGTCCGCCCATTGTTTCATAAATTCCTTCGCCGCAATAAACCGAAAGATCAGGGTAGCGATACGGGCCGTATTCGGGCACTTTGACTTTCAGATTTGAGCCTAAAACCGAACAACGGCGGCCAAGAATCGTTCGCAGATGAAAGTTAGTATTCGAGACGATTCTTTCATGCGCGGGGCTTGCACCTGACATACACCAAACATGCCCATTCCAAAATTCGAACTTCTCCTCAGTATTTCTCTCCAGTTCGAAATACTCTTCCAACGTATATTTTCGGTCAGGCTTTACTGCCATAAGTTTTCCTTGAAGAATTTTGTCTCTTTTGCCGTTTGCCGTCAACTGTGACAAAATAGGCTTTTTGTTTTATATAAATATTCTAATCAGTGAGGATAAAACATGGCTGGAAGAAATAAAATTACGGTCGTCGGTGCGGGGAACGTGGGCGCAACGGCCGCGCACTGGATCGCGAGCAAAGAACTCGCCGACGTCGTTCTTGTCGATATTGTCGAAGGTACTCCGCAAGGCAAAGCGCTCGATCTCGCGCAGGCCGCACCGATCGATGGATTTGATGTAAAGCTTGTCGGAGCAAATTCGTATGAGGAAACAGCGAATTCCGATGTCGTGATCATTACTGCAGGGCTTGCACGGAAGCCCGGAATGAGCCGCGACGATCTGCTGAAAACAAATTCCGAAATCGTCGGAAACGTTACCGATCAGATAGCAAAATATTCACCGAACGCATTTATCATCGTCGTTTCAAATCCGCTTGATGCAATGACGCAGGTCGCGTTTCGCCGCTCCGGATTTCCGAAAAACCGTGTCATCGGCATGGCCGGCGTTTTGGACTCGGCCCGTATGCGATGCTTTCTCGCCGAAGCTCTTAATGTATCGGTCGAGAACGTCACTGCTTTCGTCCTTGGCGGCCACGGTGACACGATGGTCCCGCTTCCCCGCTATTCAACCTGCGCCGGTATTCCGATCACTGAGCTTCTGCCAAAGGACCAGATCGATGCGATCATCAAGCGCACCGCAGGCGGCGGAGCCGAGATCGTTGGCCTGCTTAAAACCGGTTCGGCATTTTATGCCCCCAGCCTCGGAGCGGTCGAGATGGCCGAATCGATTCTGAAGGATAAGAAGAAAATCCTCCCCTGCGCGGTTTTTCTCGAAGGTGAATACGGCATCAATAACCTTTTTGTCGGAGTTCCTGTCAAACTGGGCAAAAACGGCGTCGAGCAGATCATCGAGATCAATCTGACAAATGACGAACGTGCCGCATTGCAAAAATCGGCCGGAGCGGTCCAGGAACTGATCGATGTTCTTGGAATATAAGATCGGGTTTTAGACTTAAGTTTTATTACGTCCCTGGTGTCGGAGTGATACCAGGGACTTTTTCTAGCGGTTTCTCTTGATCGCAACTGGAAGCGGTAGCCAGGCAGCGTTTCTGCCGTAGGTTTTAATATTTAGCTCGTTTACCCTTATTTCCTGTTTGGCGAGCAGTTCGTCGGGCGGCAGGTCCTCGGCCCGTTCATAACACGCGTGATTTATACACGGTAGCGGCTTGGCTTCGTTGTGAACCAGACAGCCGCTTCCCTTTTCATAAAGCGGGCAGGCATACGTCCTTTCAAAAGTATCTCCGGCTTCCAACAGGCCGTATTTCTCAATAGCTTTCTCAATCCTTTCGTAAATCTCCTGCCGTTTTTCCTCAGGAAGCTGCTGCAGTTTTTTTTCGATCAGTCGCCCCTCAAGTTGCGAAATACGCACATTTACAAAATGCTCGTCAAGACAGCATGCCCCGGGGGTTTCGCAGGTCGCGCAGCTCTTTGCACTTCCTTCGTAACGGGTCCTGATTGCGGTGGCAAATTCTGTCTGTATCTCGCGCAGCCGCTGCATGGCTCTTTTTTCGGACAAAATCTTCATTTCTAAAATTCAAAACCTAACGCTTTGCAGCATCTCCGTCAAATCGGGGGTCAGACAGCTATTTACCGTGCATTACTCTGTCTAATTCATATTTCATTTTCATAATGTTAAACTATACGTTGGTCGAAACTTGCCAGTTCGCCGAAAAATCAATTTTAATGCGAAAAGTCTAGGTTAATGATGCTGAAGTATTTTTGTTGCCTTTTGCTCCTGTTGCTGTCTATTTTCGACCCGCTTTGCGTCTTTGCCGATCAGATAACACTTAAAAATGGCGATCGACTCACCGGAAAGATCGTCAGCCGCGACGCCGACGTCATTACTCTCGAGACCGACTACGCGGGCGTTATCAAGATCTCGGCCGCACGCGTCGATAAAGTTATTTCAGGCGGTGATGCGCCGGCGACAGCCAAAGCCGATTCCACAAACCAGACGCCGAGATCAGTTCCAGCGGACGCTGACAAGACGAGATCCGTTAAGGCTCCGCCAAGTACGATCAAGCCTGTTCCGAAGCTTTTTGGCGGCGAAAAGTTTTTTGGGCTCACCAACGGCTGGGACGGAAATGCGAACATCGGATTTAGCTATACGTCCGGCAATACGCGAACGAGCACAATGACGACAGGCATTCGCGCTGTCAAGATAGGATTTAATGACAATTTGACTGTGTATGTCCGAAGCCTATGGAACAACAACCGCAACAACGCGGGCAACAAGACTACGTCAAACGCGGTCTGGGGCGGACTTCGTTATGACCGGAACATCAATGAGCGGCTTTTCGGCTTTGTAGCGTACGACTTCGAAAGCGATCGGCCTAAGAAACTGAATTATCGCACAGTTGTGGGCGGCGGGGTCGGCCATCACACGGTAAAAAACGAAGACACCGAATGGGACATTCTTCTAGGCGGCGCGTGGAACCACGCATGGCAGGTCGGCACGAACTCGGACACGCCCGAGGCCACGTTTGGCAGTTCGCTCAAACACAAATTCAACGACCGGCTAAAACTGCAAAAAACATTCAGTTTTTATCAGGACGTAACGAGGGCTCATAAGTACCGATTTATCTTCGATTCAACGTTTTCTGCGGATGTGACAAAACGTGTCGGATGGTTCATCAGCCTGGGCGACCGCTACAATAACGAACCGATCGGGGATTCTAGAAAGAATGACATTCTATTCACAACCGGCATCAAGTGGAATTTTGGCCGGAAAAAGTAGCTTTTCGAATTCTTGACGCACGGTATTGCAAGCGTTGCCGTGATAGTTCAAAATTAGAGACAGCGATATTTTACCGACGGAGAAATTCTAATGCTTAAAGAAGGCGACAAGGCACCCGATTTTAGCGCAAAAGATCAGGACGGCAACACCGTTAAGCTTAAGGACCTGAAGGGTCAGCGGGTTGTTCTGTATTTTTACCCGAAGGACGACACACCGGGATGCACAAAAGAGGCATGTTCGTTCCGTGACGCGGACGACGTTTATCAAAAAAAGGGCATCAAAGTTTTAGGTGTCTCGACCGACGACGAGAAATCGCACCAAAAATTTATTTCAAAATTTAGCCTTCCCTTTACGCTGCTTGCCGACACCGACAAAAAGATCGTCAATGATTATGGCGTCTGGGGTGAAAAAAGCATGTACGGCAAAAAGTATATGGGCACTAACCGCAAAACTTTTTTGATCGACGAACAGGGTAAGATCGCAAAAATTTTTGATAAGGTAAACGTGTCCGAACATGCGGACGAAGTCCTGCAGGCATTCGGCGAGAAATAAGACGGTTGCGGCTTTGGCCGTGAAGCAATAAAAGGAGTTCTGAACTGATGCGTAAATTTTTCCTTCTCTCTGCAATTACGGCGAT
>DATJGV010000265.1:0-16349 GCA_035494575.1 Pyrinomonadaceae bacterium | reverse complement strand
TGCGCATGCAAGGGCAAAAAACCTGCGCGGCGAGTTCGTGATCGCCGTCAAGGGCGAGGTTGTGCCCCGCGCCGAGGGTACACACAACAAGAAACTCGCGACAGGAGATATCGAGGTCAAGGTCAGTGAGATACTCATCCTAAACGACGCAAAAGTGCCGCCGTTTCAGCTCGAGGTTGCGGGTTCTGAGAACCTCGCGAGTGAGGACACGCGGCTGAAATACCGCTATCTCGACCTGCGGAGGCCGCAGCTCCAACAGAATATCCGTATGCGTGCAAAAGCGGTTGCGAAGATACGCGAATATTTCGACAATCGCGGATTTATCGAGATCGAAACGCCGATCCTGCTCAAATCTACACCCGAAGGCGCACGCGATTTTATCGTGCCGTCGCGCATTCATACGGGCAAGTTTTTCGCGCTGCCGCAATCGCCGCAGATTCTGAAACAGATCACGATGATCGCTGGTTTCGACAAGTATTACCAGATCGCACGGTGCTTTCGCGACGAAGACCTGCGTGCCGACAGGCAGCCGGAATTTACGCAGCTCGACATGGAAATGTCGTTTGTGAACCGCGAACATGTCTATCGCGAAATGCAGGGGATGTTCAACCATGTTTTAAAGCTTATCAATGTCGATCTGCCCGAAGAATGGCCGCGAATGACGCACGTCGAAGCGATGCGGCGATACGGGTCGGACAAGCCGGATCTGCGATTCGGAATGGAATTGCAGGACCTCAGTGGCGAACTGACAGATACCGATTTTGCTCCGTTCGCTTCGGTTTTATCGAACAAAGGCGAGATAAAAGCCATCGTCGTCAAGGGCAAGGCGGATTACTCAAGAAAGCAGCTGGACGAGCTGCAGGAATTCGTCAAACGCTATGGAGCGTCGGCCCTGGCGTGGATAAAACTTGGCGAGCAAGAGACGACTTCCTCACTGCTAAAAGTCTTGGGCGAGCCGAAGATAGAACAGCTTGCCTCGGCCGCAAAAGCCGAAAAGGGCGATGCCGTTTTGATCGTGGCCGGAAGGAAATCCATCGTCGCGGCGGCGTTAGGCGCTTTGCGGAACGAGATTGCACGGCGCGAAAATCTGATCGACAGAAGCAGGTATGAAGCATTGATCGTCACGGAATTCCCGATGTTCGAACACGACGAGCACACCGACAGGTACATTGCTGCGCATCATCCGTTCACTTCGCCGATGGATGAGGATCTGGAGTTGTTCAAAACGGCCGTTAACGACGATTCGCAGCATCATTTACTAGGCCAGGTGCGGGCAAAAGCGTACGATGCCGTGATAAACGGCTATGAGTGCGCCGGCGGGTCGATCCGTATTCATCAAAAGGAGATCCAGGACCTGAATTTTAAGGCTTTGGGAATGTCACCCGAAAGCGCTCGCGCACGGTTCGGTTTCTTTCTCGACGCACTCGAATACGGCACGCCGCCGCACGGAGGTTTCGCCGCCGGCATTGAGCGGACATGTATGATATTGTGCGGAACCGAGAACATCCGCGACGTAATGGCGTTCCCCAAAACCGCCTCGGCACAAGACCTTATGATGGACTCGCCGGGCGACGTGGATGAGGAGCAATTGGAGGAGCTCGGAATAGAGATCAGCCACGAATAAATATTCGTGTCGCCATTCTAGTTGAGGACAAATTAATGAGGAAGCTTTTAGCATTTCTGATACCTCTAGCTCTCTATTCGAACCTCGTTTTTTTAAATACGTGGGTAATGAGCGGATATAAGAATTGCGATTTATGCTTTTCATGCTACGCCCCTCTGGGCTGCGCAAGCGACACAAGAGTACTTATTGCGGATATTTTTGGATATTCGGCACTAGGCCTACTTCTGCTTGCATTTCTACTGCCATTTATAATATGGAGGCGAGAGCGTTCTCAAAAGACCCCAAACTTGTTTAAGGTTGTGGATGGCGGGCAGGAGAAATAGGAACGCCTCCCGGGTATGCGAGCAATTCTTACCTTTTATTGAACAAATCGCGACATGATGTCGTAAAATATAAATAGCGATGGCTACAAAATACGATACAAATCCGCTCGACCCGGATTTTCCGGAGAAGGCAAAGGCGGCAGCCGCTTCCGGTGCGACGACTAGTGTATTGCCTGAGAACCGTTTCGCGACCGCAGAATTTCCGCCCTCGTTCGATACTGAGGAGCAGACCCGAAAGTTCGGCGAACAGGACGTTTCGGCGTATTCGTCGCCGTATAACGGCCAGTATATTCCGGCTGATTATCGCGCCGCGGCATTTGCGGATATGAACCAGTCCTCATCGCGTAAGGTCGCAAAGGTCGGTTTGCCGGAGAACATTTTGACTGCGTTGCCCTATCTGCCGTTCTCGATAGGTTTGGTTGCAGGCGTGCTCGAGCTGTTGTTTGTGCCGAACAGCGAAACAAAGGTGCGTTTCCACGCAGCTCAGGGTTTGGCAGCGCACATCGCGATCCTGATCGTAAGCGCGGTCCTTGGAATCGTGGGTAATGTTACTAATTCCAATTTCGGCGGATTTCTGTTCGGAACGTTCGCGACGGTAATGCTTATCATTTTCACGATCAAAGCGTGGCGTGGCAAACCTATCCACATCGAATCGATCGACGCTCTGACAAACTGGCTCGAGGAAAAGATCACCCTAAAATCTAATTAGGCTTGTGGCTTCGTATGTACTGTTCACACTGCGGAACATCGATACCTGGAAATCTGATCTACTGCAAAAACTGCGGTTCGCGCGTTGAGAAAAACGCGCTGATCGTAAGCACTTCATCTTCAAAAATGACGATGGTGGCGGCCGGTGCTATCGGAGTTGTCGGTCTCGGCGGCGCTCTTCCGCTTCTAAAGATATTGCTTGAAAGCCGATTAGATCAGCCGGCGGTTTTGATGATCCTGTTCGGCTATCTCGTTACGGTATTTCTGCTTGTTGCAATGCTCGTCGGGCACGCCTGGAAGCGCTCAGGCGACATTCGTGTACATACGGACGACTCCGACGGCTATGCGCCTCCGAGATCGTTTCGCGGGCCGGTCACCGCCCGTCTCGAAGCGCAACGTGAGCCGGCTGTCAGCGTTACCGAGCATACGACAAGAACGCTTGACGAAGTTCCTATTCCGCGGCAATAGCCTTCGCATCCCGCCCGAGCACGTCCCCGAGCATATCCGCAAAATCAAACAACGCCTGTTCTCCGTTCCCTTCAAAGACCGAGCCGTGCATGGTCGCCAGGACTTTTGGCTTTAACGCGGCCAATCGCTTTATTTCCTTATCGGTATTGGCCGTGTACGGAAAGTAATTTGCGAACGGCCCGGCTTGATATTCGACGAAGGTCTCACGGGCGCGGCCGACGACATCGCTCGTGGTTTTCGGTTCGACATCGCCGCCCTGGTGAAACAGATCGGTGCAGAAAAGTGTGCCCGTGGTTTCGTCAAACAGCATCCCCGCTTCCCAGCAATGCGGTACATGCGGCGTATGGACGAACTTGAATCTGTGTCCGCCAGTCTCGAAAGTCTCGCCGTCGGTCATTCCCTTTGCCGGATTTTTCGGAGCAAAATCGTCAACGCTCACCAGTTTGCCGACCATGCTGCAAACAGCGGTCGCGTCGGGCGCGACCGTCTGCCATTCGTTCAGCGAACCGCATTCGTCAGCCTCGAAATGGCTGAATCCGACCCATCGAAGTTTTGCAGGGTCGATAAGCGTCGCAACGGCTTCGCGCACCGTCGGGAATAAAGACCGCATTCCTGTATGGAACAACAGCGGCTCTTCGTCACGCACCAGAAATTGGGCGAATTGCAGGTTTATTTCGGGAATATACGTAGAAATTCGAAAAACGTCATGAGCTATTTCGGTTATGTTTGTCATAAATGCCTCCAGCTAATACGCGAAAAGACAGATTTAAAAATATCAGTCGGCCAACGCCTGACCTTTTGTTTCGATAACCAATGGCATCAGCAATATGCCGATCACCGGCACCACGCCGACCCAAAACAAGATGCTCATTGCGGTGTCCAGTGCGTTAACGCCGCGTGAGGCGATGCTGCCGACGAGGAATGGGCCGATCGCGGCTATTATTCGTCCGGTGTTGTACGTAAACCCGGCGCCTGTTCCGCGAAGCCGTGTCGGGAAAAGCTCAGGCAGGTAGTACGTAAAGCTTCCAAAAACGCCAAACACCGTAACGCCGATCGGAAAATACATATAAAGCCGCATGTGCGGGTCAAGGTTTAGTCCAAACGCCGCCATGATCGACACTGCCGATCCCAGATAATAAATAAGAAACATCTTTTTGCGGCCAAACAGCTTTGCCGCCGGAATCGTCAAAAGCGTCCCGATCAAACCACCGAGGTTAAAACTGTTCGTCGCGGTTTTTACCCATTGCTGGCCGAGCAATTCAGTTGCCGATGCACCCATGTTTTGCAGCACCGATTCCTGATTCGCCAAGCCTTTCGCGACAACGGGAATGAACGCATTGCAACTCCACCACGCGATCAGCGCCGTAACCGCCATGCAAAATCCACTGATTGTTAGATGACGATATTTCGGGCTGAACAGCTCGGAAATTTTTGCTCGCTCGTGCGTTTCGAGCTTTTTCCAGCGTTCGGGTTCCTTAACAAAAAGCCGAACAAAAAAAGCGACCGCCGCAGGTATAAGGCCGAAAAGAAACACGTACCGCCATGAAACCGCCGGGTCGTTAAAATATACGCCCGTGATCTGAAATGTAACGAACGTCGCCAGGAACAAACCCATCGGAGCCGACGTGTAAAGCAAGGCGCCGGCTTCGACACGGCGTCTTTCGGGCACGACCTCGGCAACCATCGCCGCTCCGGCTGCCCATTCGCCGCCTATGCCAAGACTCGAGATAATGCGAAAGATGAGCAGTACCCAGATATTCGGTGCGAACGCGCACGCCGCCGTGCCGATCGCATAAAGCAGCATAGTCAGCAAAAGCGTTCGAGTGCGGCCGATGCGGTCGGCGACCTTGCCGAAGATTATTCCGCCAATGGCCCAGCCAACCAAAAGAACCGACGTCAGAATGCCGGTCCATTCGAGCGTGGCGGCCTTCGCCTCGGCGGAACCAAGCGTCAAATTAAGAAGCGTCGGAACACAATTCGGCGCGATGTAATTGAAAAGCAGCCCGTCGAAAACATCGAATCCCCAACCAAGCCATGCGGCGAGAATAACGGTCCACTGGTAACCGTTCATGTCGAGCAAAGTGCGGCGTTCCGTGTTTATTGCTGCATCCATAAGGGTAGGCGAAACAAATTTACGATACTTTTGTAAAAACACCAAATATTCTAGGAAACTACGGTTCAGGCTCAAACTCCATACAGGTTAATTCCTGATATTTTCCGGTTAATTACCAATATATCAAGGAAAACTACCGAGCTTTCCTTGATAGTTCAGCAACATTCCTGGAAAGTTTGAGAACCTTGAAGATTGCGGGAATTCCGCCGAATGTTCGTCATATTCCTTGAACAAAGGCAATTATTCTCGATACTACGACGCCGGTTTGAAAATTGGCCGCGCTCGTGAGACGCTTTTTTTATGAACGACGGGTTATCTTTGCAGGAAAAATACGCCCCAGAGGGCATCTGTTTCGGCTGCGGTGTAAAAAATGAGAAGGGTTTGCACATTCGCAGTTTTCCGGAAGGCGATGAGGTGGTTGCGACCTGGCACGCCGAGTCGCATCACCAGGCGTTTCCGGGCGTGCTGAACGGCGGGATAATCGGCGCGCTGCTCGATTGCCATTCGAACTGGACAGCCGCATATTTTTTAATGAAGCGTGACGGCAAGACCGAGCCGGATTGCACCGTTACCGCCGATTTTCACGTCAAACTGCTGCGGCCGACGCCGAGCGACGTGCCTATAACTCTCAAAGCAAGAGTCGTCGAATCAACTGCAGACAGGGCTACCGTTGAGGCCGAACTTATCGCAAACGGAAAAGTTTGCGACACCTGCAGGGGAACATTTGTGGCTGTTAAAGAGGGCCATCCGGCGTATCACAGATGGTGAAAGCATCAGCCACAAATTACACGAATTGCACGAATGCACCTTATTTAGGCCCTTTCGTGTAATTTGTGAGATTCGCGGCTAAAAGATATTTCTCATTTGCTCCAGATAGACATCAGTCAGTCCCAATTTTTCTAACCACGTCATCTGCTCGAATCTCAGATTCGGCAAGTGGGCCACGTCCGAGAGAGCGTAGTTGACAAGTTCTTCTGTCCAGATCCCGTCCCATGTTTTGGTAAATTTTGCGCGCTGCGATTTGTCCAGATCGACAGCGAAGTAACGATAAAGCGTTTCGGCTAATGAGGCGGACTGGTTTGCCCCTTTCGTTAAGACCTTTTCGGCGATCATAGTGTCGAAAACGTTCTGCACCAAATAGCCGTTTTCCCTTAAAAATTCCAGATCGAATTTTGCGTTGTGAAATATCTTGGTGATCGATGGTGATTGGAGAATTTCGGCAAGCCGTCCGAGCGGAACGTTCTCACTTACGGGAACGAGAACGTTAAAATCGCCGTCCGAAAATTGGACCGAATAAAGCCTGCCGTAACGAGCGCTCAACGAAGAGGTTTCGGTGTCGCAGCCGAGTGTCTCGGCCATTGAAAGACGGTCGAACGCCGCGTCGATCTCATAAGCCGAACGCGCAATAAGTATCTCCACGACTGTATTGTAAGGCATTAAACATAAACGAAAAAATGTATTAAGCTATTCGTGAATTTATGGCCGAACATCTAAACGAAATCGAAGCCCGCGTGCTTGGCTCGCTTGTCGAAAAACAGCTCACCACGCCGGAATATTACCCGCTCACCCTAAATGCTCTAACAGCGGCGTGCAATCAAAAATCGAACCGCGATCCGGTTGTTTCCTATTCGGACGAAACCGTCACATCAGCCGTTGACAGCCTTCGCGACAAAAATCTCGTTTACCTTTATTACGGCAGCTCAAGCCGGGTCGTGAAATACAAGCACATGCTGCCGAATGTTTACGACCTCTCGCCGCCGGAGGTTGCGGCGATCTGCGTTATGCTTCTGCGCGGCCCACAGACCGTCGGCGAACTTCGCGAACGAACCGGACGCCTGTTTGAATTTTCAAATGTCGCCGAGGTGAACGAAACGCTCGACGCGTTAATGCGTCGTGATGAGCCGCTTGTCGTTAAGCTCGAACGCCAGCCCGGACAAAAAGAAGCACGCTACGCGCATCTTTTGTCGGGCGAAGTCACGCAGGCCGCGATCGCGGCCGCACCGCCAAATATTACGCGCGGCGACCGCATTGGCGAACTCGAGAGCAAAGTCGAAGTAATGCAGGGCGAACTTGCGGCGCTGCGGGCGATGTTCGACGAGTTTAGAAAACAGTTTGAATAATATGTCAGTACCACCTGCGGAGCGCCGCAGGTGGTACCGACTTGTCTTACTTTATCTCGTCATACGTAACGATCAGGAGTTTATCGCTGTAGATCTTTTGATAAAGTTTTTGCGCTAAATCGGGACGCTGCGTTTCGATGATCCGCTGTTGGGCCAATGCAGCCTCCTTGTTATTCACGAGCATATAAAGACTTCCGAGAAAAACGCGAAGCTCGTTGTTGTCCGGCGTCATTTCAACAACCCTTTTAATCTCGGCGATAGCCTTTTCGTAATGTTTCGCGTGGGCGTAGGCATAACCCAAATTCATCGATAGCTCAGCATCATTGGCGCCTGCCTGCTTTGCCCGTTCGAGAACCTCGACGGCGCGCTTAAATTTATTAAGACGTACAAGTGCGGCTCCGAGATTAAATAACTGTACTGAGTCGTTGGGCTTAAGCCGAACGGCAGTCTCAAACGCTGCAAGAGCCTCCTTATTTCTGTCCAACTCCATCAGCACTACACCGAGTTGATTGAACCCGAGGGGATATTCCGGCTTTATGTCCGTAACTTTCTTGAACGCTGCAAGCGCTTTTTCGAATTGCTTTTGTTGATGATAAACCGTTCCGAGGTTAAATTGGGCAACGGCGAGGTTAGGGTTTAGAGCAACGGCTTTTTCGAACAGCGCGCCTGCCGCATCGATCTTACCAAGATCGTACAGCGCGGCGCCGTCGTTGTTTATCTTTACCGCCTGTTGCTGGTTTTCCTGGGCACGGGCTGCAACGGCAGCAACCGCGAGTACGAGGATCGTTTTTGCTATAAGGCTACTCATATAAAACTGCTCCTTTACAAAATTGCCTCTTAACACTGAGCCAATTCGGTCGGGAGCAGCCGGTGAGGGTATATGACTCGCCACTCGATCAGTCGGGGAAACTGAGTGCGGTTCAATTGCGTCGCCGGACGCCGATCTTCATCTGAACCAGGCCTTCCGGCGTAACATTTGGATCTTCAACTTTTGCTTGCCGAATAAAATCGCCGTCGATCTTGAAAATACGGAATTTTACGACCTCTTCGGCGGTGAGATTTCCAAAACCTTCGTTTTTCACCTCGCTCAAGAATTCGGGTGTGACCTTAAATATGCGGAATTTCACGAGGCCTTCGAAGTCCTCTTTATCAAAACCCATCTCGCGTACCTGACGAACATAGTCGGCATCGATCTTAAAAATACGAGCCTTTACGAGGTCTTCCATTCCGAGATTTGGAAAACCCGTAGCCTTCATTTCAGCCATGAACTGCGGAGTGATATTAAAAATGCGTGCCTTGAATAGATCGTCAACGTCGAGCGGGCCAAAATTTGCTGAGAGCAGGTCGTCGACGAACGCCGTGGTCAGGTTTATTGTGGTAGCGGTGAACAAGCGGTCTTCTGAATGCATGCCATGTTTTGACGAGTTTTTCTCTAAATCGAAACCGCGGCTTCGCATCGAATCGATGAATGCTCGATTCGGTGTGAACTGGAACGTTCCCGAGCCTCGTCCGTTCGTAAATGTTCCCTGGCATTCGATCGTTCCGGCCTCGCGGGCAAGGCGAAAACTGACGTTGCCATTCTGCGTTTGTTCGCGGGTTAGCCCCTGCAGATCGCTGTACTCGTAGGTCGAGCCGTTTTGATTGTGCCCGCCGCCGTCAATACGGCGCTCAAAGGAAAGATAGATCTTGTCTGGCTTGTCCGATTTCGTTTCCGCCTTCCATTCGCCCGAAACTGTAGTTTGCGCGACGATGACATACGAACCGATAACTATAACGATCAGACAGCCAAGTAAAGAGCTGAGAGCCAGGATTTTTCGCATCGAAAGACCTCCAATGTTGGTATAAGTGTTGACCGCAATTTCTGCGTTATATACCTAGAACACCGGGGTCCGTCGTTTTGTGACAAATTATTTTGCGAGTAGCTGGAAGGCTTCGTCATTGAAAACATAATGCCGTTCGTCGTCGCTGCGGTCGGCGCCATGTTTTTCGTAAAACTTTATTGCGGGCAAGTTCCAGTCGAGGACCTGAAAATCGATCCGGTCGAAATTTCGCGATCTTGCGATCCGTGCGACCTCTTTCAGGATAGCTTCGCCGACGCCTTGCCCGCGATAGTCAGCATCGATGTAGAGGTCTTCGAGAAAGAAACCCTTTTGGCCGCGAAAGCTTGCAAAGTTCGGATAGAAGATCGCGTAGGCTATGATCCTTTGATCTGCTTCAGCGACCAGGCCTTCGACAAACGAATCTGTGCCGAACATCGCATCGGCAAGTTTTTCTTCGGTTATTACGAAGTACTGGTCAAGCTTTTCAAATTTTGCAAATTCGCGTCCAAGACCGATAACGGCCCGAATGTCGTCGCTCGTCGTTTTCCGGATGGTAAAGGTCATAAAAAAGCCGTGCCCGAATTGTATCAGGCACGGCCCTCCTAGTCATTTGCTGAAAGCTAACCTTTCTTTTTCGGTGTTACTTTCTGCGGAGCAAGCTTCTCTTGCGTCTTTAGATAATCGACCGCGTCCTTAACGCTGGATTTTAGCGGATGAGTCTCAGGTGCGACCTCGATGAACTTGTTCATATAGTTGAGTCCCTCCTGCATCTGCGCTTTGTCGTTCGCAACAACACCGGCATTGAACAGCGACAAGCCAAGGCCGGCCAACGCATCGGGATTGTCAGGCGTTGTGGTTAATACGGATCTGTAGGCCTCGATCGCCGCAGCAGAGTCGCCCGCTTCACGCATAATATCGCCGTAGGTTATCTGTACCTTTGCTTTTTTCGCAGCGTCAGGCTCGACTGCAACATATGCATCGAAGGCTTCTTTTGCCTCGGCCGCATTCGGCGTTCCCGCCTTTGTCGCCGCGATCAGCCGGTAAACTTCCGTCAGGCCTACGAGCGCGTCGTATTTACCCTTGTCCGCAGTGGCCTGGTTTTGAATTTCGCCCGCGGGTGCATTCTTTAGAATTTTCCACGAACTCGCAAAAGCCGCCTGTGAATCCAAAAGATCTTGTTTGGCTTTTGCGGTCAATGCCGCCTTTTCGGCCGCATCCGTCGATTTGACGCCGCGGTTGTATTCGTCAATACCGCGGATCTTCAACGCCACACCTTTGTTATTTAGCAAAACAGGGGCGCTTCCTGCGTACGCCGGGTCCGCATTGATGCCTTCCGTATATTTATCGATCGCAAGGTCATAATTCTTCGCATTAAACGCATCGTTGCCTGCTTTCAACGCGGCTGTAATTACAGTGTTTTTGTTTTCGATCTCCTTGTTTTTCGCCGTGACCTCGGCAACTTGTTTGTCATATTCGGCCTTAGCCTTCTTTTGCTCTTCGGTCAACTCAGCGGTCTGCTGACCGCCGCTTGCTGTTGAGGCTCCGCTCAGCGCGTCACGGATCTCCTGCTCGGTCCAACGCTTTCCGTCGCCTTCCTGAAGCGTTACCAACAGCTTGTCCGAATTCGGCGAACCAGGCTTAACGTTTGGCAGATACCCCGGCTTGGCGCCCGGCGCGCTAACCGATAAAACGAACGTAGCTCCGAGCGGCAACCCGGCAAAACTGAAATTCCCCTTCTTGTCGGTCTTGTCAGACGGCATCGTTGATTTAATATCAACGCGGTAAACTTCGACAAGCGCTCCCTGGACGGGGACCTTGGTGCCGTCGGCCTTCTGCAATTCGACCTTGCCGCTCACGGGCGCCGTCTGGGCAAATATGACTGAACCGCCGATCACGATCAGCGCGAGCGCCAAAATGAACTTAAAATAATCCTTTCGAAACATTGAGTCCTCCGATTAATGTGTGAAAACGCGAAACGCCAATCTGAGATGCAAGCCTCACCAAAAACGTTCGTTATTTATTAGATTCTAACCCAAATTTTGCAATTTTATTAGTCCGCAAGCTGGCTGTTTGAACAAAAATCGTCCCACCTGCAAATTTTTTGTGCCGAGCGTCTGTGATAGTCTATTTATTTCAAACAGAATACACGATTTGCAGGAAATAAAGGTGATCGAAAGAATCTACAATTTCAGCGCAGGCCCGGCAATTTTGCCCGAGCAGGTACTCCAAAAGGCCCAAAGCGAACTGCTGTCATTCGAAGGCACCGGAATGAGCATAATGGAGGTCAGCCACCGCTCAAGCTATTTCGAAAAAGTACTTGAAGGGGCAGAAAACGGGCTTCGCGAGATATTGAATGTGCCCGGAAATTACAAGATCCTGTTCCTGCAGGGCGGCGCAACACTACAATTTTCGATGGTGCCGATGAACTTTCTCGGTGAAGGCAGATCGGCCGACTACGTCGTCACCGGCGCGTGGGGCGAAAAAGCCGTCAAAGAAGCCGGCCGTTACGGCACGGCCAATACGATCTATTCGTCCGCCGAAAGCGGGTTTCGCTCAATTCCATCTCGGGATGAGCTTTCATTCAGCAGCGATGCGGAATATGTTCATTACACGTCGAATGAAACTATCGATGGTGTCGAATTCAGGTACGATCTCGAGGCCGGCGGCATGCCCGTTGTGTGCGATGCCTCGTCGAACATCCTTTCAAAACCCATTGACGTTGAAAAATACGCGTTGATCTATGCCGGCGCGCAAAAAAACATCGGGCCGAGCGGCGTCACGGTTGTCATTATCCGCGACGATCTGCTCGAAAGGGCTGCGACAGATCTGCCGCCGCTGCTCGATTACCGCAAGATCGCGGAAAACCGTTCGATGCTGAACACGCCGAACACATGGGGAATTTATCTGATAGGTCTGGTTTGCGAATGGCTCAAATCCCAAGGCGGCCTCGAAGTCATGGCCGAAAAAAATGAAACCAAGGCCAAACTGCTCTACGACGCTATCGACACAAGCGACGGGTTCTACACCGAACATGCGGAGCGCGAAGCGCGCTCGCTGATGAACGTGACATTTCGCCTGCCGACCGAAGAACTTGAAAAAGAGTTCTGCCTCGAAGCGACCTCGCTCGGGATGGACGGACTGAAAGGGCACCGCTCGGTCGGCGGCATCCGGGCGTCTATTTACAATGCTTTTCCAAAAGAAGGCGTCGAACGGCTAATTGAATTTATGAAGGATTTTGCGGAGAGAAACGGGTAAAGGAAGTACTAGCGAGGAAAGCGCTTACAATTTTCTTGCTACCTCAGGCGGCTCTGACATTGTTCAAAACATCCAGCAAGTCATTCTCCTCGTCCTCAAAAACCGTTCGCAGATCAATTACAACCCTGTCATTCAACACGCGTGCGATAACCGGCGGATCGGATCTCCGAAGCTGAGTTTCGAGTTCGTCCGGGGACAACCGTGCGTGCGTGAAGGCGATGAGCGACGTCTGCGGATGCGCCATCGGAGCCGAGCCGCCGCCGACAACGGAATTCCCCTCAATGATCTCAAACTTTAATAAGTTGTCATCGTCGGGTTTCCCCGACAACATTTCGGCAAAGCGCTCGGTCCTCTCACGCATTTCTTCCGTCGTAGCCGTGAGCATTTTCAGGACCGGTATCTCATCGACAGCCGTTTCGCGTCGGTACGCTTCCAGTGTCGCCTCTAACGCGGCGTAAGTGATTTTATCGGCGCGCAGCGCTCGATAGAGTGGGTGCTTTCTGATCTTTTCGATGATCTCGCGGCGGCCGACGATCAAACCCGCCTGAGGTCCGCCCAACAGCTTGTCGCCGCTGAACGTAACGACATCGACGCCGGCTTTCATTGAATCGGCAATGACCGGCTCGTCCGCCAGGCCATACTCCGTAAGATCGAAAAGCGCGCCCGAACCTGCATCTTCGTAAAACAAGATCTCACGTCCGAGCGCGAGTTTGGCAAGCTCGGCCGTCGTGGGCGTCGCGGTAAAACCGACGATCCGGTAATTTGACGGGTGGACTCGCAGGATCAAACGCGTGTTGTCGCCGATCGCCTTTTCATAATCGGCAAGCTTTGTACGGTTGGTCGTCCCGACCTCTTTTAATATTGCCCCCGATTGTGCAAGCACATCCGGGACACGAAAATCGCCGCCGATCTCCACAAGTTCGCCGCGTGAGATCACAACCTCGCCTCCGGAGGCGAGTACGGTCATCACAAGAAACGCCGCGGCGGCACAATTGTTAACAATAACGGCCGCTTCGGCTCCGGTCAGTTCGCAGAGCAATTTTTCCGCACGTGCGCCCCGCTTTCCGCGTTTCCCGGTTTCGAGATCGTATTCAAGGGTGCAGTAACCGGCGGCGGTCTCGACGATCGCTCGTTTCGCATTTTCGGACAAAGCCGCGCGGCCGAGATTTGTATGAATGACAACCCCGGTCGCGTTGATCACGCGACTGAGGCCGGAACGTTTCTCCGCGGCCCATGCCGATGCCAGCCGGCTCTCAGCATCCGCAAGCAACGTTTCTTTTGTATAACCGCCATTTTCGTCCGGTTCGGCCTTTGCTAAGCTCCCACGCAGATCTGCGACAACACTTCGCGCAAGTCCGCTAAGACGCGAATGGCCGGCCAGTCCGACGAGCTTTATTGCCGTCTCGGAACGAAGCAGCTCATCGACGGACGGTAATTGTCGAAGGATAGCGGCCCTATCAACCGCTTCTGAAGATGTCATAGAATGCATTTTAACCGACAACCCACAAAAAATCGGAACATTCTTTCCTTTTATCGTTTTTTTATATTAGGGACTGTCCCGCGCCTCGCAAACCACTCCGGAGAAAACAAAAATTATGGCAATCATCGGCAACAAGCTGTACAGGCAGTCGCAGTCGAAACAGGAAGTATCTATTGAAGTAGATCAAATGCTCAGCCGACTCGAAGACGATATTCGCAAGCTCAAGATCGATTTCGATATCTATTTTAACGGTTCATCGAAACGTCCGCCTCTTGAGGCCAAGGCTCGGCTCGACGCGCAGATGAAGCGACTTTCGGACAACCGTAACCTGACATTTGCCCAGCGATATTTGCTGAATGCTCTCGTCGCCCGCTTCACGTCGTACCGCGAGCTTTGGCGGCGAACGCTGAAGGCAAAGGGAGAAGAATTGATCTGAACCTTTTTCTTCCCGCTTTATTGCAAAAGCCCGCGCCTTAGCAAGGGCGGGATGCAACCGTTGAATGTATTGCCCTCGCTAATGCGCGGGCTTTTGCATTTAAACAAAAAGCGAACCTGAATCATTCAAGTTCGCTTTTTTTCTTAGAGACACTATCCGGCATTCTGGATGAAACCGAAATCGGTCAGATAATTTAACTTCCCTTTACGCAACTTTCGCAACGTTTTCGGCCTGCGGTCCTTTCGGCCCGTTGATGACCTCAAACTCGACTTCCTGGCCCTGGATCAAGGTTTTGTACCCGTCGCCGGTGATCGCGCTGTAATGCACGAAAATATCCTGCTCACCGGGTTGTTCAATAAAACCGTAACCCTTGGCGTTGTTAAACCATTTGACCTTACCGATCGTCTTTGACATATCTCCTAATTCCTCCTAACTACTTCAAAAAAGATTAATAATTTTCGCCGAAAGTGCTCTTTGGGGACACAAGGGCAAAATAACAGAAACCACAGCCGCAAGCGCTCAAAAACGGGCGCCTTTTGGTGAGGTTCAAATTCTATGTTCGACACTTCATACCAAACGAACATTAAACCTTAAACTTCAAGATTTTCAGGATTTAGTCTTGTGTGTTTTTGATAGACGAACGCAAATTTAACCCGAACTTGTTCGTCTGTCAAGACGTTTTTTTTAGTTTTTTCCCTTTTTGTTTCAAATTGACAGAAAAATCTTTATAAACGATTATTGAAATTCATAAGTGACATAATTTGGCATGATTTTGCAGCGTTTTTTCCATTATTCGGGGTCGAAGATCTCATTGATCTCATTGGCCTGTGCTCTCGTTCCGCTGCTTAGTTTTTCAGCGTCAGCTCAGAACTCGCGCGCGCAAGAACTTTCTCGCGACCAGGCTGCATTGATGCAGCTCGAACGTGACATCGGCCAAGCCAACATCAAACGCGACAAGGCATTTTTTGAACGAGTCGAGGCTGACGAATTTGTATTTACCGACTCCGGCGGCGGAATAACCACAAAGGCCGAAGATGTAGCAAGTCTTGACAAACCGCCCGGCGAATTCCGACTGGTCGGTTACGACGTCGACCAAATGAAGGCTTCTGTTTACGGCAAAACGGCTGTCGTGACCGGCCGTATAACATCAACTTATCGCGGCGGCGGGCGCGAGTCCGTAATTCGCACACGTTTTACCGATACTTTTGTAAAACGCGGCGGCCGATGGCAAATAGTTGCCGGGCACTCGTCCCGCATCAGAGAACCTCAAAAATAATATGTCTTACGAATACGGCAAAGGCGCACCGCTCTCATACAACAAATATCTAAAAGTTCCGGAACTTTTGCGGCTTCAGGAAACGCTTTCGGACCCCGAAAGCCACGACGAGCTGCTGTTTATCATCATTCATCAGACTTACGAGCTTTGGTTCAAGCAGATCCTGCACGAGGTCGACGCAACTATCAAGTGGATGGACGAGGGACGTTCGTTCCGTGCGAACCACAGCCTGCGGGCGGTGATCGGTATCGAAAAGGTGCTGGTAACACAGATTCATCTGCTTGAAACAATGGCGCAGATCGGCTTTCTCGAGTTTCGCGATAAGCTGAACCCGGCGAGCGGTTTTCAGTCAATGCAGTTTCGCGAGCTCGAATTTGTGTCCGGACAGAAGGACGAGAAAATTCTTGGATCGTTTAAGACAGACGAATACGCGTACAAAAAGCTGACCGAACGGTACGCGAACCCAAGCCTTGCCGACGCGTTTTGGGCGATGCTCGGCCGGAACGGTTTTGCCGTTGAAACGCATGAAGAAAAGGTATCCGCGATCGTCGAGATCCTTACGCACCCGGAAAAATACCCGGACTTCTTTATAATGCAGGACCTGCTGATCGAGCATGACGAGAACATCGCCCTATGGCGTTCGCACCACGTCCTGATGGTCGAGCGAATGCTGGGAATGAAACCCGGTACCGGCGGCTCGGCCGGCGTGGGCTATCTGGCAACGAC
>DATJGV010000264.1:0-17151 GCA_035494575.1 Pyrinomonadaceae bacterium | reverse complement strand
GCTCCGCGAGCCGCTTATTACAACGGTGAGTTCGGTTCGGTTGCCGGGAAACCCGACTGGAAACAATATCAATTTCGCATTTTGGACGAAGCGTTGCGCTGGACCGAAACATTCGACCAGCCGGGAGCGAGAAAACTTGCGGTTGAGATCGAAACGCTGACGGAAGCCGCGCGAGGTGAAAGATAATTTCACAGCCGCATAAAGGCATTAGTTTGTTACGCGCTTTTAACTTTGGGCTCAGGAGCTTTAAAAACTCTACATTCCCATTTGCCAGTGTTTCAGGCCGTCGAACGGGTAAAGCAGCATAATAATATTCAGCACCAGGCTGTCGCGGACCCAAAGCAGCAGCACAATTTCCACCACCACGAAAAACGCGAGCGATTTCCACCGCCCAAGTTTGTAGGCGATCCAGAACCCAGCGGCGCAGCACAGAACATCTCCGATCGAGTTTGCGATCGAATCTCCAAAATAATCGAGCGAGGCCGTGTTTTCGCGGTATTTTTCGATGATGAAATTCGAGTTCTCCAGGATTTCCCATCCCGCTTCGGCTATCACCGCTATCAAAAAACGCCAGTTTGCCGACAGCTTTGAAAAAACGAGCGCGGCGATCCAGAAAAACATAACGCCGTGCAGGATGTGCGTGAATGAATAAGGATCGAGAAAATGCTGAGATGTGTGGGTACTCCACGCGTCGTTTATGTAGATCGCAGAGTCGCCGTGCTGGCACCACCAGATGCGGCCTTCGAAGCAAAGAGCTGCGGTCATCAGCGCAACGGCCGCAAGGCTAAGCGCCCATGGAAGCCAGTTTTGGTTATAACCCGAGGTACGGGGTGAAGGCAGGTCCATATATATTTTGCAAAAGCCCGCGCGTTAACGAGGACGAAACTCTCAACGTTCGCATTTCGCCCTCGCTAACGCGCCGGCTTTTGCATCGTCTCAGGCGGCCCATGTTGTAAGCCATGCCGCGAAGGCTGTCCACGCGTCGGTTCCCGATATCGCCAGCCGCAGCGGGTACGAAGCGATCAGCAGCATCGCCCCGGCCAGAAAAACCTTGTTCAATCTGTCGTTCCGCCGCGTGTCGTATATCACCAGCATGATCGCCAGGATCGCCGGTATCCCAAAAAACGCCAGCGGACCCAACGCGTCAAAAACCGACAGATGAATGCGGCCAAGCGCGGGCGGCAAAAAATTCAAAGCCGTCAGGATCATCAACCGCTTGTGATTTGCCGCCTGTTTGCGATAATAAATGGCCGCGCTGAACAGGATCACGAACATCACAAGGTCGAACAAGGGCACGGCAAGAAATGAAAGCCGCGGAATGCCCGGTGGTGTTGACGCAGCGCCGTTCTTGGCTGCAGCCACGGCAACAAAAAATCCGACAATGACTATCGCGACTGCAAGGCCGATCGCTGTGTAGCCCAGTTTTTGATGGACTTTGATACTTTTCGACCGTATTAGCCAAACCTGAGCGACAAACAGCGCGACCCACGTGGTCATCAACACCCCGTGAATGTGAACTAAAACAGAGGCAAGCGCCGGTGCATGAAAAAACTCCTTGAAATAATAGGTCGGACCGAAGCCAATAAGAATGAGAAGTGCGAAAAGAATGGAAACGATCAAGAAGAGCCTGCGCTCATAGCTGCGTCGGATGGCGCTTTCATTAATTGCCATGGGATTTCCTCAACGAAATTGTTTTGTAAAAACGGGCCCGCCGCGATTTAAACTCGATTTTGACTTTATGTCAAGAAAAAGAACGTGCATCGTAACTGGAGGCGTCTTCCCTCAGAAGCGGAACGAGCTCTTATAGATCTTTTCTGCGGTAGATAGCCATGCGCTCGCGGACGAGCGTTTCGCAAAAACCGTCCTCTTCGACAAGTTCCTGAAGGGTTCGATTTTCTATCAGTGGTTTTGGGATCAAAGCACAGATCGCAAAAATGTCGGCCTCGACTTCTTTTCGAGTGCGGCGACCGACACCATGAAAATTCGCGGTAACGCCGGTGTCCGGCGCGTGCATCATGTAATGCGCAAATTCGTGAAACATTACCAGCAGCCGCTCATGCTGTTTAAGGCTGCTGTTGACGGCGATGTAGTGTTTTTGCTTAACGCAGTAATAAAACCCGCCGGTTTGCAGCGGCATCTCGACGACAACGATCTTGTGTTTGTTGCAAAGACGGTAAAAATCATCCTCAGTCAGCGGGCGCTTGTTCCATTTAATGCCAAGGCGGGAAACTTTGTCGAGAAAAAATTGCATGGCTCATGGGAGCGGTTTCGCTTGTGAGACATAATAGCATAGATAGGACAAGATGGAAAATCTTTTTGAACGTAGTAGGAAACTCGCGGAAAATGCGAGGTGGGCTGGTTTCACAGCTGATCCCCACTGCAACTGCGATTCCCGATCCGCAATCCGGAATTCAACATTCTTCACGGGTGCGTCATTTCTTTGGGTTTGACCCATTCGTCGAATTGCTCCGCGGTAAGCAGGCCGAGTTCGATCGCTGACTCTTTTAGCGAGGTGCCTTTCTTGTGTGCGTTTTTTGCGATCTTGGCAGCGTTGTCGTAACCGACGTGCTGGTTGAGCGCGGTGACGAGCATCAGTGAATCGTTGAGATATTTTTCGATCTGCCCGCGGTTCAGTTCAATGCCTGAAATACAGTAATCGACGAATCCGTGACTCGCGTCGTGAATGAGCCGCACCGAGTGCAGAAAATTGTGGATCATCACGGGCTTGAAAACGTTCAGCTCAAAATTTCCCTGCGAACCTGCAAAGCCGATAGCCGCGTCGTTGCCGTAGACCTGGACGGCGACCATCGTCATTGCTTCGCTCTGCGTCGGGTTGACCTTGCCGGGCATTATCGAACTGCCGGGTTCGTTTTCGGGCAGCGTGATCTCGCCGATGCCGCAGCGCGGACCGGACGCGAGCCAGCGTATGTCGTTCGCGATCTTCATCAGGCTTCCGGCTAATGTTTTCAACGCCCCCGAAGCAAAGACGATCTCGTCGTGAGCCGACAGTGCGGCAAACTTGTCGGGATGCGATTTGAAGGGAAGTCCGGTCAATTCGGCGATCTTTGCCGCGGCGCGCGTTGCAAATTCCGGATGCGCGTTCAGCCCTGTACCCACTGCAGTTCCACCGATCGCGAGATCGAGCAAGCCGGGAAGAACGAGGTTTAATCGCTCGATATCCCGCTTTATCAGGCTCGCCCATCCACCAAATTCCTGTCCGACAGTAAGCGGCGTTGCATCCTGCAAATGCGTCCGGCCGATCTTTACTACGTCCGCAAACTCTTTCGCCTTGGCCTCGATCGCATTCTGAATTTTCTGAACCTCGGGGATCAATGCGTTCAGACGCTCCGCTGCGGCAATGTACATCGCGGTCGGGAATGTGTCGTTCGACGATTGCGATTTGTTGACGTCGTCGTTCGGGTGGATCGGTTTTTTTGAACCCATCTCGCCGCCGGCGATCTCGATGGCGCGATTCGATATCACCTCGTTGGCATTCATGTTTGTTTGTGTGCCCGAACCCGTCTGCCACACACGCAACGGAAAATGAGCGTCGAGCTTGCCGTCAATGACCTCATCGGCGGCCTGAACGATCAGGTCTTTTTTGTCTTCGGGCAATTTGCCAAGGTCAAAATTAACTATCGCTGCAGCTTTTTTGAGAATGCCGAGGGCGCGTATCAACTCGCGCGGCATTACATCGAACCCTATGTTGAAATGTACCAGCGAACGTTGGGTTTGAGCGCCCCAATATGCTTCGTTGGGGACCTGGATCTCGCCCATCGAATCCGTTTCAATTCGCGTATCTTTTTTTGGTGTCATACTCTCTTTTTATCTTAGCGTAGATCCTGCGTTTGAGTTAAATCAGGAGTTTTCAGCCTCGGCGTAGCTCGCCAGCTGATCGATGTCGGGAATTGTAATTCGTTTGCCGTCAACCTGGAGCAGCCCCTGATTTTGCAGCCGAAATAACACGCGTGTGACGACTTCTCGGACGGTTCCGATGCGGGCGGCTAGCTGGTTGTGGGTGAGCTGCTGCTTAAACGCAATTCCGCCGTCGCTTTGCCTGCCGCGTGTTCTTGCTTCGGCGATAAGCAGTTGCGCGAGTCGCTGTCCGACCTCGCGTAGGCTTAACGATTCGACAAGCGCGGCGCAGCGTCTGAGCCGTCCGGCGATGAGTTTTGCGGCCGCAAGAGCGAGTTTCGGATGTTCAAGACAGGCGGCGCGGACCTTGTTTTTCGGCAACAGAAAGAGCCTTGATGGTTCCTCGGCCGCAACGGTTGACGGATATTTCCCGTCGTCAAAAACGGGAACTTCGGCAATGGTCGTCACGGCGTTTTCAACGTGGATGACCTGTTCGCGTCCGTCCATCCCGATACGGAACGCCCGAAGCGAGCCTTCGGCAACAACGAAAAGCCCCGCTGCGTCGTCACCGGCGAGAAACAATATTTCATTACGGTCAAGGCGTTTTTCGATCGATTGGGCAGCAAGCACGTTCAAGATGTTATCGTCAAGGTCCCGAAAAAGCTCAGTCTGTTTGAAAATTTCTCTCGTTGTCACAGGTGAGATTCTAATCTTGTTTCGTTCGAGTTCAAAATTTCGCATGGTGACCTGAGTCACTTTTCACCTGTCCGCTGACCGGTACAATTGGTATAAATTGAAAGGAGAACGCCATGAAAATTCATCCACGATACCAGGATCATAGACGTACTTACGTTCGATGAGGAAAAAATGATCTCCCGGCTTGTCCTGCTCTTGCCGGCTTTCGAACGGCTCAACCGGCCCGTAAAGAACCGGGAATATCAGAACTTTTATTCGATGGCGGCATAAGATCTTACGATTCGAGGCGGCCGGCTAATTCGTGATCTTCCTGCGTGTTGATGTTCACGAAAAATTGTTCGGCCCCGGCGAGGTCAGAGATCTCTTCAAATTTCACACTCCGGATTCTTAACTGATCCAACAGGCCATTTAAGCTCCAGTTGTTGCCGATCAGGCGCGTTTTTATCACAGGGACGCACGTTTCGCGACGATAAAGCGCGCACAGCGGTTGAAGTCGTCCATCCGGCTGAACGGGAACAATTGCATCACAATTATCGGTGCAAAACTCCGCAATCCGCGTAAACAGCGAAGACGAGACAAACGGCAGATCACAGGCAAGAACTGCGGCCCAAGAGGTGGTTGAATAGGAAAGCGCAGTAAACAGGCCGATGATAGACGCTCGCCTGGTTGAATTTTCGGGGTTCGCAATCTCGATATCGGGAATGATCCGCAGCCCAAGTCTGCCGCATTCATCAGAATCTATATTACCGACGACAACGACCCGGCCGCCGGTTACCGGCATTAATGCTTCGCGTGCGCGAGCAATAAAGCTCTTTCCGCCAAGTGTCAGCAGGTCTTTTCTTTTCCCCATTCTTGAGGCCGAGCCTCCGGCCAGGATGAAACCATCGAGATCGGTCATACTATTCTGCTTTAGGAAAGCGCGGCGGTATGTTATTCAACTCTTTTTCGACGAGCGAGCTGAGCTGCGCGGATCCAAGCTGCGCAGTGACCGGATAAATCGTCTTTTCTTCCAATTCATTGTGCGCGGCGAGCCGCTTCTCTATACGAACAAGCCTGTTTTTTAACTCCGCCGCAACGTTTTCGCTTGTGTCATTGATCTTGCGCATGGACTTGATGATGTCGGCCAACTCACGCATAAAAAAGTCATGGTCCTTCTTGAGATCCGCGATCAGTTTCACGGTCGCGTCGTTGTCCACCGGTTTTAATGTTCTTACAAGAGAAGGAAAAACGTGAAGATGTTCCGCGCGTATATGCATAGCCAGTCGCGCCCAAAAAAGGTCAAGGGGAATAAATGCGTGCTCCATGTCACCGCGATCAAATATCCGCAATGCCCCGGCAAGGAGTTGATCGAGATGATCATGGTCGGACGCGAGTATGTTATCAACTGTCAATTTTTTATCGCCTTCACCCTAACGGAATTGATCAACGTAAGCACAAGTCCAACCGCGGCGGCGATCCATCCGACAAAAGCGAGATAGATAAAGATCCTGGGAATGACCATTAACGGTTCGAACGCGAGCGCCTTTGACAGCTGAAAGGTGCAGACCGTGTACATTCCCAGCGGGAACACCAGTCCCCAGTACTGCGGGTCGTAACGCAACGGATAACGCATATAAATGTGCCGCCAGATGCCGAGAATAAACAGCAGCGGTATCCACCACGTTCCGGCGGACCAAAAGAATAGAGTAAATCCCTTGAGAAACGGAACGATCTCCCCCAGCAGAGCTGAATCGCCCGAGGCGATAATGAGCCTTGCTCCCGCGAGCGTTGTTATCGCGACCGCCCCCATATTGATCCAATATGGAGGGGTCAAACGATCGCTGGTCAGATCGACGAAGGTGAACCGGTAAAAGATGAGCGTTATCAGCAGCAGATAGAGCATGCAGCCGACCAGAAACATGCATAGCGTGAAAAACAACAGCACATTTCGGTCTTCCGCGAAATGACCGGACAGCAGCGTTCCCAAAACCGAGATCGACTGCGTAGCGACGGCTGCGATAAGCCATGTTCCGCTAAGTCCTTTTTCAAGCGTAGGTTTATTTTCACGAGTCGTTACCGCGGCAAAGAATGTGTACATTGTCACGGCCCACAAGACGATACCTGCAAACCAGAGCCCGGCGGCGACATCGAAGTTTCCCGACACTATAACAAATTGGCTTCCGAGGACACAGGTGCCCGCTGAAACGGTAAAAAAGCCTGGTCCTCGAACGTGGTCCGTCACATCGGCTCGGAAATTTGGAAAAAATAAAACGGCTCGCGCAAGCAGCATCAGGGTAAGCACGATGTAAGTAAAAATATTTAGATACAGCAGAGCCTGCGCGATAGGCTTGAAATCCAACAGAAAAGCGGCGACAGATACGATGCCGGTCGCCATGACAAGCGCGAAATATCCCGGAAAAAGATTTGCAATGGCCGAGGTCAAGCGGCCGGTTTCGTTAGATGTGCGATTCACAGGTTTCAATCTTTATGAACGGTTTTTACTAAAAATCGGCGGGCTTTTCCTCGTCGCATTTTTTGCATTGCAGATCATAGCCGATACGCGACGCCCTGCCCTCATCGGTCAGAACCCATGGACGCTGAATAAGCGGCGGATCATGTCTGACATGTTGGTAGTGGCCGCAGGCAAGCATCGCGCGCCAATGGCCCTCGTCGTCCCGGTCATAGCCGATGATCGGTTGATTCATTCTCTTTCACGTATCCCGTGCTCGTCCGTCTGCTTGATGCGGGCTTCCACCATAGGACGATGGAGAGGGCGATCAGCCAGCAAACCGCCGAAGCAATGACCAAAGGTATGAGATGTTTGTAATGTTCGGCGAGCGCGGCTTCGACCGTGGCGGACAGGATCCAAAGCTGAGCGATGTTGATCATCACGAGCAATACAAGGCGAGCCTGCCAGATCGCCGCGCGGCCGCGCTCCCCCGGGCGTCGGCCGGAAGGGAAATACTGGGCCTGGAACCTTTCCTGAGACTCTCGTGCTTTTTCTCTGGCGTGCTCGTCCGCCAGGTAATTAAATTGTTTCATCGCTTTTCGTTATTCCGACTGCCCAGACCTCGCCGTTTCGAGTTTCCAGATCGATGCGTGCCAGCGGACGTGGCGGAGGACCGTAAAGCACATTGCCCGTCTCGACATCAAAGCCGCCTTCGTGGCAAGGGCATTCGATACGGTTTCGTTCCCTTGCAAAGTAAACCGGGCATGTCAAATGCGTACATTTCTGCTCGAAGGCATGATATTTTCCGTCAGCTGTTCGAATAAGGATCGCCGTGTCGTTCTCGCCCGGATAAAAAAAGTTGAGCGACGATCCGGGCTTTAGCGATTCACCACCATCGATCTTTGCCGGAGCAAACGAACGGCTAGATCGCGAGTCGTACAACGCCTTTCCGGCAAATCCGCCCGCCCCCGCCAGCAGAGCACTCGACGTCAGGAAAAGAAAATTACAAAACTCGCGCCGTGTTACCTGCGATTCGTCCTCGCGATCATAAGGGAATTCGGCCTGGTTTTGGGCGACGGCTATCCTTACATTTCGCTCATCCGAAACTATCTCGTTCGTTGCTTCTGAAAGATCTCGATTCATTGCTATCACCAAATTTCCGGCTTGTTACTTCTAAAACTCGTTGCTGCTGTCAGTTTCCTCAACCTGCGTGTCGATCCAGGATTCGTTCCCAGGTTCAGCCAAACCTACGTGGCCCTCGAAAACGCCGCAGCCGTCAACAACCACTTCCTTCTCATCTGTCGGCAGCATTAAATAAACTTTTGTCTCGACCCGCTGATTGCCAAAGACGTGTGCGTTCACCGGTTTCGTCCGCCGCAGAGGCACGATCTGTTCGTATGTGCCAAAAGATATCGCACCGGTCGGGCAAACGCTTGCGCACATTGGTTTCAGGCCTTCGCTCGTCCGGTCGTAACACATGTCGCACTTCATCTGCAGGTGCATCGCCGAATTGTATTTCGGGACGCCGAACGGGCACGCATTCACACAGTTTCGGCAATCGAGACATCTTGGCTTTAGGGCCGACATTACAACGCCGTCCTCGTTCATCTTGATAGCGTCGGCCGGACAGACAAGTGCGCAGGTCGGTTCCTTGCAATGCATGCACACTGTCGGCATAGTTGCGGTCGTTTCGGCGCGGTCGATGTAATCGACAAAGATCATCGAATAGCCTTTGTGCGTCGAGCATTCGCGGCAAGCTGCCACGCACGAACGGCATCCGATACAGCGCTGCGGGTCGATGAACATTGTTTCCTGCATATCAATATCCCTCTGTTATTTTCCTTTCTGCACCTCGCTAAGGCTTGTGCCCTTGCGGCCCTTCCCGAGAATCGGCAGCTCGCGGCCGTGTATCTTTTCGATCCTAGCGGCACAAGCCTTGAATTCCGGGATCTTCGAGATCGGGTCGAGCTTCGGATTTGTAAGCTGATTTACCGCCAGCTGCTCGCCCCAGTGGTACGGAATGAATATCGTATCCGGCCTTATGGTTCGAACGATCAGTGCCGGAAAAACTCCTTCACCGCGACGCGAGACAACCTTTACTCGCTCGCCGTCGTTTATTTTCAATTTGGCGGCAAGCTCGGGGTGTATTTCGACATAAGGCTCAGGACACTGCTGGACCAAAAATCCGATACGCCGGGTCTGGTTTCCGGAAAGATACTGGTAAACGACACGGCCGCTCGTTAGAATGATAGGAAATTCGTCGTCAGGCTTTTCGTCGGCACCGACGTACTCGACCGCGTGAAATTTTGCCTTGCCGTCCGGATGATAAAAACGATCTTCGAAAAGGCGCGGCGTTCCCTTGCTGTCGTCCGAAGGACACGGCCAAAAGACACCGTTTTGGCGATTTATCTTGTCGTATGTGATCCCGTAGTAATCGGCATTTCCGCCTTTCGAGGCGACGCGCATCTCGTCAAAGATCTCGCCGACGTTCGAAAAGCCAAAATATTTTCCCCGGTCCATCCGTTCGGCGATCTCCTGGATGATCCGCCAATCTTCTCTTGCCTCTCCAGGCGGCTCGTTCGCCTTGTTTATCCGGACAACGCGGCCTTCGCTGTTGCAGGTAACGCCTTCGTCTTCGCTCCATGCGGAACCCGGTAAGACAACGTCGGCATACCGCGAACCCTCGGACATAAAGAAATCGATGCAGACGTAAAAATCGAGGCCCTCGAGCGAACGTCGAACATCGTTCGTGTCCGGCAAGCTGACCATGACGTTGTTGCAGATCGAGAGAAGCCCGCGGATCTCGCCTTCACGCATTTTTTGGAACATCTCGACAACGGAAACGCCGGCCTGTGGCAGTTCCTCTTCGGGCAGCCCCCAAACGTCGCATACGTACTTGCGGTGTTCGGGATTCGTGATCGACCGCTGGCCGGGAAGTTGGTCGGCCTTCTGCCCCATCTCGCGTCCGCCTTGTCCGTTTCCCTGGCCGGTTATCGTTCCATAGCCACGCCCGGGTGAACCGATCTTTCCGGTAGCGAGCACGATGTTGATATAGCTCAGAACATTGTTGACTCCGTTCGTATGGTGTTCGATGCCCCGTGCGTGCATGATCATTCCGGTTTTAGCCCGGCCGTACAGCAAACCTGCCTGCACGATCTTTTCCGCCGGCACGCCGGATATCTGGGATGCAACATCCGGAGTGTATCTCTCAACCGCCGCCTTTGTATCTTCCCAACCGTTCGTGCGCGCCGCAATAAAACTTTCGTCAACAAGGCCTTCTTTGACAATGACATGCAGAATGCCGTTCGCGACTGCTACATCCGTTCCAGGCTTAAGCTGCAAATGCAGATCGCCTTGCCGAGCGGTGGCGGTTTCCCGCGGGTCGATTACGATCCAGACACCTCCGTTGTCGCGCTGCTGCCACAGGAATTTGTTCAATACGGGAAAGGTTTCGGCACAATTCGCTCCGGCGATGATCAGCACTTCCGCGAGCGGAATATCGGTCCAGGGATTTGCCGCGCGATCTATCCCAAATGCCTTATTGTTCCCGGCGGCGGCAGAGACCATGCAAAGCCGGCCATTGTAGTCCACGTAACGGGTTCCTAAACCCGCCCGGGCGAACTTGCCCATGAGATAAGTTTTTTCCGTGGTGAGCGACGAGCCGGAATACACGCCTATAGAATCCTTGCCGTATTTGTCTTGCAGTTCGCTAAATTTTCGGACGATCAGATCAAATGCTTCGTCCCATGAGGCCCGCTCAAAATTTCCGTTTCGTTTGATCAGCGGATGCGTCAGCCGGTCGGGGTGATGCGTTTGCAGGTAAGCTGTGACGCCTTTTGGACAAAGCCGGCCCTCGTTGACGGGAAAATCGTAACGCGGCTCGAAACCTACCAGATGGCCTTTCGACACGAGCAGGTTCATTCCGCACTGAACGCCGCAGTACGGGCAATGCGTCGGAACGACCTTATCGATAACTCGGTCGCTGCGCCATCCTTCATACGGAGCGTCGTGAAGGTGCGGGCCGAATTCTTCAATTATCTTGTCTAAATTTTGGACCTTTGACATATTTTTGAGCGAATATCTATTCGCCATCAGCTCTCGTTCCGTAGAACACTGGCTCGTGTTTGTTCGGAAGATCGACATAAGCAAGACCCCGCACGATCCGCTTGCAGCGCGGGCAGTAATCCTGCAGGTAATGTCCGTTCTCCAGACGGTAGTCAAACCCGAGTTGGTTAACGACTTTTTTCAGATCGTCGATCCACATCTTGCCCACGAACATTACGCCGCAGCGAGGACAAACGGCCTGTTCCATTTCCTGCGACCGTTCCTGATAAAGTTCGACACCGATCGATGCGGGCCGCTGAACAATGTGGAAGAACTTTCCGAACGGCAGGTAGAACAATGTCATTATCACCGTCGCCTGATGGGTTAGAGCAATGAACGAATACATGTATCCATCAAACCAAAGGCTGGACGCTGTCAACATCAGACCCGAAACGGAGATAGCAATGAGCAGCATGTGCGGCGTGAAATCGAGAAGGAACGTCTGATACGCGATCGCTCCGCGGTCCTTCAATCTCCTGTGGATGGCTATCGCGCATCCGGCGATCACCATGATCGCCGTGAAATCAAGAGCGTGAAACGTCACCCACGCAATTAGGTCGCGGCCCTGCATAAGCTGAAGCGGAAAGCCGAACACGTAGGCCCGATATCCGAGATCGCCTTCGAGCCTGAAATGCACCCAGCCGAACGCTAGCGGAAAAGTGATCAAGGCCGACAGAATGCATCCCCACATTATCAGAAAGTGCATCAGCCATCGGCGAAACCCGCGTTTGAATATGAAATGCTGCCCGATAAGATTTTTGCCGACGGTGCCGACGGCTTGTGAGGTGTTTTTGAAAAGCTTTTCGCGGTCGAGAAAAAGCTGCCAACCACGCTTCCAATAGGCGCGGGTCGCGGGCCGCTGAAGCCACAAGGCGTAGCGAAAGACGATTGCCCCTAAAGCTACTACACTTGCGATCGTGTAGCCGATCAGGGCCGGGTCGAAATGTTCAAGATTTCGCGAGCCGATAATGACGAGAACCGTCAGAACCGCTGCAGCCGCAAGGCCCAGCAGAGTCGGCCGCGAATAATCGACATGAGCTGTTCCGCTTCTTTGTAGCAAGTTCATCAAATCCTCCGAAGACCGGTGTTCCTTTGCCGACAAACTACTAAGATCTGCCCTGTACTCGTGACATTACGTTACCGCACATCGTTAGCTCAATCAATAAGTCACATCTTTTCGCCTAAAACAGACGGTTTGCGGACGGATTGGGAAAGGTGTTCGCATCGTCTTCTCCCGCGCGTTTGTGAAGGCATGCAAAATCCTTTTCGACGATAATTTCGGGGCCCGATGTTCCCCCAACCGGCCTGTCGGTAATCGCAACCGCGTCGGAATTCACCCACGCGTCCGCTCGCGCTTTCGGAACATAAACCGTAATACGATGGTCTTCAAAAAGGGCTTCCGGTTCCGGAACGGCATCGCTTGCAGCCAGGGCGTAAGTTAGTCGGCTGCCGTCCGGAAATTCAAGATAAGCTTCCGCGCGGCCGCTTTCGGCAAACGCCGCAACGTCCGCCTGACTCAGCCGCAACCGTATCGAGTTTCCGTGGATCCTCAGTTTCATATACAGATAATATTTTGAAAAATTATTTGATTCGGTGACATATGTCACGAACGTTAAAAATTCCTACAGCTAATCTAATAAAAGAATACTTGGAGGTATTATTACAAATGCTGGAATTTAATACGAAAACGATCCGCGAGATCGCTTTGGAGATGCCGCAAACGACGCGTGTCTTTGAGGAATTCAACATAGATTACTGCTGCGGCGGACGCAAGCCTTTTGCAGAAGCCTGCGAAAGCGCCGGTGTCGATCCAAAGATCCTTTCCCAAAAACTAGAAACTGCCGTTGCCACGAACGCCGCCGTTTCCTCAGACGCCTTTCCGGAAAAAAAGACTCCGTCCGATCTCATCGATCATATTGTCGCGAAACATCACATCTTTACCAGAGAAGAGATCGGGCGGTTATCCGCGCTGATGGAAAAGGTCTGCGGCAAACATGGCGGGCAGCACGAGGAACTATTCGCATTGCGGAAAGTGTTTACAGAACTAGGTGACGATATGCTGCTGCACATGCGTAAGGAAGAGGCTGTGCTGTTTCCGTTCATTAAGCAAATGGAATTGTCCGCGGCCGGTCAATTCCCGGCGTTTCCGCCGCCGTTCGGCACGGTGCAGAACCCGGTCCGGATGATGATGCAGGAACACGACGTCGCAGCCGAACAGCTTCGACAGATGCGTACGATAACCCGTGATTACACGCTGCCGCCGGATGCATGTCCGAGCTTTACCGCACTCTACTTCGGCCTAAAGGAGCTTGAAAAAGATCTTCACCGCCACGTCCATCTCGAAAACAATGTTCTTTTCGATCAGGCGATCGAGTTGGAGAAAAAAGTTTTTGGCGAAGGAGCGATATCAGCGGGCGGATGCTGTCACTCGCACTAGTTTTTACGATCAACGATGAATTGGGGCCGGGGTTAACCCGGCCTTTTGATTTGCAGTTACCGTGCCTCATAACCGTCAAGAAAACGCTTGACATCTCATCGTCAAAAACATTACGCTTTAGCTCGGTTTTCGACGACCTTTTCTCCTGCTTTTACTCTCAATATGGAAAATATCAGGCTTCTTTTTCAGCTATATTTCCGCCCGGCGTCGGCGATGAGCGACATCATCGACAATGGAAACTGGCTGTTTGCTGCCGTGTTGGTTCTGCTCGTCTCATTGGCGTTTTTTGCGTTTGTGAATATCAGGCTCGAAGAGGCATATCGCATTCCGGAACTTGGCCAATTTTATAAGCCGGAATTTTCGCAGCTCGATGAAGATTCGCCGCAGGCCGAAGCTGAGTACAACAAGGCAGTGCAGCAGTATAGAACGGCGATGTCCGAACGCCAGAAGATACCTGTTGTCGGCGACCGGTTCTTCGATTTTTTCTCATTCGATCCCGCGGCGCCGTACAGGCCGCTTTTGACGATCTCGATCTTCTATGTGCCGACCGTGATTCTTTTGATAAGCCTTTTTGGAGGAATAGGACGCTTTGGTACCGTCCTCCAGCGCGATTACGGCGTGCTGGCAGTTTGTACACTGATGGCGTGGGCGGCGGCGCATCTGCCATTTGCGGTCGTTGGTGCACTGCTTTCTTCTGCAGGCGTTTCGCCGCCGGTTTTTCTTGGACTCTGGCTCGGCGGAGGACTTCTGTTCGGCGTATTGATGGTCTTTGCGATAAGGACGGTGTTCGGCGCAAATTACGGAACCGCAATTGTCGTCGTTTGCATTGCGTGGCTGGCATTCACCCTTGGAATGTACGTATTTAGATACGTCTCGCCGTGGATGTTTTCGCCGTTTTTGATCTTTTACGCGGTGATCTACCTGGGCGGTTTTGTCGGCGGTGAAGTCCGCGGATTCGGGAATGCATTTCGCCAGCGGCAAAATTTTAAGCGCTTTCTACATAACGCAACCGTAAATCCGAAGGACGCCGACGCGCACGTCCAGCTTGGTTTGATCTATCTGCAGCGGCGGCAAGAGGCGAAGGCCCTCGAACATCTGAACAAAGCGTACGAGATAGATCCTGAGGAGATCGACGCAAATTATGAACTCGGGAAGATCGCGCGTGCGAAAGGCAATCTGCAGGAGGCGCTAAATCATTTTTCGGTCGTTGTTGACCAAAACGACAAGCATGCGCTGAGCGAGGTGTGGCGCGAGATCGGAGCGACGTATCTCGAAGCAAATATGCTAACCGAAGCTCGCGATGCTCTCGAAAAATTCGTCGAACGCCGCGCTTTTGATTCCGAAGGCTTGTACTATCTGGGCAAGGTGCTGAAAGCCCAGGGCGAAACCGAACGGGCTCGTGAGATGTTTCAGCAGGCAGTCGATTCGGCAAAAACCTCGCCGGATTACCGCCGTCGCGACCTTAGGTACTGGAGCAAACTCGCGCAGAAAGAAATTTAGGATCAGTTCAAACGGTCTTTCGGCAATAGCAGTAGATGAATTTCTGTGTTGTTCCGAACGGTGTATGGTGAATTTCGTCAATGCAGTTGATGAATTCGAACGCGTTTCCAAATTCGTCATGCATCGTTTCGGGACCGTAGCGGACCACGTCGAGCCCGCTGCATTTTTCCGGACCGCCAAGTCCGAACGAGGCGACGATGATGTGGCCGCCCGGTTTAATTGCCCGCATCGCCAATTCGACGTATTTCCGCCTGTCTTCGACGTTGGTGAGAAAATGAAAGACCGCTCTGTCGTGCCAGACGTCGAAATGATCTTGCGGGAGAATAGCGGCGGTGATATCAGCCTCGACCCAATTTACCTGCGTACTGCGGCTGCCAAGCCGCTCCTTGCTTGCGTCCAACGCGGTGCCTGAAATATCTAACACCGTTAGATCGGTAAAGCCATCATCGAGCAGATCGTCAACCAGTGTCGAGCTGCCGCCGCCGACATCGATGACCGAAGCATATTTGGCCACGCCTGTCTGCAGGATCATTTTCAGCGAGTTGTCGAGATGCTCGCGAAACCAGCTAACCTGATCGAGCTGTTTCGTATCGTATATATGTTCCCAGTATGCTTTGTCACCCATATCAAATTGTATGGTCGGATTTTGTATTTTTTTGTTTTGTTTCGTGGTTAAAAAAGCTGGAACCACGAAACTCACGAAAAGTCACGAGACTATAAAACATCAGCCAGCCGTTCCGGTTGCCTCCGAAGTTTCCATTTCCAGCCCGGCGTCGCTCCAAGCCTTGGTCCCGCCCGCGACGTTATAGATCTCGTGAAAGCCCGCGTTTTCCAGAATGCTGGTCCCGACGCTTGATCTGTATCCGCTTTGACAGATAACAAACGTCGGCTTGTCCGGGTCAAGCCGGTCGATCTCGCGCGAAAGAGAGTTTAGCGGCAGATTCCTGGTAAGACGAGCATGACCCGCAGCGTGTTCGCCAACGCCCCGAACGTCGATGAACTGCGTATCGGCCGTTAAAATATCGTTTACATCGTTCACCGTTAGTTGTTTGACCGCTTTCGCGCTTCCAGCATAGTCCTTGATCAGTATGAAACCAGTGACCGATTCGTGTCCGACGCGGGCGAGACGCATAAATGCTTCGTCCACCTGATCTTGTGTTTCGGCAGCGATCGCGATCGGCGTTCCCATCGGTATCAGTATCCCGGCCCATGAGGCAAACTGTCCGCCAAGGCCGATGTTTATCGAGTTCGGAACGTGAGAAGCTCCGTACTCGGAATTGACGCGAACGTCGACGACGACGCCTTCGAACCGATCTGTTTCTTCAGTCGAGAGCTGTTTTGGTTTGACGAGGTCCTCCAACGGAGCAGAACCTTCAAGGTTTTTTGCGGCGTCTTTCGCGAAATAGGTCGGCGCCTCGGACTGGTTCGCGGTCACGGCTTTTATGAATTCCTCTTTGCCCATCGGCTGCAAGGCATAATTGAACTGCCGCTGATTTCCAAGCGTGGACCACGTCTCTTTTGAAAGTGATTTTCCGCAAAGCGAGCCTGCGCCGTGAGCAGGATAAACTTCGGTTTCGTCCGGATAGGCAAGGATCTTGTCGTGCAGCGATTCGTACATCATTCCGGCCATTTGCTCGGAGGTAAATCCCTTCGAGCCGATCAGATCGGGCCGTCCGACATCGCCGATGAACAGTGTGTCGCCGGTGAACATTTTTACCGGTGTCGCCGGATCAGCCGTGTTCTCGGCAACGATGGTTATGCTCTCCGGAGTGTGGCCGGGGGTTTCCAGAAATTTCAATCTGATGTCGCCCACGCGCAGCTCGTCGCCGTCTTTTACCTTGTGCGTCGGAAATTTGGTATTGGCACGCTGGCCGTAAACGATCTCGGCTCCGGTCTTTTCAGCGAGTTCAAGGTGGCCGCTTACAAAATCGGCGTGCGAATGGGTTTCGATCACGTATTTTATCCGCTGCCTGTTAGCCGCGGCTTCGTCCGTGTATTGTGAAACATCACGCTGCGGGTCGATGACCACGGCCTCATCGCGCGAACCGATGTAATAAGACGCATGGGAGAGACAACCCAAATAGAATTGTTTGAAATTCATTAATTTTGACCTCGATCGAAAGTGAACTGA